>NZ_JAELVH010000010.1 GCF_019399235.1 Streptomyces poriferorum | reverse complement strand
ATCCGAGAAACAGTGCCTAGCAGCGACCGTGGCGGGCAGCCTGAACGACCGCGGGCTCTCCCAACGGACCACCGGCACCGCCCTGGCGCTGCTCGCTGCCTCGTGGCTGCCCTTGGCCTTCACCCGCAGCTCGCTCTGGGCCCTGGTCGTCGGCGTGATCCTCCTCGATCTCGCCGTGCAGGCGGTCCATGTCACCAACCAGACCCTGATCTATGCGCTGCACCCGGACGCGGGCAGCCGGTTGATCGGCGGATACATGGTCTTCTACTCGATCGGCAGCGCCACCGGCGCCATCGCCGCGACCTCCCTGTACACGGCGGCCGGCTGGGGCGCCGTATGTGCACTCGGCGCCGCAATCAGCTGCCTCGCGTTTGTGCTCTGGGCACTCACGCCACACAGCATCCCGGACACCACCAGGGCCACCGACTGAGGTCATTTCGTGGCTGTTGATGTACCGACCAATTGATGAGCAACATCGGTAAGTGGCGATGCGCGGCCGCATCGACGTCGGATCATGCCCATAAAACGGTGTCAGACCGGGTTTGAGATCTCGCGTTGTGGTCGGGTAGCCGGAGATCATGGCTGATCTCCGGCTACCCGACCACACGGATGAATCGTCTGGTGACTGCATCTATCGACCGTCGTCGGTCCCTTGAGGAGCTGGAATGTGATCGTTGGCAGGCGCCCCCGCCTGGCGCCACCTATCTCAGAGGCTGTTGTCTTTCCGAGTCTGAAGACTGTGTTTTTGCTGGTCAGGCGTAGGGGTGGTGTGGGAGTGATGGACCGCCGTTTCATCGCTCCCGTGGAGGTCGTGAATGCCGTCGGCTGCCGGACTGCTGGAACAGCACGAGCTAGCCGCCCGCCGTCGTGTGGATGGGCTGCGTGAGGAAGCCGAGGTGCGGGTGTCACCGCCCGTGGTGGTGAAGGCGAGATCACAGGTTCCGGTGTGGCGAGAGGGACTGCCAAACCGCGCGATCATCCTGATCAGACGTCATGCCAAGGGGCCGGGCCGCACGCGCTCGCCCGACCTGTGAACACTCTCCACTCGGTCAATGCATCGATAGACCAGCGGCATTGCGACCGAGGCCGAACCTGCAGAGCCGTCCGAGGTGGTGCCGTCGAGGCCTGTGGACGCGCGATGCCTTGAGCACGCCGATGAGGGCTGAACCCATGTCATGGTCGCGCCTCCTCGGCGACGAGACGGGCCGCGGCGGGTGGAGCGCCCCGCTACGTCGGACTCGGTTCGCGCAACACCTACCGTGTGGTCCTCCTCGGTCATTGCCCTGCGCGCAGGGCAATGACCGCAGTGTCGGTCACAGGGCGACGACGGCACCCTCACGCATCCAACCCCGCCCATCCGCGGCCGCGTCAGTGGCGACCAGTACATAGCCGTACTCGTTGTAGGACGCGCCCTCGCACGTTGCTGCGCCAACGATGTCACCCGCGTACTTGGTCTTCACCACGGCACTGTTCGGATTCGGATTCTCATAAACTCCAGCAGTCGGCCACACGACCTTGTACTGACAGCCGGCCTGGGGCGACGCAGCGGCGATCGGGGTGCCGGCGAGCGAGCCGCCGAAGCCGAACGCGGTGATCAGGACGGCGGTAGCAAAACGCCTCGTACGCATCATGGGCTGTCCTTCGGAGGAGTTGGTGCGTGTCGAGTACATGATGACAGTC
The DNA here is from genome assembly GCF_019399235.1 of Streptomyces poriferorum. Lineage (GTDB taxonomy): Bacteria > Actinomycetota > Actinomycetes > Streptomycetales > Streptomycetaceae > Streptomyces > Streptomyces poriferorum. Next base: position 50,980 of record NZ_JAELVH010000010.1, on the reverse strand, counting down.
CCCTGTGGCGAGCTGTTCGCGGGTTGAGTCCTGCCGTTCAGCTCCGCAGGGCATCCTTCAGACGTCGGCGCCCGGGGCCGGGTCCGTCCCTGGTCACCCACTGCTCCTCCCGGCTCGACCACGATGGCTGCGGCGGTGTGCCGGTTCGTCGAGAAGGTACCCGGTGCCCGTTCCTCGCCCTCTTCCTGAACGTGACCGCCTTCTCCGCCTTCACAGCATTCCCGACGCCCGGGGTCCTTCCGGGGAAGCGCAACCCCCCTCCGCTCCGAAGCTGGACATGTTGCGCATGCAGGGCAGCGCGATTGTCATGCCGCTGAACTGGTCACCCCGCGGGGGAAGCTGCTTGCGATCACTGCCTGTGGCGGGCGATCTCAGTGCTGGTCGTACATGCCCAGGGTTGACCACGGACGGTAAGACGAAGTACCCGGACTCACCCAGCCGTCCTCTTTGCTCACAAGACTCGGACCGTGCTCGCGGCAGTAGCGATGTGCAACAGGGAGCGCCCGTACCAGGAAGCCCTGGGCCCCTGCGGGTTGCCGTGCGGCAGCGCCCGCCGACGGTACGGAGTGCAGCCCCGGCCGCTCGGGTGCAGGTGCAGGTGCGGGCGGCCGGGCCTAGCGTGGGAGGAGGGCATCGAGGCACTCTTGCGACGGAGGCATGCATGGCCGTACGGCACCGGTTGATCAGGAAGCCTCCCGCAGAAGTCTGGGAGGTTCTTTCCGACACCGAACGGTACGGGGACTGGGTAGTCGGCGCCGCCAAGGCCCAGATGGACGCGGGGCAGTGGCCGGAGCTGGGAGCAACCCTCCGATACGAGATCAGGATCGGGCCGTTCACCCTGCACAACCGGACCGTGGTACGCCGCAGCGAACCAACCACCGTCCTCGAGCTGGAGGCGGACAGCGGGCCGCTGGGGACCGCCAGGATCGCGATGGAGCTGCGGCCCTGGGGCGAGCACACCCTGATCATCTTTGACGAACACCCGCTGCGCGGTGCGGGAGGAGCTCTGCACAACGGCCTCCTGGACGCGGCCCAGCAAATGAGGCACCGCGTGATGCTGGGCCGTCTGGCCCGTCTGTGCGAGGCCGGTGAAAGCCCGCCCCGCACGGCTCACGGGCGGCCGCGACCTCGCAAGGTGTGAACCGAGACCCCGCAGGCCCCGACCGCTCCGCCGGGCGGGGCGCCGACCACCGAGCCGGGAGCCAGCCATGCCGGACGCCGTAGTGATCGGGGCGGGTCCCAACGGGCTGGTCGCGGCCAACCTCCCGGCCGACGCGGGCTGGAGTGTGGAGGTCCTGGAAGCCCAGAACGAGCCGGGCGGAGCGGTCCGGCACGACCGGGGAGTCGACCCAGAGTTCGCCAGCGACCTCTTCAGCGCCTTCTGCCCCCTCGCAGCCGCTTCCCCGGTGCTGCGCGGTCTGCATCTGGAGCGTGAGGGGCTGAGTTGGAGCCACGCCCCGAAAGTACTCGCCCACCCCCCGCTCGACGGCCGCTGCGCCGTCCTCAGCCGTGGCCTGGAAGAGACGGCCGCGAGTCCGGAGGCGTTCGCTCCCGGTGACGGGGCCGCGTGGAAGGAGCTGCGGAACGTCTGGGAGACGCTGCGGCCCGGCATCATCGACGCGCTGTTCACGCCTTTCCCCCCAGTCCGCGCCGGCGCCCGGCTGGCGCTGCGGCTGCGCGCGGCAGGCGGGCTCCGACCGGCCGGGACGATGGTGCCGCCGGTGCGACGACTGGGCCAGGAGGAGTTCCGCGGCGAGGGCGGCAGACTCCTGCTCTCGTCCGGGTAGTCCCCACTGCCTCGGACGCGGCGAGAACAGCGGGAAGGTCGTGGTGGGGGCAGGGCAGCCTGTCAGGCTGGCCGGCTGAGCCGGCCGTCCGACACCGAGGAGTGACGGCGGCCGACCGCTCGGGCTTGAAGAAGTGTCCGTGCCAGGTTGCTGCCGCGGCTATGAGAGGGAGGCACTGCCCCTTCGGGAATGGTTGAACAGCCCGCGGAACGCGATCATGGCGACGGTGAGCCAGACCACGCCGACGAGAGCGACAAGGCCCGCTGATCGTGCGACCACGCCGAGATCCGCTCCGGACTCGAGGTGCCGGATCGCGTTGAGGCCGTGCGTCACCGGCACTGCCTGGGCTGCCCATCCCACGCCGGACGGCCAGAAGTCGACCGGGACGACCGCACCGCAGAAGGCTGTGATGGCCATGGTCACGACGGCGCTCATGACATTGCGCGCCCCCGGCGCCAGCAAGGCCACCGCACCGATCACCAGAGCCATGCAGTACGTGGCGAAGCTCGTCAGCAGCACCAAAACGACGACGAGCGGGACATCGGCCGCGGTCCAGTGGAGATCGAAGAACAGCGACATCGTGAAAATCGCGATGGAGGTGGTAGCGGTGGCGGACAGGGGCCACATCATGCTTCTGCCGAAGTAGTAGCCACCGGGAACGACCGGTGAGGCTGCCAGCAGTGGGAAGGTACCCAGGTTCAGGTCCCAGGTCGTGGACGCCACGGTCATCAGAGACTCCGCGACACAGATCATCAGCGCGGCGCCGAGCACCACGTGAACCACATAGTCGGGGTCTCCGACCGTCACACCGATGATGCTGTAGAACGCCACCTGGCAGAGAACTCGGACGAGCCAGCCGCCCAGCCACGTCTTCCACGTGTAGAACCACGCGAAGTCGGTGCGCGCAACGATGAAGCCTTGCCGTACCGCCGTCATGACCCGCAGGGCATGGATTCCCATCGCTTCCCCCTCACTCCTTGGCCAGCGCGCCGAGTGCGCGTGCGCGTTGCAGGAAGCGACTGATGAACAGCCGTCCGAGTGCGAAGGCGGTTGCCCCGAGGAGGCCGAGCATCACCAGGTAACAGATGGTGTTCTCCAGCTCCGCTCCCGGTGTCGTCGCAGCTCTCAGCAGATCGGCGCCCCAGGACAGATACACGATCCGGGTCAGGCCCTCGAGCCAGCCCGGGTACTGGGAAACGGGCACCAGCACACCGCCCAGCAGATAGACCGGGAAGGACAGGGTGTTCTGCACGCTCCGGGCGCCCGGAGCGATCACGAAGACCGCGGACAGTGCGGTCGCCGTCGCCGCCGTCGCCGCCGCGGTGAGGACCAGGGCAGAGGCGAAGAGCAGAGGCTGCTCGAAGGAGAGCCAATAGCCGAAGACCGAGCCCGCCGCGAGATAGGACATCAGGAACGAAGGCAGTGCGAGCAGCATGCAGGCGCAGAGTCGCCCGAAGAGCAGCATGGCGAAAGACATGGGTGCGGCGATCAACGACTCCAGTCGCCCGTTCTCCCGGTCCTCGCTGATCATCTCCCCCGAGAAGGACAGGGCGGCCGTCCACATGGTGATGAGCATGGGGGCGATGACGGCATGCGAGTTGAGGTCGGTGCGCCCCGAGTACTCCATGATCGACATGAACACCAAGGCGAAGAACGGCGCTGTGATGAGTGAGAAGTACGTGTCCGCCTGACCCCGCATGGCGACGATCTGGAATTCGAATCCGGCGCCGAAGCCGGGCATCAGGCGCCGTCGTGGGGCTCGCTGAAGGGCTGTCATCCACCCACAGCCATTCCGCGGCGGCCGATGAGATGCAGATAGACCTCTTCCAGCGAGGGCCGGCTCCTGGAGACGTCGGTCACGCCCGCTGCCACGATCGTCATCAGCACCTGTCGTGTGGCTTCGGAATGCTCGGTCTCGACGCGAAGGACACCGGCCTCCGTCTCCGACACGGCTGCCACGCCCGCGAGGCCGGTGAGGCGGTCACGCACCTCCTGCGGCACGCCTCGGGCGTCGACGCGTTCCCGGGTAGAGACGATGTTCCCGACCGTGGTGGGGCTTTCCGTCAGGGCCAGGTTGCCGTCGTCGATGAACGACACCCGGTCGCTGAGCTCCGCGGCCTCGGCCATGTCATGGGTCGTCATCAGTATGGTGCGGCCGTCGGCCCGGAGTTCCCGGACAAGGTCGCGAAAGTCCCGGGCCGCCACCGGATCCATGCCGACCGTGGGCTCGTCGAGGATCAGCACACCCGGGTCGGAAACCAGGCCCCGGGCCAGGTGGAGCCGCTGCTTCATGCCGCGGGAGAACCCCTGCACCCGTTCGTCGGCGCGTTGCGCCAGGCCCATCCGGTCGAGCAGTTCGTCCACCCGCCGTCGCCGTTCACCGCGGCGCAGGCCGTAGAGCGATGCCCAGAAGTTCAGGTTCTGCCGCGCGCTCAGTCGGTTGTAGAGCCCGCGGTCACCCCCGAAGACCACGCCCAGGCACTGCTTCGCCTTCTCTGCGTCCCTCACCACCTCATGACCGAGCACCGTGACCGTGCCCGAGGTGGGGAGGAGGACCGTGGAGAGGATTCGGCACAGGGTGGTCTTGCCGGCACCGTTCGGGCCCAGCAGTGCGTGCACCTCGCCCCGGGGGATGGTGAGGTCAATGCCCTTGAGCGCCATGAAGTCGGGCTTCCCCTTGACCACGTAGGAGCGGGTGACCCCTCGTATGTCGATGGCTGCCGTCATCGCTCGCCTCCGGTCGCCTCGGCCTCGGACCTGACCAGGGAGGCAGGCCGCATATCGGTCCACGCCCCCTCGATCACGTCCAGGCATTCCCGGCGCTCGCCGGGTCCGTGGACCTGCCGCCAGCCGCGGGGTACCTCCAGCGGAGCCGGCCACAGAGAGTGCTGGTTCTCGTCGTTGACGAGAACCAGAAAACGCCCTTCGGCGTCGTCGAACGGGTTGGACATCCACCTGCTCCTGTCAGTCGGGGCCGATCGGGCCTAGGGCCTCTCGTCTGGATCACGCCGGGCTCGCGGGGTCCGGCCTGATCCAGACGAAAGGCCCTAGCGGAGGCCGAGGGCGAGAATCCCCGCGATCCGTTCCTGTGCGCCGGGACTCATCAGTTCGACGTGTGCGTAGTCGACTCTCACGACACCCAGCTTCCCTTCCACATAGGGCTCCCAGAGCTCGGAGCCGAGCCAAGCGGGGCGCCCTGGCTCCTCGGCTGTCACGAGGAGCACATCGCCGCGGAAGACTCCCGGGACGTCCCGGGGCCCGAGGCGCAGGTGGTGGCCGGTCACCATCTCCAGCCGGCCGAGGTGCTCCGGCGACAGTCCTCGCAGCACCTCGGCCGTGAGGTGCTCGCGAAGCACGCTCGCAGGATCCGGCTCCCGCCCGGCGCCGCGGGCGGCAACCTCGTTGAGGGGGTAGCTGTCGAGCAGCGCCAGCAGCGACACCTCTTCCCCGGCGTTCTGAAGCTGGGCCGCCATGGCATGGGCGACGTTCCCCCCGAAGGACCACCCCAGGATCTGGTAGGGCCCGTGTGGCTGGTACTCGCGCACCAGTCGCACGTACTCCGAGGCGAGTTCCCGCACACTCGCGGCCTGGCGCCCGGCGCCGCTCAAGCCCGGGGGCTGCAGGCCGACAACCGGAACGTGCGCCGGAAGGTGACGCACCAGGCCGGCGTAGCACCAGCTGAGTCCGGTCACCGGATGGACGCAGAAGAGGGGTGTGCCCGTCCCCTTGCGCAGCGGCAGTACTGCGGCCATGGGGTTCCGGCCCGAGCCGCCCCGCAGCACCCGGAGCAGTCCTGCGACCGAGCGCCCCCGCATCACGTCCTGGATGGTCGGCTCCAGCCCCAGCAAGCCGCGCAGCCGGCTGACCAGCCGGACCGCGAGCAGCGAGTGTCCGCCGAGTTCGAAGAAATCGTCCTCCGGCCCCACATCGGGGATTCCGAGCACCTCGGAGAACTCCTGACAGAGCAGTTCCTCCTCCGGGCCCCGCGCGACGTCCCCGGAGCCCGGCGCGGCGTCCCCGGGCAGCGGAGCCGGGAGGGCGCGCCGGTCGAGTTTGCCGGCCGTGGTCATGGGAAGGGCGTCGACGCGGACGAAGGCCGACGGGATGAGGTGAGCGGGGAGTTGCTCGGCGAGGTGGCCTCGAAGGGCACGCGCCTCACATTCCTCGGCCTCCGGAACGAGGTAGGCGACCAGCTGTGCCTTGCCGGGTTCGTCCTCCCGCAGCATCACCGCCGCCTGCCCCACGTCCGGATGCCGGGCGAGCGCAGCCTCGATCTCTCCCGGCTCCACCCGGAAGCCTCTGAGCTTCACCTGGTCATCCGCTCGTCCGTCGAAGGCCAGCTGCCCGGCAGCGTCCCAGTGGGCCAGATCGCCGGTCCGGTACATACGGGAGCCGGGCGGACCGTACGGATCAGCGACGAACCTCTCCGCCGTCCTGGCCGGTTGCTCCACGTAGCCACGGGAGAGTTGCGCCCCGGCCAGGTAGATCTCGCCACGCGCCATGGGCGGCACGGGGCGAAGGGCATCGTCCAGGACGTACACCGTGTTTCCGCCCAGCGGACGGCCGATGCGCGGCGCCGGTCGTCCGGCCAGAAGACAGGCCGTGGCGTTGACCGTGAACTCGGTGGGCCCGTAGACGTTGTAGGTCCGAGTCCCTGCGGCTGCGCGCAGCCTCGTCCACAGGTTCCGGTCGGCCCGCTCGCCGCCCATCAGCAGCAGGCCCGGGGCGCGCCCGGAGTCGTCGAGCAGCCCCGCCTCCACCAGCTGGGCGAGATACGTCGGCGTAGCGTCCACGACATCGATGTGCCGGTCCAGGAGATACCGGGTGTACTCCTGGGGGTCGCTCCTGGTGGTCTCCGGGACGACGTGCAGCTCGTGTCCCGCGACGAGCGCGAGAATTCCCTGCCAGGAAGCATCGAAGGCGACGGAGGCGGTGAGGCTCACCCGCAACTGTTCGCGGCCCAGTTCCTCCGTCGCGGCCCGGAAGATCTGCTGGGACATCTCGGCGAGCAGACTGGCCAGTTGGCGGTGTTCCACCAGCACGCCCTTGGGGCGGCCCGTCGACCCCGAGGTGTGAATCACGTATGCGGCGTGTTCCCCGCATATCGGCGGTCGGGGCTGTTCCTGGCCGGGAAGCCGGGCAGGCGCGGCGGCCAGTTCGGCGAGTGTCTGGGGGGAGTCCAGGTCCAGACAGGGAACCCCTGACTCCGCCGAGAGCCGCGAGGCCGACTCGCCGTCGGCGAGAACGAGTGAGACACGGGCGTCCCGGAGAATGTTCGCACTGCGTCGCACCGGATGGGAGACGTCGAGCGGTACGGCCGCGCCGCCCGCCGCGAGCACGGCGAGGAGGGTCGTGATCTGGCGGCCCGACCGGGGCATCAGCACCGCCACGCGTTGCTCCGGTCCGATGCCCCTCGCTCGGAGTGCGTGGGCCAGGCGGCCGAGGCGTTCCCCCAACTCTCCGAAGGTGAGCTCTCCGTCCTCGGCGACCAGGGCCGGCGAGTCGGGGACCTCCGCGATCCGCTGCCGGAGCACGTCCAGGACGAGGGGGGCGGGTACCGCGTCGGGCGTCGGCTCCTGTCTCCTCGCCGGGGCGGCGTTCGAACGTCCCGGCGCGGTCACCGGGAGGTCCGGTCGCTCGCTCAGCTGGTCGACGAGGGAACGAAGCTCATCTGCCAGCCACTGGGCTGTCTCGGGTTCGAAGAGCTCTGCGCAGTAGAGCAGTTGGCAGTCCAGCCCCCGGCCGTCAGGGCGCTCACGGAATTCGAGGGCGAGGTCGAACTTGGCCGTACTCAGCCGGGTCTCCCCCGCGGTTGCCGATACCTCGCCGAAGTCCGGCGTGCCTGATTCTGCCTCCAGGCAGGTGACCATGGTCTGGAACAGCGGGTTCCGCCAGGACACCCGATGCGGGCTGAGGCTCCCGACCAGGCGGTCGAACGGGAGTTCCTGTTGCGCGAACGCGGACAGCGCGGTGTCCCGTGCGCGACGGACGAGCTCGCGGAAGTCCGGGTCTCCCGAGACGTCGAGACGCAGTACGACCGTGTTGACGAAGTAGCCCACCATGTCGTTGAGAGCCTCGTCCGTCCGCCCCGCGACGGGCGTGCCCAACGGGATGTCGTGTCCGGCACCGGTACGGGCCAGCAGTGCGGCGACCGCCGCGTGGGCGACGACCAGCATCGAGGTGCCCGACTCCTGGGCCACGGCGGAGAGCCGCCGGTGCACCGCGGGCCCCCAGCCGATCGTGACCCGCCCCGCGGTGATCCGGTCCTCGTCCGGACGCGGGTGGTCGTAGGGCAGCGGCAGCTCCTCGGGCAGCTCCGCCAGAGTGTTCCGCCAGAAGTCCAGTTGGCGCCGTGCGAAGTCGGAGGGCTGTTCGGCGCCGCCCAGGAGCTGGTGCTGCCAGACGGCGTAGTCGGCGTAACGCACCGGCAGTGGAGCCCAGTCCGGCGCATGGCCCGCGGCCCGGCTCCGGTATGCGTCGCCCAGGTCGCGCCGCAGCGGTCCGAGCGACCAGCCGTCCACCGCGATGTGGTGGAACACCAGGGAGAGCACGTGCTCTCCCTCTCCGCTCGTGCAGAGCAGGGCTCGCATCGGCAACTCGTTCGCCAGATCGAACTCGCGGTCACCCTCCGCCCTCAGCCGCCGGGCCAGCTCCTCGGGGGTGACAGACTCCACCGCCAACAGCTCGGGCAGCTCGCCCGGAGGGACCACCTGCGGAAACGGGCTGCCGTCCCGCTCCGGACAGCGCGTACGCAACGCGTCGTGGCGCCCGGCGAGATCGTGCAGGGCACGGCGGAGCGCCACCACATCGAGCGGGCCGGTCAGCCGGAGAGCGCAGGGGACGTTGTATGCGGCGCGGTACCCGGAGAGCTGCTGCAGGAACCACAGACCGTGCTGCACGGGGGCCAGCACCGGTTCCCCGGTGGCCGTCCCGGGACGCAGGGCGGGCCGGTAATGCGCGCTGTCCCCGGCCGCGGACAGCCGGGCCGCGAGTCCGGCCGGAGTGGGCTCCTCGAAGACGTCGCGCACGGTCAGTTCAGCGGCGAGCACGCTCCGGGCGCGGCTGATCAGCCGGATGACGGACAAGGAGCTGCCGCCGGCTGCGAAGAAGTCCTGCCGGGCCGAGAACGGCACGCCGTTGCCGAGCACTTCGGCGAATATCGCGCACATCGCCTCCGTCACGGAGTCGCCCGGTGTCCCGGGCTCGGCCGAGGCACTCGGCCCGGATGGGACGGGGAGCGCCCTGCGGTCGATCTTTCCGCCGGCGGTGAGAGGCAGTTCGGCGATCGGCACGATATCGGAGGGGATCATGTAAGGCGGTAGGTGCCCCCGCAGGAACTCACGCAGCTCCGCGGGGTCCGGCGCGCGATGGCCGGTGGTCACGTATCCGGTCAGTCGGCCGTCGCCGCCCGCGTCCTGCCGGACAATAACGGTGGACTGCCGCACGGCGGGATGACGGGTGAGCGCGGCTTCCACCTCTCCCGGCTCGATACGGAAACCACGCAGCTTGACCTGCTGGTCGCCGCGGCCCAGGAACACCAGCACGCCCTCGTCCCAGCGGACGAGGTCGCCCGTGCGGTACATGCGGCTGCCGGGGGGCCCGAACGGACAGGCGACGAAGCGCTCGCCCGTCATGCCCGGACGTCCGAGGTAGCCACGGGCGAGACCGGCACCGGCGATGTAGAGCTCGCCCGGAACGCCGGGTGGTACGGGGGTCAACGCCTCGTTGAGCACGTGGAGACGTGTGTTGTCGAGCGGCGTGCCGATCGGCAGGGCGCGCTCCGGGACCGTGGCGCGCTCCAGCCGGTACGACGCCGCGAAGGTAGTCGTCTCGGTCGGGCCGTATCCGTTGACGATCGAGATTTCCGGGCAGTGCACGGCGACGCGCGCCGCTGAGGCGGGTGGCACGACGTCACCTCCCGCCCAGACCTCCCGCAGTCCGCGCAGCGTCTCGGGGGCCACGTCCGCCACGACCTGGAAGAGCCCGGAAGTCAGCCAGAGCCCCGTGACCCGGCACTCGCGCACCACACGTCCGAGGGTGTCCAGGTCGAGATCGCCGGCGGGGGCCACGACCACTTCGCCGCCGTTGAGCAGGGGCACCCACAGCTCGTAGGTGGAGGCGTCGAAGGCGAGCGGTGAATGCATCAGGACCCGCTCGTGCCCGCCCCCGTGCCAGCTCCCGTCCTCGACGAGTTCGACGACGCACCGGTGGGTGACCGCCACTCCCTTCGGCACTCCGGTGGAGCCGGATGTGTAGATCACGTAGGCGAGATGGTCGGGGAGCAGGTCCGGCTGCACGACGGGACCCGCTCCGCCCGTTGCCGGGCCGGGTGTTCCGGTCCCGGTGAGCACGAGGGTGGGCAGGCCCAGAGCTGCCGCCCGCTCGGCGTGCTCGCTGTCTGTGATCAGCAGCCGGGCACCGGACTCGGTGAGCACCTGCCGCAGCCGCTGCTCAGGGTCGCGGGCGTGGAGCGGAACGTAGCACCCGGAGGCCTTCAGCACCGCGAGCGGGGCAGCGACGGCGGCGGCGCCACGGTCGAGCAGCAACGCCACCCGGTCCTCACGGCTCAGACCGCCCGCACGCAGTGCTCCGGCGATCCGGTCGGCCCAGGCGTCCAGGTCCGCGTAGCTGAGCCGCCCCGTCTCCCACGTCACCGCCGTGGAGTCCGGATGACTCGCCACCCGGATACGGAACAGCTCCGGCACGGTCACCTCGGGCACGGTGGCGGCCGTGCCGGTTCCGGCGCGGGTGAGGTGTCCGTTCTCGGGCTCGGCGAGCATGTCCAGCCGTGCGACAGCCGTGTCCGGCCCGACGCAGGCGGCGGCCGTCAGCCGCCTCAGCCAGCCGGACAGCCGTTCGACGGTGGAGGGTTCGTACATATCCGCTCGGGCCTCGATGCGCACACCGATTCCGGCGAGGCCACCGTCTTTCCCGGTCTGCTCCGCGAAGGTGAGACACAGGTCGAACTTCGCCGCGGCAAGGGTGGTCGGCTCGGGGCGGCAGGTGGCGCCTGCCATGGTGAAACTCTCCTCGCCGCCGCGTTCCTGCACGACGACCATGACCTGGAAGAGCGGGTGACGCGACACCGAGCGGGGCGGGTTGACAATCTCCACGACGCGCTCGAAGGGCAGTTCGTGGTGGTCGTACGCGGCAAGTACGGTTTCGCGGACACGGCGCAGCAGCGTCCGGAAGTCCGGTCCGCGGGAGAGGTCGAAGCGCAGCACCTGGGTGTTGACGAAGAAGCCGACCAGGTCGCCGACCTGCTCGTCCGCACGGGTGGAGACGACTCCGCCGAGAGGTATGTCGCTGCCGGCGCCGATTCGGTGGAGCAGCATCGCCACGGCGGCCTGGAGGGCCATGGTGAGGCTGACGTTCTCCTCGCGGGCAAGCGCGGACAGGGCTCGGTGGGTCTCCTGGTCCAGGACGAAGTCGAGTACGTGCGCACGGGGTTCGGGGACGGCCGGGCGCGGGCGGTCGGCCCGGAGGTCGAGCTCCGGCGGCAGGTCGGCGAGCGTCTCGCGCCAGTAGCGTGTCTGCCGGCTCGCCAGGCTCGCCGGATCGTCCCCCTCCCCCAAGGCCTCGCGGTGCCACACCGCGTAGTCGGCGTAGCTCACCGGCAGCGGCGGGTATTGCGGCATGTCTCCGCGCAGCCTGGCCTCGTAGGCCACAACGAGGTCCTGTCGCAGCAGTTCGCTCGACCTGGCATCACCGGCGATGTGATGCAGCAGGAGCAGCAGTACGTTCTGCCCCGGTGCGATGTGGAAGAGCACGCATCGCAAGGGCGGCTCCCGGGTCAGCTCGAAGGCATGGCGCAGCGCATTGTCCAGGGCTGCCGGCAGACCGTGCTCGGAAGTGTCGGCGCGAACGAGCAGGGGCCCGGGGTGGTGAGGCAGGACGCGCTGCCGCGGCACGCCGTCCCGCTCGGGGAAGACGGTGCGCAGAGGCTCATGCCGTGCCACCACGTCCAGCAGGGCGAGGTGCAGGACCTCGGCGTCGAGCGGGCCGGAGATCCGCAGGGCCAGGGGGATGTTGTAGGTGTCCGTGGCGCCTTCGGCGCGCGCGATGAACCACAGCCGCTGCTGCGCCGCCGACAGGGGTACGTCGCCCCGATGCGTCCGCGCAGCCAGCGGTGGCCGGGAATCCGTCCGGGTGAGCAGGGGGGCCAGAGCGGCTGGGGTGGGGTGGTCGAAGACGTCACGGATCCGGAGGTCGGATCCGAACACGGAACGAATGCGCGCGAGCAGCCGCGTCACCAGCAGCGAGTGCCCGCCGAGCACGAAGTAGTCGTCGTCGCGGGTGACACTCTCGACGTTGAGCGTCTGTGCGAACAGACGGCACAGGATGTCCTCGCGCGGCGAGCGCGGAGCGTCCGTCGTGTCCGGCCGGTCGTCATACGCCATGGGTGTGGGGTCGGGGAGTGCCCGTGCGTCCACTTTGCCGCTCGCGGTGAGGGGCAGCGCGTCGATGAGCACGATGCTGTCGGGCACCATCGGGCGCGGCAGCCGCGCGGTCAGATGTGCGCGCAGCTCTCCGCCCCGGGTTGTGGCGCCGTCGCAGGGCACCACGTAGGCGCTGAGCCGGGTGACTCCGTCGGTGTCCTGGCGTGCCACGACGGCGGCCTGACGCACCGAGGCATGTGAGGTCAGTACCGATTCGATCTCGCCGGGCTCGACGCGAAAGCCCCTTACCTTGAGCTGGTCATCGGCGCGCCCGTCGAAGACCAGTTGCCCGTCCGCGTCCCAGCGGCCGACGTCGCCGGTCCGGTACATGCGGCTTCCCGGCCGCCCGTGGGGGTCCGCCACGAAGCGGGACGAGGTGAGCCCCGGCTGCCCGCTGTAGCCCCGCGCGATCTGCGGGCCGTGCAGGTAGATCTCGCCTCGCGCGCCGGGAGGAACCGGGCGAAGGGCCTGATCGAGCACGAGGACCCCGAGACCGTCGAGCGGGCGGCCGATCCTGGGTGCGGGAACGTCGCCGAGCAGACACGTCGTGGCGTTGACGGTGAACTCGGTCGGCCCGTAGCAGTTACGGACCTCCACCTCACTGGCCTGTCGGAGCCGGTCCCAGAGCGCCTGGCTCACCGGTTCCCCGCCCACCAGCACCATGCCGGGACAGCCGGGCCGGTCCAGGAGACCGGCCTCGACGAGTTGCCCGGCGTGCGTCGGTGTCGCGTCCACCAGGTCCACCGCGTGTTCGCGCAGGTAGCGTACGTGGGACTCGGCGTCCCGGCGTACGTGGTCGGGGACGAGGTGCAGTTCGTGTCCGTGCACCAGTGCCAGCAGCCCCTGCCAGGATGCGTCGAAGGTGAGCGCCGCGGTCAGGGCGACGCGCAGCCGGTCGCGCCCGAGGCGCCGCGTGCCGGGGATGAAGGCCTCCCGCACCATCTGCGCATGGAGGTGGGCCAGCTGGCGGTGTTCCACCACGACGCCCTTGGGGCGTCCGGTCGAACCCGAGGTGTGGATGACGTACGCGGCGTTCTCGGGGCGCACCTCGGTGGGACCCGGCTCCTCCGGGCTGCCACCACCGGGCTCCTCCTGCCAGGCGCCCGCGACAGCGGGTTCGTCCAGGGTGAGGCGGGCCGGCCGGGGCAGGCCTACGAGGTCTCCAAGGTGTGCCGCGGTCTCCGCCGTGTCGAGCAGCAGCGTGACGTCCGCGTCCCGGAGCATGCCGTGCGTGCGCGCCGGCGGCTGGTCCGGGTCGAGCGGGACGCAGACACCACCGGCTGTCAGCACCGCGAGGAGCGCGACGACCTGAGTGTCCGAGCGCGGCACCAGGAGCGCTACGCGTTGTTCGGGGCCGATACCGCGGTTGGTGAGCAGCCGCGCCAGGCGCCCGGCGCGTCGGCCGAGCTCAGCGTAGGAGAGTCGGGTGTCGCCGTGGACCAGCGCGGTCCGGTCGGGTGTTCTGCGGATCTGCTGCCGGAGCAGCTCCGGGACCAGCGGTGGGGGCTCTGCCGGGGCTCGCCCGCTCCGGCCGATGGCGGCGGCGTTCCCCAGTTCGCTCGGGGACAGCAGTGCGACAAGGTTGAGGGGTGTGTCCGGTTCGGTGGCGGCGTTCTCCAGGAGACGGACGAAGCGCGCCACCGCGCCATCGAGGAAGCGCCGGCTGAAGAGACCGGACCGGAAGCGAAGGTCCCCGGACAACTGCCCATCGACGACGCTGCTGTTCAGCTCGATATCGAAGCGCGCAGCCTCGTTGGGCAGCCACAGCCGGGTGACGTCGTGTCCGGTGTCATCGGTGAGGGCGGTGACGGCGGGCCGTACGCCGTGATGGATCAGGAAGGCGTTGACGGGCTCGGTGCCGCGGCCGGTGGCGGCACCCGCCTCGGCGAGGATCCGCTCGTACGGCAGGTGCTGCTTGCGGGAGGTCCGTAGCCTCCCCGTGAGCTGTTTCATCAGGTCCACGAAGGACGTACCGGGCTCCAGGACGCCACGTAGCAGGAGGTTCTTGACGAAGAATCCGACAACACCGTCGTCATGCCGCCCGCGCCGGGCGTCCAGTGCCAGGCCGACCGTGATGTCGCACTGGCCGGTGTGCCGGGCGAGCCATGCCTGGAAGGCGGCACCGACCACAGCGGTGAGCGGGGAGCGATGTTGGCCGGCCAGCCGCTCCAGTGCCTGAGTGTGCGCGGCGGACAGACTGAACGGAATCTCGTGTGCCGTGGTGCCGGGCCGCGGGACCGGAAGATCACCGGGCAGCGAGGCTGCCTGCATGCCGGCGAGTTCCTGACGCCAGTGGGCGAGCCGCTGCTCCAGCACCGTCTCGCCCAGCTCGGCCCGCTCCGCGTCGGCGAAGTCGGCGTACGTCCGGGTCACCGGCGGAAGCTGCGGGGATTCGCCGCGCCGTGCTGTCCGGCAGAGGGCGACGAGGTCCTCGGTCAGGATCCACAGAGACCTTCCGTCGCACGCCAGATGGTGCATGGCCAGCATGACGACGGAGGAGCCGTCCGTGCAGTCCACGATCAGCGCCCGTACGGGCGGGGCTGCGAACAGCGCGAAGGGCTCCGTGAGGACGCGGCCGGCGATCTCCTGCCACTCCCCGGGGGCGGACTCCCGGGTCCGCACCAGCGGCACCCGGAAGTCCGGCTCGGGCACCTGGAAGGTGTTGCCCGCCTCGTCTCGCACGCAACGGGAACTCAGCACCGCGTGCCTGGCCGCCAGCTGGTCCAGGGCGCCGGAGAGGACCTGCGTGCTGATTCCCCGGGCGAAGCGGAGGATCAGCGGCAGGTGGTAGCCGCCGTGTTCAGGGTCCAGCTCGTGGAGCCACAGCAGGCGTTCCTGCCCCGAAGACAGCCGTGCGGGCGCGGTCGTACGGTCGCTCACAGAGTCTCCCGAGGTTCGTGTGGACCGGAGATGGGCGGGCGGGCGGTTACCGTCGGCGCTCCTGCTCCAGCGTTGCGACGATCTCGCTGTACCAGTCGAGGTCCGGGGAGTCCGAGCCACCGAGGTACCAGTCCTCGGCCCCGGCCATGCCGAGCTGCTTCGCCACGGCACGCAGCACGCTGGTGCTCGCGGCCCAGCGCATCACCACCTGCTGACGCGACAGCACCCAGGGCAGTCCCAGCCGCTGCTCGATGAGGGCGAGTATCTCGTCGAGCGCCCGTTGGATCTCACCCTCCGACGGCTGCGGACGCAGCCAGAGCTCCCATGCGGCCTCCGCCAGAACGGGGTTCACCCGGTGCAGGGCGTCGAGGGCGGCGCACGCGCGCTCCACGGGATCCTCCTGGCCGCGCAGTTCCACGCCGGACTCGACCAGGGAAAGCTCAACCGCCGCGGTGAGCATGGCCTGTCCGGCCCACCAGGCGAGTCCGTACTGACCGGCGTCCAGCGCACCGTCCAGGTCGTAGCGCAGGGCCATGACGTCCAGCTCGATGGCGTTGACCCGGCGCTTGGTCCGCACCCAGCCCTTGAGCGGGAGACTGTGCACGGTCATCGCTGGACCCCCTGGACACTGGACACCGCATAGCCGGCGTCGGCGAGCTCCCGCATCAGCGGGGTTGCGGTCGTGCGGACGTCGCCGGGGGATACCGCGAGCTGCCGGGCGGTCCGCTCCACGGCGGACGGCCAGGAGGCGCCCTCGGTGAGGTGACCGATGAGCATCCGGGCGAGTCCCTCGATCCGTGTGATGGACCTGCTGCCCCGGATCAGGTGCAAGCCGGTCCCGTCGGTCACCGTCGCCACATCCTCGGCGAGTGTCCAGCTGACGGCGTCCCCGGCCCCGCCGGTGGCCATGTCCGGCGAGATGCGCTCCCGCAGAGCGACAAGCCCCGACTCGAGATCGGCGGGTGTCAAGTCGTGCCCCTGGAGGCAGGACCGGTAGCCGGGCGTGTCCGCTCCGAACCGGCGGGCGGCCTTCACCGTGACCCACTTCAGCCTGGGATAGGCCTCTCCCTCGTCCGCCAGCTGCGAGGTCGCCCGCCACACCGCCGCTTGGCGGGCCAGGATCACGGCCCGCGGGACTTCTCGCAGCGCCCCGGCGACCGTCGCTCGCGCCAGATACGCGGCCGCCTGTGCCAGGGACCACCGGGCGAAGAGGGCTGCGGACCGCTCGGCGGAGCATCGGTCAAGGACGGCCTCCGCCTCATCTGTGACCTTCAGCCGGGCAGCGACCGACAGCCGGTAGTAGCGGTCGAAGTCGCGAAGGGTGAGGGCCTGCGGGGCCTCGTCCGGGGTGGTGTCCCGAAAGGCGTCGGCCAGCTTGTGGAGCGCCGCGAGATTCAGGTACTCGACGTCGACATAGCGCGAATCGCGGATGCCGATGGCTATGGGTTTGGTGGCAGTGCTGCCCGACGGCTGGATCACATACAGATCGATGTCCGAGTTGCTGTTGCCGAAGCCCTCTATCAGGGAACCCGTGGCCAGGCAGGAGGTGCCGTGCGGGACACGCTCCAGGTAAGCGTCTATCTCGTCGACGACGTCCTGGGCCAGATTCTCCGGCAGGAGTTCTGTCCGCGGGGCGCCCTGCGGCTGCGGCCCTGCGCGCATCACAGTCCCTGTCCGTAGCGGTGGATGGTCGGCATGGAGTTCTCCTCGAAAGCGTCCCGGCAGCGGCCGCGCTGGATCTTCCCGCTGGTGGTGACGGGCAGCGTGCCGGCCGGCACCAGCCAGACCACGGATACCGGCAGGCCCGGGCCCCGGCCCAGCGCGGAGACGATGCGGCGGGCCAGGGACCGCGCAGTGCCGGCGTCGGTCTCTTCCTGGGCCTCCGCCCTGCATTCGGCCAGGACGACCGGAACGGGCGCGGGGGCGCCCGGCAGCTGGGCGACGAAGACCGCCGTGCGGCCCGGCCGGATCCGGTCGTCCACGGCAGCCACGACGGCCTCCAACTCGACGCTGTAGAAGTTCTCCCCCGCGAGCTGGAAGCGCTCCTTGGCCCGGCCGACCAGGAAGAGCTCTCCGCCTTCCCGGAACCCCAGGTCGCCGGTCCGGCAGCCGAGGGTTCTGCCGACCCGGTGCGCGCCGTCGGGCGCGGTGGCAACCTGCGGGCCGCTGATCCACACCTCGCCGACCTGGTCCGGTCCGAGAACGGCCCGCGTGTCGGGGTCCAGGATCTCCACGCCGGTGCCCCGCAGAGGCGGGCCGCAGGAGACGACCTCCTGCGCGTCCGTCGCGCCGGCAGGCGCCTCGACGTGCCCCCGGCGCAGCGCCGCGGCCGACACGGTGCGGATCCTGGGTGCCTGCCGCGGTGGGCATGTGGTCACCGTGAGCGTTGCTTCCGCCAGCCCGTAGGAGGGCGTGAACGCCGCATGGTCGAAGCCCGCCTTGAGGAACTTCCCGGCGAAGGCGCGCATCGTCGCCGACCGCACCGGCTCGCCCGCGGAGCGCGCAACACGCAGCCGGGTCAGGTCGTACTCCCCCGTGTCGTCGGGGACCTTGCGGTTGCACAACGCATAGCCGAAATCGGGGGCGGAGGTATGGGTCGCCCGCCAGTCACTCATGGCCCGGGGCCAGAGCGTGGGGTCCCGGACGAAGTCGAAGGGGTCGAGGAGGACCGAGGTGTACCCGGTCCACAGGGGGCGGAGCACGGCCGTCACCAGCCCCATGTCGTGGTAGAGGGGCACCCAGCTCACGGAGACGCTCTCCGTGGTCTCCTCGAACGCCTTTGCCGCTTGGGCGAGTTGGGCCAGCACCTGGCGGTGCCGCAGCAGGATCGGCTTGGGTGCGCCGAGGGACCCGGAAGTGTATTGGACGTAGGCGACCTCATCCGGCGCGCCGCCGGCACGGGGCGCGTCCTCAGCGACCGACGCCCGCAGTTCATCGATGAGCAGGACCGGACAGTCCTCGGGCATCGCCGGCGCGGCGGCTGCTTCCGGGGTGTCGACGACGACGGCCCGGGGGCAGGAGGCCCTGATGATGCCGCTGAGCCGCTGGGCGTGCCCTCGATGCGCGTGGGGCATACCGGGAGCGGGCACGGGGACCATCCCCGCCTGGAGGATGCCGAAGAATGCCTCAAGGAAGCGCAGAGGGTCACGTGCCACGATCAGCACATAGGGGCTGCCGGTGCCCGAGCAGCTCAAGGACAGCTCAGTGCCGAACTCCCGGGAGCGGCGCCTGAGATCGTAGGCGGACAGCTCTCCGACAAGGTTCGCGGAGGAGTCCAGCCGCACATAGCGGACACGGCCGTCGGCCGCCCTGCGATCCAGCAGATCCAGCAGGCCGTACATGTTCTTGCCGTTCTCCATCTGCGGGAATCAGCCGCGCAGTGATTTCAGCATGTCACCGAAGGTCGGGCTGCCCAGTACGAGCTCCATCGCGACATCCTGACCCGTCTCCGCGGTGAGCATTTCACTCACCTCGGCAGCATCGAGGGAATCCCCGCCGACGCCGAAGAAATCATCGTGTACAGCGATCGATTCCACGCCCAGGATTTCGGCACACTTTGCCAGAATATCTTCGTCGCGCCCGAAATCCGGCACAGTTTCCCCTCATCGTTCTCAGTGGTTGCGATAATTCGCAGATGGGATCCCCACCGTCAGACAACCGGCCGGCACTGGAACTTCCCCGATTTCAGGGTGAAGCTACTCCAGCCAGACCACCCACACAAGGGCCTTCAGTGCTGCGGGATGGCAATAGGAGGCGTTCCATCGAGGTTGGTACGAGATTGCGCCCGGAACATCCCCGACACTTTGCACCCCGCAGTGGCCGGCCTGAACAGGATGCCGGAAACGACTTCGAGCGGGAACAGTGGCGACAAGTCCGGCGCCGATACGATTTGCCACTGCTCGAACCGTTTGCCCGGACGGCGAAGCCATCCCACGCGTGCGACGACCTGCTCCGCCGTGCCGACCGAAGTGAGCGACAACCCGGCAGGCCACAAATCCCGCCGAACCACCCACCTCTATGCCTGACCAGTGGAAACGCCGCCCATCGACTACGGAAAGACAACAGCGTCCGAAGGGGTATCGCAACGGGATGCACACCCTTGGAGCTGGAGGATCCCCAAGTGGAACCTTGAAGTCAACTCTTGACGCTGTGTCGATCACGCTGGAAAGATCCCGGCCAAGCCAGGCAGGTCTCAGTCTCGGTGCCGTAACTCCTAGTTGAGTCTCCGGTCCCTTGATCGGTGAGGAGTTGGGGCGCAATGATGCGTGCCGCGGTAATTGGCGCCGGGTTCGGGGAGCAGCATCTCGCGTGGCTCCGGAACTGCCCCGAGGCGGAATGCGGCCTTCTCGTCTACGGGCAGAATCGCGAGAAGGCTGAGAAAATCGCCACCGAATACGGCGTTCCCCGAGTGAGCGACGACGTGAGGGACGCCTTCGATGACGCATACGACCTGACGGTGATCGCCGCTCCGGTCGACCTCCACGCGGAAATCGCAGAGGAGGCGCTCGGGCGTGGCAAGTGGGTCGTCTGCGAAAAGCCACTCACCCTCACCGTCGAATCCGCGGAGTCCGTCGTCCGAGCGGCCGAAGCGGCCGGCGTTCCGCACATGACCATGTTCCAGTGGCGATTTCACCCCGCCTTCGGCAATCTGCGCGACATGATCACCGACGGCAGGCTCGGCCGGGTGGTTCATATGGATCTGCAGTTCCACCACGACTTCCTGGCCGGCCCTTCGACGGCCTTCTCATGGCGTCATACGAAGAGCCGGGCAGCGGCAGGCGCCTTCGCCGACCAAGGTGTCCACCTGTTCGACCTGTTGAACTGGACGACCGGCCAGGAATACGCGATTCTCGGCGCCGCCTCCAGCATTGTCTGGCCGATCAGGACCACGCGGGAAGGAAGTCCGGTTCCGGGGCGGACCGAAGATGTCGGTTCCGTACTCGCGCAGTCGCCGGGCGGCACGATCGCCACGATTTCCGTGCTGCGTGTCACCGGCGGACACCGCCGACTGCGGGTCACGGCCTCCGGAACCGACGCGGTCGTCTCGGTGGAGGTGTGCCCGGACACCTCCGAGGGCCGCCTGGATTCCTCTGTGGCCGGGGAATCCGCCACTTGGCCCGCCGGATCGCTCGAGAATCCCTACCCGGCATTCCTGGCATCGAACACCGGGGGTACAGACGCCCGGATCCCGGATTTCTCCGCCGGTCTGGCGGCTCAACGCCTTCTTGAATCGGCTGCCGCACATTCCCCGGCAGTTCTGAGCGAGTGAGCAGAAGGATCAACATGACACATTCGGCCAAGGTTGCTGTGGCAGGCGTCGGCAACAACATATCCGCACTGACCCAAGGGATTCGGTACTACGCGAACCTCGCGGCACAGGGAGTTCCTGCCGAGGAGTTCCCAGGCATCAAGAGGCCAGAGATCGGCGGGCTCTCCGTTTACGACGTCGAAATCGTAGCGGCCTATGACATCGATGCCGAAAAGGTCGGTTCCGAGCTGAACGAGGCTGTTTTCCAGGCGCCCAACAACTATCCTCGGCTCGGCGTTGAGATGGCGCCCACCGGGGTCGTAGTGGAAACGGGAATCTCCCCGGACGCGACCGTGGACGACGAGATCCGTCGTCTTGCCCGGTCCCTGCGCGACAGCGGGGCGGAAGTGCTGCTCTACTCGCTCCCGACGGGTCTGCAGTGGGCCGCCACAGCCTACGCGGAGGCGGCTCTGACGGCCGGCGTGGCCTTCGTCAACTGCACCCCCGAGATCGTCGGCCGGGACGAGCAACTCCATGCACGGTACGTCTCCGCCGGGGTACCGCTCGTGGGCGACGACCTGGCCAGCCACATCGGTACCTCCGTGGTGCACCGTTCGCTGCTGGCACTCTTCGCGGAACGCGGCATCACGCTGGCCAGTTCCTACCAGCTGAACCTCGGTGGGAACGAGGACTTCCGCAACCTGCGTGAGCAGGGAGCCTCCAAGCGACAGTCCAAGCTGAACGCACTGGCCCAGGACGGTGTGCCGCTGGACCGCGTGGACGTCATCCCCTCAGCGGGCTACGTTCCCCACCTGATGGACCACAAGGTTGCCTACCTCAACATCGAAGGCGTCGGGTGGGCGAACACCCCGGTCGAGGTGGACCTCAAGCTGCGCGTGCAGGACTCGAGCAACGCGGCCGGTGTCATCATCGACCTCATCCGTATCGCGGCTGCCGCCCTGCGCGCGGAGGAGAAGGGCTTCGTGGCCGCTGCCGCCAAGCTCCTGAAGTCCCCTCCGAAGGGCCATCCCTCGTACAGCGCGCACGATGTCGAGGCCAGCTTCGCCGCCCTCAGTCCCTCCGCCTCATGAGCGGTGCTGCGGCGGAGGCCGCCGCCCCGGACTGGGTGTTGATCACCGGGGCGAGCCGGGGCATCGGAAGGGCTGCGGCCCTCTCCCTGGCCGCGGCCGGGTATCCCGTGATCCTCTGGGCGCGCACCGCTGCCGACCTCGCGGACGTTTCCCGCACGATCGAGGAGCGCTGGGGAACTCCCGTCCGCACAGCCGTTGTCGACGTGGCCGATTCCGACCGGGTCGATGAGGCGGCGGCCGAGTCCCTGAAGGGCATCGAGTCCCTACGCGGCGTCGTGGTCAACGCGGGTGGCGGGATCTGGAGTTCTCTCGAAGAGATGAGCACCGACGACTGGCGCCAGGTACTGGGTCCCAACCTGGACGGTGCGTTTCACACCCTGCGTACCGCCCTGCCGTACCTGCGCCGCCGGCCCGGTTCGCAGATCGTCGGTCTGGCGTCGGACTCCTCCTACAACTCCTTCAGCGGAAGGGGCGCCTACTGCGCCTCCAAGGCCGGATTCCTGTCGCTGTTGGAGACGGCACGCCGCGAGTCCCGTGAGAGCGGGGTCCGGGTGACCGCTCTGGTGCCCAGTCGGGTCGACACCTATTTCCGGGGCAAGCAGCCCGGCTCCAGGCCAGAGGCCCTGACTATGGCGGAGGTCGGCGAAATGATCGCCTCGGTGTTCGCCATGCCCGGGAGACTCGAGGTCCGCGAGATCCAGTTCTCCTCCATCACCTCATCCTTCGGCATGTTTCCGGAGGTCTACGCGACGGAGCCGACGAGTGTCTGACACGTCCGGTACCCAGGTGATACAGCCTCCTGGCCACACCCTCCCCATCGGCAAGTACTCGCCGGCGGTCTCCGTGCCGCTCGGCAACGGGCGACGCATGGTGTTCGTCAGCGGGCAGGTCTCCAGTGACGCGGAAGGCACGGTCATCGGTCCGGGCGACGCGACCGTCCAGACCGAGACGGTCTTCCGTCTCCTCTCGGAGGTGCTGAAGAAGGCCGGCGGCGAGCTGGCCGACCTCGTCAGCGTCGTCATCTACCTGTCCGACATGGCGGACTTCGCCGCGGTCTCCGCAGTCCGCAACCGGGTACTCAGCGACCCCGCCCCGTCGAGCACTCTGGTCGAGGTCTCCCGGCTCGCCATCGCTGAGCACCTGGTGGAGATCTCGGGTGTCGCGGTGGTGGAGGAAAGGCGGTGAGTTCCGGCACGGCAGGCCGGAACACCCTCCGGGATCAGGAGGTACTGGTAGCCGGCAGCCTCAATATGGACTACCACCTGACCGTCGAGAAGCAACCCGTCGACGACGGGTCGGTGCGGGTCACGGGCCTGTTGGTGACCGGCGGCGGACACGCCGGGAACTGCGCCGTCGCCCTGTCGGCCCTCGGCTGCCGGGTGTCGTTGTTCAGCGCGGTCGGCGACGACGCAGAAGGCGCCTCGCTCCGCACCGAACTGGAGCAGCAAGGGGTACGCCACGACCACGTCGTGGCGGTGGCGGGTGCCACGACCGGACGGGTGTTCATCCCCAGCTATCCCGGCCACCGCAGCATGCTCATGTATCGCGGAGCCACCGAGGAATGGAGGAGAGAGACCTGCGCCTCCCTGCCGCTTTCACGTTTTCGGACAGTCGTCCTCTTCGACCCGCCGAAGGACGTGGCGCAGGAGCTGGTGGCTGCGGCCGGCGCTGCCGGTATGCCTGTGCACTGGACACCGGGAGGCCTGCACGCGGGTGCCCCCTGGGCTGTGCGCCTGGCGGCGCGCTGCCACCGCGTGTACGTCAATCGTGCCGAGTTCACCGACATGTTCGACGCTCCCCCCGAGGCCGATCACATTCTCCGGGCGTGCCGTCAGCACGGACTCTCCGGACTGGTCGTCACTCTGGGCAGTCGGGGCGCCCTGGCCTCGGACGGCAGGACCGTCTGGTTCACCGACGCCGCGGAGGTGACCGCCACCGACTCCACGGGGGCGGGTGACGCCTTCACCGCCGGAGCAGTGGCCGCCGAGCTCCTCGGTCACGGCTGGCCCCTCGCTCTTGCCTGGGGTGCCGCGGCGGGTGCCCACGCGGTCACCGTGCCCGGTGCGCGCGACACGTCACTGTCCCTGGACCGGCTCCCGGCCGCCGCAGCTGCCGTCCGCGCCGGATCGTTCATGCCTGAAAGCGAGGAGCGGACAACACCATGAGCATCGACATTCTGACGAAGGCGTTCCACCAGGTCGACTGGCGCCGTCTGGAGCAGGTCCACGAGGCGGCCGCAGCGGCCCTCCCTGTGCTGGCGGAGCCGGCCGAACTGGGCCGGTTGTGGGACCGCATGGAGGAGGACGAACAGCTCGCCGCAAGTGCCGAGGCATTCAACACGTTCCAGAAGTTCGTGCTGCAGGACGATCCGGAGACCGGTGTGCGGCTGCGGCTGCACATCTTCGGAGACCACATGGTCGAGGAAGCGCACAACCATCGCGCGAGCTTCAGCTCGCTGATTCTTCGCGGCAGTTACCGCCACGTTCTGTACGGGAACGTCGAGGACATCTGGGGTGACGAGAACCGCCCCGCCCAGGCACCCGACCCCAGGTTCATTCAGGAGCAGCTGCCCGGCTCCAGCTACACGCTCGACAACGCGTTCGTCCACGCCGTCTACGCCAACCCCGGCACCATCAGCCTGGTCATCCAGGGGCCACGTGACCGCAGCAGCTTCCGCATCTACGACTTCGTCGAGGGTACGACCCGCACGCGGGTCGGCGGCTCCAACGCCAAGGAGGCGCAGGAACCCGGGGAGCGCAAAATCGGGCGCGCCGAACTGGGCAGCGTACGACTCAAGTTGGCAGAGCTGGGCCTGCTGGCCTGACACGCCTGTTCCGACCCTCCCTCTCTCCCCCGCCCCACCACCCGAACTGATTGAGGACGTCGTGAAGAGATCACCCCTGCCGCTGACGGTGCTTCATCCCTTCGCCGATCACCGCAACGAGGACCCCGATTTCGTCGTGGGTCTGGTGCACCCCCACCTCGTCGAGGCATGGCAGAAGAACCGGCTGAAGTACCGGGAAAGCCTTGCCCTCGGATACCTGGCCGGCTCTCTGGACAAGCACGGCTACACCTCGACCAGCATCAACGCGGAGCTTCTCGGTATCAATCCCGAGGAGGTGGCCGAGCGGCTTCTGGCGGACCCGCGGATAAGGCTGATCGGTATCTCCGCCAAGTCCCAGCGCACCTACCGTGCCGCCCGGCAGATCGCCCGCCTCGTGAAGGCTGTGCGGCGGGACGTACACATCACGCTGGGCGGCGTCTTCCCGAGCGCGGCGGACGGACAGATCCTCGCCGACTGTGCGGAGATCGACTCCATCGTCCGCGGCGAGGGCGAGTACGCGATCGTGGAGCTGGCCGCACGCATCCAGCAGGGACTGCCGCTGCGGGAGATGCGCGGCCTGTCCCTGCGTGTGGACGGCGAGTTCGTCCGGACGCCGGACCGGCCGCGCATCAGGGACCTCGACAGTCTGGCCTTCCCTGCCCGGCACGACCTGCAGGAGATGCTCGCCCAGAACTCACGCGGCTCGAACTCCGCCTACCTGGTGGCGTCTCGGGGCTGTTACGCCTCCTGCACCTTCTGCTCCATCCACCAGATCTACGGCGACCACAACGTGGTGCGCAGGTCGCCGGAGAGCATCGCCGACGAGATGCAGTCCGTCAAGGACCGTTACGGCGTCAGCCGTTTCTCCTTCGTGGACGATCTGTTCATCATGCCCTCCCCCACCGGAATCCGCTGGGTCCACGACTTCTGCGACCTGCTCACCGAGCGCAAGCTGGAGGTCAACTTCTACGCCGAGATGCGCGCGGACACCATTGAGAAGTCACTGGTCCGCAGGCTCATGGACGTGGGCATGCACCGTCTCTTCATCGGGGCTGAGTCCGGTGTGGACTCCGTCCTCCTGCGGTGGGACAAGGGCACCACCGTCGAGGACAACGACCGCGCGCTGCGTGAGCTGCGCGAGGTCGGTATGGCACCGCACCAGATCAACTTCGGCTACATCATGTTCGACCCGGAGATGACCTTCGACGAGTTGAAGGAGCAGTACCGGTGGATCCGGGACTCCGGGTACGCCAAGGTGCAGCACCTTCAGAACAAGATGAACATCTACTGGGGCACCCCTCAGTACCGGCGGATGATCGAACTGGGCCGGGTCGACGACTCGGCCCTCGGCGACCGGTGGATCTACACCTTCGATGATCCGCGGGTGAACTCCTTCGAGCCTGCCTTCCGCAGGTTCCACCGCAGGTACGAGGCCGACTCACGGGCGATGGCCGTGCTTGCCGCCCGGGAAGCGTTCATGGAGCGGGTCCTGGAGGACAAGACCCGCACACCCATGCCTCGCTGGCTGTTCGAGTGTCTCAGCCAGGCGATGCGCCGGGTCGACCAGTCCGACCGCGACTGCTACTTCTACGTCTTCCAACGGCTCTTCGACTTCCTCGAGGACAGCGAGACCCTCCCGGAAGGGGCCGAGGAACAGATCTGGCAGGAGCTGGAGCATCTGCTGGACGGCCTCGCCGCGGATGCCGTGCTGCTGAGTGCGCTGGCGGACAGCGTCCAGCAGATCACCGAGGAGGACGGCACGGCCGTCGCCCGGGCGGGAACTGCCTGGCACACCGACGGCGAGGGCGGAGCACGGGAAGTGACGGTCTGGCTGGCCGAGCACGCCGAAGGCATCGACGGCTTCCGGGTCGGTCTGGGTTATGAGGGACATGACCGCTACGACCACTCCTGCGAGGTCGTCACGTTCCCGGCCGGTGGTGACCGCGATGGCATCGCCACGCGCCTGACCCCGAGGGCCAACGAGATCCTCGCGAAGGTGTCGGCCGTCCCCGCGGCAGCGGACGGAGGCGCAGTGTGATCATCTGCGGTGTCAAACTCACCCATGACGGCGGCGTCGCCCTCATCGACGACGGACGGCTGGTCTTCTCCATCGAGATGGAGAAGCTCGCCAACAATCCGCGCCATCAGCGCATTGACGACCTCGAGATCGTGAGCCGGCTGCTCGTCGAGTACGGCTACCGGCTCGCCGACGTGGACCGCTTCGTGGTGGACGGCTGGCGCAAGACCCACAAAGTGAAGCCCTGGGGCGGCCAGGAGACGCTGATCGATCTGGCTCCGTACCGCCGGGGACTGGTCGACGACAACCTGCTACGGCCCTACGTCTCCCGAATGCTCGATCTGGAGTACACCAGCTACCCGCACTACGCGGGGCATGTGGCCAGCGCGTACTGCTCCAGCCCTTTCGCGAGGGCAGCGGAGCCGTCGTACGTCCTCTGCTGGGACGGAGCGATGTTCCCGTTCCTGTACCACTACGACCCGTCAACCCAGGTCATGGAGAGCCTGGGCGCGGTTCACCACATGCTGGGCGACACCTATCACACCCTGGCCATGGCCTGCCCTCCCTTCGACGCCCCGCTCCAGTGGCCCCACACGCTCGCGCTGCCCGGCAAGATCATGGCGTACATCGCCCACGGCACCGCGGACGAGGGAGTCGTCGAGTCCCTGCAAGTCCTCCTGCGGGAAGCGGAACGGGAGGTCTTCGGGACGGACCAGCCGGACGACGACCTGCTGACCGAGGCTGCCGGACGACGGATCCTGGCCCGGATGAAGGAAGAGCTGGACTGCACAGGGGCGCGCCCCGCCGACGTCCTCGCCTCGATTCACACCTTCTTGGGCCGGGCACTGGTCGACGGGCTGAAGGAGAAGATCGCGGCGGACGGCCGGGGCACCCGGAACCTCTGTCTGGTCGGTGGCTGTGCCCTCAACATCAAGTGGAACAGTGACATCCGCGCTTCGGGCATCGCGGACACGGTATGGGTGCCGCCCTTCCCGAACGACGCGGGCAGCGCCCTCGGCGCGGCCTGTTGCGAACTGCTTCGCTCCCCCGGCCCCGTCCACCTCGAATGGGATACCTACGCGGGTCCCGCGCTCGTCCCCTCGGAGCCGATGCCGGGCTGGGCGGTGCGGCCGTGCTCGGCTGCCGAACTGGCGGGCCGGCTGCACGAGTCGGGGGACCCTGTGGTGGTGCTGCACGGCAGGGCCGAGCTGGGGCCGCGGGCGCTCGGTCACCGGAGCATCCTCGCGCCCGCATCCGACCCTGGCATGAAGGACCGCCTGAACGACGTCAAGGGGCGTGAGCGCTACCGTCCGGTGGCTCCGATCTGCTTGGAGGCGCGGGCGCCGGAGGTGTTCACGCCCGGTGTGCCCGACCCGTACATGCTCTTCGAGCACGAGGTGCGGCCGGACTGGCAGAACCGGGTGCCCGCCGTGGTCCACCTGGACGGCACGGCCCGGGTCCAGACGGTCGGTCCCCGGGACGATCCCTTCGTCTTCGAGGTCCTCACCGAGTACGAGCGGCTCAGCGGCATTCCGCTGCTGTGCAACACCAGCGCCAACCTCAACGGCAGCGGCTTCTTCCCCGACGTGCGCAGCGCGATGCGGTGGGGCCGGGTCCCGGCGGTCTGGTCGGACGGCATGCTGTACGAGAGGGCCTGACGTGCAGCGAGGTGGACCAAGCTGCCACGTACCCGAGTGGCTCTCGAGGGTCGAACGCAAACGGGAGATCTACGCCGGCGATCCGTACTACCGGGATGCCTGGGACGACGTCTCGGCCTTGCTGGGCACGGGGCCGGCCGTCGCGGAAGCTCTCCACACCGTCGCCCCCCTCGTTCTGCGTCCTGACGCGGTAGCCGCCCGAGGCGGAGCCGGGCTGCTGACGGCGGTGCGGGACGCCGGCTTCGTCCCCGTGGCCTGGAGCAGATTCCGGTTCGACCGCCACACCACGCGTGAGGTGTGGCGGTACCAGCTGAACATCGCCACCCGTGAGCGCATAGACGTGATGGACCTGATCATGCCGGCGGGCGAGTCACTGTACGTACTGCTCAGGGACACCCGGAAGACCGGGATCCCGGCCACCACCCGGCTGAGCGGGCTGAAGGGACCGAGCCGGCCCGAGGACCGCGAGACACATCATCTCAGGCGGATCGCGGGGGCTGCCCAGGCCTCGGTGCTCACCTACGTCCATGTCTCCGACGAACCCGCGGACATCGTGCGAGAGCTCGGCATCTTCTTCGACCGGCCGGAACGCACCCGACTGCTCGGCGCTCTCGATGCCAGACAGGACGCGACCGACCAGGTGCTGGCCGTGCTCGCCGAGATCGAGCAACGTACCGAGGCCTGCGACCTGTCCTGGAAGTCAGCACTCGAGCGGCTGGGCCGGTTACTGGCCGACCGGCCGGACGGCACGGAACTGAACTCGCTGCTCGAGCGGGTTCGATCGGGCCGAAGCAGGGACTGGCGGTCTCTCCTCGACCAGGCGGACCGGCTGGGGCTGAAGTGGCGGCACTGGGACCGGGTGGCGGTGGCCGCAGAGCTGAGCGCCCGGCACCTGGAAGTGGAACCCGTCATTCCCGACGTGGGCCGGTCCGCGTGGGCGGCCGACGAGCCTGCCTGTCCCGAGGACCGGGGAGCAGCCGCCCTGCCGGCATGACGGCACGGCTGGTCCGGCCGGACCAGCCCGGATTCGTACCAGGCACGACGAGAGACAAGCAGGAGACATCATGACTGACGGACGGGTGACCGTCGCACGTCTCGCAGAGGCCAAAGGGCTTCCGGTGGAGGCGCTGCGTCGCTTCGGGCTGAGCGACGTGGACGAAGGGGTCCGGTTCACTTACGTGGCCCCGGGTGGAACGCCCGGCCGGACCCGGCTGCGCACCGGCATGCGGGGGGCAGGGGGATCCGCGTGGATGCCTGGGGACGCGCACCCCGTCGTGGCCTACTGCAGCGCCGACGGACTGGACAACGCCCGGTCCGCCGGATACCAGATCGTGGTGGAGGGTGAATCCGACTGCTGGACCGCCTGGCACCACGGACTCCCCGCGGTCGGCATACCCGGCTCCGACCACTGGGACGCGCTCGCCCCGGAGCACCTGCCGGTCGGCGAAGTCTTCGTCCAGGTGGAGGCGGACAACGCGCAGACCTATCCGGACGGAGTGGCGGGATACGTTGCCGCCGTGGTGCGCCGTATCCGCATCCTCGGATTCACCGGCCGGGTGCACGAGCTCAAACTGGGTGACGGCATCAGCGACCTGAGCGACCTCTACGGCAGCGACCCCGACGGATTCACCGCCGCGGTGTCCCAGGCGCTCGACCGCTCCCGCCTTGCCGGTGAGGAGACACCGTGACCAGCCGGCAGACCGCGACGCCGGTCGGCCAGGACGACCGCGGTGACAACGACGTACGGGAGACTCTGGCTCCGCACTACTCCGTCAGGTCCTCCCGGGTGGTCGACCTCAACCTCTTCCGGCTTCGCATCTCCAGCAACGTAGCCGACTTCGGCGGGTACTCGTACTTCAGCAGGTTCACCCAGCCCGCTGATCACTGCGCCTACGAGATCGTCTGTGTCGACCTGGACCGGGATCCGGTCGACCCCGCACTGATCGAACCCCTCGCGGACCGGGGTTTCCGCGCCGACCGGTTCCGGAGTGGCTTCTACCTCACTCACCACTACGGCCCGCCCGCCTACCTGGTCACCCGCGGCAGCACCATCTACGTCTTCGGCCGCCAGCTGGAACGCACCATCTGGCCCTACTTCACCAAGCACCTGCTGACCCTGTTCGCCGTGGACCACGACATGGTCCATCTCAAGGCCGCCGCCTTCGCACAGCCGACGGGCGCCACATTGCTCTTCGGCCGCGGGAGCGGAGGCAAGACCGTCTTCCTCACTCAGGCGTGCGCGGCCGGCGCGGTCTTCGTGAGCAACACGCATGTACTCACCAGCGGTAGCACCGTGCACGGAGTCCCTTCCGCGATGCGGGTCCGCCGGGACCGCTGCTTCGAGGAGCTCATCGACTCCGGCAGGCTGGAGAAGCACCTGGACGCGTCCGAGTACCGGCTCGATCCCGGAATGATCTTCGGCCACGAACCGGCGGCCGAGGCAACGGTCCGCAACCTGTGCGTCATCGACTACAACGCCGATCGGCCCCCCTGCTTCGAGAGCGTGGAAGAGGAGACGTTCAACGCGTTCCTGGACCTCTTCGCCTTCGCGATCGGCACCTATGGCCTGAAGGACGACGTGCTCGCCCATCTGGGCAACGACTTCCAGCGCTACGGCGACTCCTTCTCGACGATGAAGCGGCGCATGCACGATCTCGTCAAGACCTCGCGACGCCTCTACATCAACGCCGACATGCTGGACCCGCAGATCCGCGACCGCACGCTCGCCCGGCTCGCGGAGCTGTGAGGGCCATGGAGTGTCTTCCTCCCGTCCTCTCCGCCGGGACAGCCGGCGCGACGGACCTGCCGGCGGGCCGCACCGTGCACCAGGCACCCCTTCGCTGCGGCTTCCCCACTCACCGAGGAGGCCGGCGGTGACCTGGGTGGGTGTGCTGGCCTACGAGGGCGTCGAGGAACTCGACCTGGCCGGAGTCGTCGCGCCTCTGACCAAAGCGGTGCAGTGCACGCAGCACAACAGCGGCCTGCGGGTGCTGACAGCCGGTCCGACACCGGAGGTAACCGGGTCCAACGGGCTGGTGATCGGCGGTCTCCGGACGCTCGCAGCCCTGTCGTCGTGCGCTGCGGTGGTACTTCCGGGCGGCCGGGGCGCGGAGGAGGCCGCGGCCTCCCCGCTGCTTCGGGAGGCGGTTGCGGAGGCGGCTGCGCGGGGGGCCGCGTTGTTCTCCGTCTGCACCGGCGCTCTGCTGGTGGCCGCTGCCGGGGTGCCGGCCAGGCGCATGGCCGTCCACGGCGGCAAGCAGGATCTGCTGCGGAAGCTGACGTCGGCCGAGATCGGCCGCGGGCTGATCCGCGACCCGGGCCTCACCAGCGTGGGCGGGCTTCCGGGACCGGGGATCAAGGCCGTCGACATCGCCTTCGAGGTGATCCGGCGGTTCGCCGCCGAGTGTGTGCCCTGCGTGGCGCAGCGACTTGAAGTTCTTGCTCCTTCCCGGCCCGTGACCATCAGCGCGGCCGGACCCGCGACGAACGAAGAAGAGGAGCCCCGCCTTGGCTGAGCAGGGAATCGTGACACGGTCGCTGAGCCGCGAGTTCAAGGACAAGGCAGGACGGGTACGGGCCGCCGTCAGTGGTGTCGACCTGACAGTCGAGCCGGGCGAACTGGTGTCCGTACTCGGCCCCAACGGCGCGGGCAAGACGACCACGGTGCGACTGCTGACCGGACTGCTGACCCCCACCTCCGGCTCCGCCGACGTCGGCGGCCACGACGTCGTGCGTGAGCGCCGTGCCGCTTCCAGGGCTTGCGGCTTCAGCCTGGGCGGCGATCTCGGCCTGTACCCGCGACTGACGGCTCTGCAGAACCTGACCTTCTTCGGCCTGATGTACGGCCTTCGGGGGTCGCACCTGCGGCAACGCTCCGTAACGGTTCTCGAGCAGATGGGACTTGCCGACCGCGCCGGTGACACGGTGGGCACCTTCTCGCGGGGCATGAAGCAACGCCTGCACCTTGCCCGGGCGCTGCTGCACGAGCCCTCGGTGCTGATTCTCGACGAGCCGTCCGCCGGGCTGGACCCGCAGTCCGCCGCTGCGATGCGCCGGCTGGTGGGCGGACTGGCTGAGGAGGGCCGGAGCATCCTGCTGACCACGCACGACATGAGAGAGGCCGAGGAGCTCAGCGACCGTGTCGTACTCATGAAGGACGGCGCCGTGCACAGCGAAGCAACGCCCGGCCGGTTGCGGGTGGCCGCCGCCGCCCGCCTCGGACACTCGGTCCAGATCATCTGGACCGCGGCGGATGAATCGGTACCGGCGTGCGACGCCTGCCCCGGACTGCTGGAAAGCCGCCAGGACCGCGGTACCACCCGGCTGCGGGTTCGTGACGGGGCAGAAGCGGCCGGCTGGGTGCTGGCCCGCTTCGGCGACCAGGTCGCAAGCGTCTCGGTCACGCCTCCGAGTCTGGAGGAGGTCTTCCTGGACATGGTGGACTCACGGTGACCGCGACGACCTGGCGCGCGGCGGGCGACCAGATACGCATGCAGGCGAGCAGCCCGGTCGCCCTGCTGGCGGGGCTCATCATGCCCGTGGTCTTCGCTGTCATCCTTCACAGTTACAGTTCCGCGGCCGTCGACCCGGCATTCGCCGTGGGCATCGCCGGCATCGGCTACCTCGACGCCCTGATCGTCCTGGTGGTGGTGAGCCTGCTGGGCGAAAAACAGTGGCGTACCCTCACCCCGGCCCTGGCAGCCCCGTACGGCATTGTTCCCGTGGTGCTCGGCCGCCTGGCGGGCATGACGGTCCAGGCGCTCGTGTCCCTCCCCGGCACGTTGCTGCCGCTCGCCCTTCTGTGGGGGCTGGCGCCCGGTTTCGACTGGCTCCGATGGCTGGTGGGCGGTGCAGCGCTGGCACTTGCCACCACTTCCGTGGTGGGGCTGATGGCCTTCGTGGTGCTCCGCTTCCCCTTCTCCCCGGGCATGACGAACGGCCTCGTGGGCCTGCTGCTCGCTCTCGGATCCCTGCTCGTTCCCCGGGACGCGCTGCCGCCGGTGATCCGCCAGCTCTCCTGGCTCATGCCGCAGTCACACGTCATGAGCTGGGTACGCGGAGCCGACGCCGGCAGCCTCGCCGTTTCTTTCGGGCTCACGGCTGTTTCGCTGGCGATCGTGGTGGGCCTGGTACTGCGCCTCCAGCAAGCCGTCCGTGACCACGCCATCCCGCTGGAGGCCTGAGCGATGTCCCATCCGGTCCTCCAGGGCGCAGCCCTCAGTTACCGCGCGCTCTTCACCTGGCTCAACCCGCTCGGCTACCTGAGCTCACGCCTGATCCGGCCCATAGGCCTGGCGGTCACCTTCGCGGCGGTCAGCTCCCACTACGGCGGTTCCGTGGCGCGCACGCTCGTCGGGGCGAGCCTGCTGGCCTGCGCACACGCCGTGATATACGGGTTGGCACTGGCGGTCGCCAACGAGCGCTCCTTCGGAACGCTGGACCTGTGGCTGGCCTCGCCGCAGAACACCTTGGCGGCCATCTGCCAACGAGGACTGCCACATCTGGTCGACGGCTTTCTGGGCGGGCTGATCACCTATCTGGTCTGCGGCCTGCTGTACGGAGTCCTTCCCGTGCCGCTCCACACGTTCGCCGGAGCACTGATCCTGGTCCTGGTGAGCGCGTTCGGTATGGGGGTCCTGACCGCGGGCATCGCGCTCCTGGTCAAGGACGTCTTCACCACTCCCAACCTCGCGCATCTGCTGCTCATGGTCTTCTCCGGAACTCTGATGAGCACCGAGGACCTGCCGTCGCCTCTGCGTCCCGTCTCGGAGGCATTCCCGATCAGCCATGTCGCGGCATACCTCTCCGGACCGGTCGGCCGAGGTCCGGGCCTCCTCGAATCCGCAGTCGGTGAGGTGGCCGTGGGGCTGGTCTGGTTCGCCGGTGGCGCCCTGCTCGTACAGATCTTCCTCCGGCGAGGTTCGCGCGGCTGAGCAGGCCGCGCACCAGGGTCTCCCGCGCCGGCCGGTGCGGGGCAGTGCACCACCAACGAAGGGGTTCCTCATGGAGGACATTCTCGAATTCGGCGACGTGGAAGCCGAAGTACGGGAGCAGGTCGAGGCCGCGACGCCCGCGGTCGTGAACGTCGACGTCGTGGACGTTGTGGACGTGATCGACGTCGTGGACGTGATCGACGTCGTGGACGTGATCGACGTGGTCGACGTGGTCGACGTGGTCGACGTCGTGGACGTCGTGGACGTCGTGGACGTCGTGGACGTCTGAAGGTAGATGCAGTGGGGCGTGGACGCCGAACGGTGTCCACGCCCTTCCCCGTCGTGTCAAAGGAACCCATGCGATACCGCGAAGAAAAGCTTGTCACCGCCCGTGCCGCGACCGCCCGGCTCGCCGATGACCCGCTCATGGACGCCATCTACCTCGCCGGCAGCCTGCCGGCAGGGCTGGGCAGCCCGACCAGCGACGTGGACGTGTTCGCCGTCGTCTCCTCGGACACGGACATCCAGGTACGCCAGATCACCGAGGGCGGCGAAAGGCTGGACGTCGAGACCTACACTCTCGACTGGTTCCGTGACGCCTTCGCCAAAGTCGAGCAGTGGGCCGTCAGCCGGCAGGACCTGCGGTCCACCGGACTGACCAGGAACGAACTCGACGTGCTCCTGCGCATGCGCCAGATGGAAGTCGTCAAGGACTCACCGAATCTGGCGGACCTCCGCAGCCGGCTGGCTCACAACGAGGACCGGCTGCGGCAGATGACTCTGAATCACTGGGCACTTGAGGCCAACGGCCATCTCTCGGACTTCAAGGGCTCCTGCGAGGACGAGGACTTCACCACCGCCGCGCTGGTCGGACAGACCTTGATGCTCTGTGCGGGCAAGTCCCTGACCACTGCCGCGGGAGATCCGTACTACGGCACCAAGTGGGTGCACCGCCAGCTCGAGCGATCGGTCAGCAAGGACTTCCCCCACAGCTTGTACACCTCCCTCCAGACCGGTTCCTGGGCTGACGGAGACCCTCGCGAGGGGATGCGGGAGTTCCTGTCCTTCCTGCAGACGCTTTCGGTGGCCTCGCAACTGCTCGGATGGGACGCGCCCGAGGTGAACCGGTGGCCCTTCTGGGTGACGGGGCCAGGACCTCTGAGACGGAATCCGCAGTACAACGTCATCCACCTCACCGAAGGCGTGCTGCTCAACAACGAACTGCGGCGGCAGTTCGTCGTGAAGCCCGACGTCGCACTCGTCTGGGGGCTGTGCAACGGCCGCGAACCGGAGGAAGTGGTGGAAGCCGCGGTCCCGCTCCACAAGCCTCTTTCGGCCGGCACCGACGAGGCGCCGCTCACCGCGGGCCGCGCCCACGAAATCGTCCAGGTACTCCTGCGCCGCGGCCTCGTTTCGCGGGAGCTGTTCAGGTGACCGCGCCGACCGACCGCGCTCCTGATGTGGGGGCGGAGCCGGAATCGTCCTTCGACCGCCTTCTCGAGGCGGTCGCCGCGCACTGGTGCGAGGAAGGTGTACGGCTGGGCGCGCAGTACGCGCAGGCATTCGTCGAGGCGACATCGCACGTGCGGCTCGACAGCACCGTCCGCCACGGGGCCCGCGCCGGTCACGGGACATCGCTGGACCGCCGCTTCGGAGTCGGACTGCTTCTGCGCCGGCGGGACTCCTGGTGGTACGGCTCCGCTCCCCTTGCCGAACCTGGCCTCCTGGCGGAGAGAGTGGCCACGCTCCAGGGTTTCGGCCGCCCCCGTGCTCCCGAGCCCATCACTCGGTGCTCCGAACTCGAGGAGGAACGGCCTCACCGAGACCTGTACCTCCTCACCGAGGCCATCACCCGGTCGGCTGCCGCCGCGGACCTGTCCGTGGATTTCGTACAAGACTTCTTCCGAGGGCAGCGGGCAGTGGTGGACTCCACCGGAGCCGGCCGGAGCTGGCGGTCCACCGGTGGGCGCCAGCGCTGCGCCGCAACAGCATGGGGACAAGGACAGCAGGCACGCGTATTCACTCGGCGCAACGCCCCGCACTGGCGGCTCGGAGATGCCGGGCCCGACCTCGCACTGTCCGCGGAGAAACTGATCCTCTCCGCCGCTGACCGTGCCAGGGCCTTGCTCGGCTCCCGACGGCTCGGTGTCCGCACCACACCGGTGGTGCTGGCCCCCCGGGTCGGGGCAGCACTGCTTCATGAGCTGATCGGTCATGCGCTGGAGGCGGACAACCTGGCCAAGGGTTCGCGCTATACCGGCGGCCTGATGGGCGCCGCTCTCACATCGGCTCCGCTGCGACTGGTTGACGACCCAGGGGTTCCCGAAGGCATGGGAAGCTGCGCGACGGACGACGACGGGCAGGCCGCGACCCGTGTGGTCCTGGTCGACCGAGGCGTCGTGGCCGGTCGCCTCACCTGCACGAGGGCCGTGTACGGCTCCTCCGACCTGAATACTGGAAGCGGCCGCAGGGAGGACTACCGTCATGCCTCGCTTCCCAGAGCTTCGAACACCGTCGTTCTCCCGGGACCGGACAGCACCGCCGTTCTGCTGGAGCCGCCCCGGGGCGGTCTCCTGCACGTCGGCGCCCTCAGCTCGGGCGAAATCAACCTGGATCGCGGCGAGTTCTCCTTCGCGGCGTCGGAGAGCCATTTCCTGACACCCGCTGGGGACAGCATTCCCCTGCAGGACGTGGTCCTGTTCGGTGACGCCCGTGATGCCCTTCGGCAGCTCGCCGGCATCGCCGACGACGTGGAGGGTGACAACGCGACCTGCGGGAAGCAGGGGCAGTCCGTCCGAATCGGCCTCCACTCGCCCACCATGCGATTCGACCAGCTCACCTGGCGGTGTTGACGTGCACCAGACTTCCGATCGGTACGAGGCCTGCCGTACGGCGGAGGACACCGCCGGACGTGCCCGCA
Organism: Streptomyces poriferorum; assembly: GCF_019399235.1. Taxonomy (GTDB): domain Bacteria; phylum Actinomycetota; class Actinomycetes; order Streptomycetales; family Streptomycetaceae; genus Streptomyces; species Streptomyces poriferorum. Next base: position 14,183 of record NZ_JAELVH010000010.1, on the reverse strand, counting down.
CCCGCGAACGCGTCGACGCCCTGGTCCTGACGTCGACCCGGCGCAAGCACCGGATCCTCGACGCCGGAGTGCGCTCGGGAGCGCCTCTGCGGAACGACACGACGCTGGTCCGTCTCGCCGCTGGGGGCCGGGACGTACACACGTCGGTCCACGGCACCGCACCGGACTCGCTGGTCGGCGCTCTGGAGGCCGCCCGCCGGTTGCTGCCTTTCGGACGCCTCTACGCAGAGGCCCGGCCGCTGCTGCCGGACACGACCTGGGACCAGGTGGCCTTCCTCGACAACACCGCGGAGACTCCCGACAGCCTGGCCCGGCTGCTCACCGAACTCCAGGGCCTGGCGGAGTTCGTGGGCCCCCGCCAGGACGTCTCCCTGAGGATTGCGGACTGCGTCCTGACCGTGGATCACCGGGCAACCGCGTTCGCTTCCCCGGAGCGTCCGCAGGCCGCCGACTACGGGGTGACCCGGCTTGAACTTCGTACGCTTGTGGAGGTCGAGCGGGCCGGCCGGAGGATCCGGCTCTGGACTGCCCGCCACGGGCACCGTCTGCGGGAACTGCCGATGAAGGAGAGCCTGGAAGAGGCGGGTTGGCGCGGCGCAGCGATGCTTGCTTCGCATGCCAAGCCGGGGCCGGGTGCCGGGAACACGCTGATGCTCGCTCCGAGAGCGGCGGCATCACTGCTCGGACTGGTGGTCAAGGACCTGGTCGACGGGTTCCCGGTCAGCACAGGCCCGTTTCCCGCCACTGTGCTGGACGACCCAACCGCCGTCGGCGGGTACCACGTCCATCCGTTCGACGAGGAGGGCGCTCCGAGCGGGCCGACGGTGCTGCTCGGCCGGACCGGAACCCGCACGCAATTGACGTGCCGAGGCAGTGGGGACGGGCAGGGAACCGTTGCCCTCACCGGTCACGCCGCCCGGGGAGGAGAGAGTGAAGTCCCCGAAGCACTGCCGTCCAACGTGCGTCTCGAAACCGCTCCTTCCGACTACGCCCACGACGAGTACGAGGGGCTGCTCGCTTACGATCTGAGGGGCGACGGAGTCCAGCGCATGCGCTCCGGCAGCTGCTTCACGGTCCGACTTGATGTCGCGAGGCTGAGAGAGGGCAAAGTGGCCCACGGAGCCGGGACCGTGGTTCTCACGGCGACAACGGCGGAGGTGCTTTCGGCCATCACGGCGACAACACCGACACGCTCCTATTTTCCCGGTCGTACCCACTCCGTCGGCGGGGCGTGGCTGAGCCTTGACCTCTCCGCCCTCCGGTTCGAGTACGTCGCGTGAAGTCCACCCGGCCCGGGCGCTCTCACCCGCACGGCCTTTCAGGAGAGGCGGCCGGCAACCGAACGACACGCTCGCGCCGGCACCGGCAGGCGAGGGCTCGGACCTGCGGCCGGTCCCGACCCGCCTTCCGGCCCCACGTCCGCCTCGGTGAGGATCACCGTGACGCCTTGGGCGGCCACCATCCGTGCCGGCGGCTCGTTCTCGCCGAACCAGATCGGCAAGCGGCCGGCGCACGGCCGCCCGGCGAGCCCGCACCTGTCCCTGCCACCGCTCGCCATCGTGTGGTGCGCCGGACTGGACGTGTACGCGGCGTTCTATAGTCGCCCGGGTCGACCGTTTCATGGGGGGGGTCCGGAACACGTGCAGTCCTGGAGATCACTGGCCGGTGTCCTGTTGAGCGCCGTCGCCGTGCTGCTGCTCAGCGCCTGCGGGGCCCAGCGGGCCGGGGCGCCGACGACGGAAGCGCCGCACTGGCAGACGTTCGCTCCGTTCCGCGTGACCGCGGCCCGGCTCTCCGGCGGCGGACGGGCGCTCCGTGTCGACGCAGAGGTGCCTGGCAAGGGGAAGACCTGCGCGCGCCGGCCGCAGGCGGCCGTGACCTCCACGTCGGAGCGCAATGTGTGGGTGCAGGTCACCTTCTCCACCCTGACCGGCGACCCGCACGCCGACTGTTCGAAGACCGCGACCGTCACGGCGAAGGTGCGGCTGCCGTCCGCGCTCGGCCACCGCGAACTGGTCGTGGACCACGACACGACGTTCACCGCGGACGACGCCGGCCTGCCAGGCCTGCGTCTGTGCGGCGACCGCGGCTGCCACCCGGCACCCACCGGCTGCACCCCCGCCTCCTACGACCAGGCAGTGGCGGCGCTCGACGTGCCGACCCACACCTCCCGCGGCGAGGAGCATTGCGACGGGAAGTGGCTGGTGTTCGACGTGTCCTCGCGCATGGGACCGGCCTGCGCCGAGGGCCGGGCGCCGGGCTGTGGGGCGAGCCTCGGCGACCGGTGGTTCTTCCGCGCCGAGAAGTCGGGCTGGGTGCCCCTCGCACGCGGCACGAAGGCCGGCTGCGCCGACGTGCACCGCGTCGAGCCCGTCTTCCCGGCCACCCTGTGCGCCGATCTGCCCGCCCTTCAGAGCTCGAACTGAGCACTGCACCGGTCCTGTTGACGACCCGGACTGCAGCCCGGACGCACCCGTCCTGTCGGCTGGTCCTACCCGGAAGCTGAGATCAGCCGGAGGCCGCGGACCGGCAGGGCCGCTTCCGGACCCTTACGGCGAGTATCACCTGCCGAAGTGGTGAGCCCCACTGGCGCAGTGCCACACCCCATGGTTTATGACCACGCGGCTGTTGCCCAGCGCTCCCGGCATGGCCCGGCAGGTGATTGCGTACCACCAGAAGGCGCCGCCGCACGCCCTGCACGCTCCGCCAAACGACTGATACCACGTCAAAACCCTTGGCATAGAAATCACACTGATGGGTCAATTCAGGTGTCTGCACCAATGGGCGATGGTCCATCGATTCCTCGCGGACCAGCCACCCTCACGGGACCGAACTCATCCCGTCCGGACGGGCCTCCGCACATCCCATCTGCCGGCGGGCCAACGTACCGGCCGGGGCTGATTCGGGACGTCCGTGGATCGGAACCCACTCACTGCTCGGAGAAGATCTCCGAGTGAGAGGAACCCCTCATGCCTATCAGTCCCAACCAAGGCTCCACCAGCGGCGGAACAACCGTCACCATCACGGGCGTGAACCTGTCCGGTGCCACCGCCGTCCACTTCGGGTCCCGGACGGCCACGATCACCGCGAACACCCCGACCTCGATCACCGTCATCGACCCCGCGGGCTGCGGCGTCGTCGATGTCAACGTGGTGACCGCTGGCGGGACGAGCAACTCGCTCTCCTTCTTCTACATCAGCCCACCGATCGCAATGTCAATCGGCCCGGGCTCCGGTCCCACCGCAGGCGGCAACACAGTCACCATCAACGGCTACGGCCTCTCCACGGCCAACACCGTGTCCTTCGGCTCCAACAGCGCGACCCCGACAGTCGTCTCGGACAGCCAGTTGTCGGTGGTCGTTCCGGCCGGCAGCTCCAGCGGTTCCGTCGATGTCGCGGTCACCACCACCGGGGGCACGACCTCTCCACTCAGCTACGCCTATGTCGACGCGCCGACACTGGTCTCGCTCGCACCCGCCTCGGGGCCGGCGTCTGGCGGCACCGCGGTGACCGTCAACGGCACCGGCCTCGCCTCCACCACGGCCGTCACCTTCGACGGCACCACCGCGTCCTTCGCAGTGCTGAACAACACCACGCTGGTGGCCGTCACACCGTCCGGCACGGCAGGTTCCGTCGATGTCGTCGTGACCACAGGGGGCGGTAGCGCCACTGTCAGCGGCGGTTTCACCTACGTTTCCGGCCCAGGCATCTGACGGCGTCTCGAACGCACAGCCGCGCACGCCTCCGGTGAGCTCCGGTCCACCGGCCCGTGCCCAGCGGACGCGGTGCGGGCTCGCGAACACCCGCCCGCACCGCTTCCGTGCCCCCAGCTCGCTGCCCAGCCAGGCCGACCACACTCCTTGGAGTCACCGTGGCCCCTCCCGTCCTCACCTCGGTCGCACCCAACACGGGTCCGGCGGCCGGCACCAATCCCGTGGCCCTCAACGGAAGCCAGTTCACCGGTGCCATCGCCGTCACGTTCGGATCCGCAGCCGCCCTGTCGTTCACGGTCAACACCCCGTCGACGATCACGGCGGCCGTCCCGCCTGGAACGGGCACAGTGAACGTCACCGTGCGCACACCCGCCGGGCTCAGCAACACGATCCCCTACACCTACGCACCCACGCCGGCTCTCAGCACGATCGCGCCCAACCAGGGACCGACGTCCGGCGGGACCAGTGTGGTCCTCACCGGCACCGGCCTGACCGGGACCACCGCCGTCACCTTCGGCAGCACCCCCGCGACCTCCTACACCGTCAACTCCGCCACCCAGATAACCGCCGTCACACCGGCCGGCACCGGCGCGGTGGCCGTCACCGCGACCACCGTAGGCGGCACCTCGGGGCCGGTGTTCTTCTACTACATCAACGCGCCCTCGTTGCTTTCCGTCTCGCCCGCCGCGGGACCGGCGACCGGCGGGACCACTGTGATCCTCACCGGCACCGGCCTGACCGGGACCACCGCCGTCACCTTCGGCAGCACCCCCGCGACCTCCTACACCGTAAACTCCGCCACCCAGATCACCGCCGTCACACCGGCCGGCACCGGCTCCGTCGCGTGCACGGTCGCCGGTCCCGGCGGCACCAGCAATTCCGTCGTCTACACCTATTTGGCGGCGCCTGCGCTCACCGCGCTCTCGCCCGCGCAGGGGCCGACGGACGCGGGCGCCTCCGTGACCCTGACAGGCACCGGGCTGACCACGGCATTCGCGGTCCGCTTCGGCACCGCACCGGCGGCCTTCACCGTGGTGTCCGACACGACTGCGATCGCGATCGCCCCCGCGGGCCCGACGGGTTCGGTGCTGGTGAGCGTCACAACGTCGGGCGGCACCAGCAACTCGCTCGCCTACCAGCGCGTCGCGCCTCCCGCGATCTAGTGCCGCATCAGGCAGCGTGTGCCCTGGCTGTACGGTCAAGACATGGATGCAGGGCACCAGCCGACAGTTGATGAGGTTGAGAATCGCCTCGCGTCGCTCATCGAGGGTCGGCTGACGAGGGATGAGGCCGACCGCTGGGCTTCGCGGTGGGTGGCCGACGACCGGCTTGCCTGGGACGACATCTCGTGGTGGGCGCTGAACCTCCTGTGCGGAATTGACCTGCCCGCGGATGAGAGCGGCGGCTACCTGCACGACGACGGGCAAGTACGAGGGTGGCTCGCTGAGCTGAGGAAACGCCGAATGGTGTGACACTGCCGGGATACTGGCAGCCAGGGTCCAGTGCGCCGGCAGGCTGCGCGCATGGCCGATCGGGTACGTATCCGTGAAGTTGATGATGCCGAGGGCCGGCGGCTGCTGCGGATCATCCGCCGCGGCACGGGGGTCGGCGGTGGCCTGGCCACTGGCCCGGATGGTGCTGCTGTCCGCGCAGGGCATGCCCGTGGCGAAGATCACCGAGGTCACGTTCACCAGCCCGGACCGAGTCCGCGACGCAGAACTTCAACCCCGCTCCGGTCGCCGAGGGGGTGGTCGACGAGGTGCGGATCGCCGTCATCCGTGACAACTACTCCCCGCAGCTGACCACGAAACGCTGCCGGCGAGTTGCCACCTGGGCCGACGGGAACAACGTCGAGATCGCCTACACCCCGACGAACTCCTCTTGGCTCAACCGCGTCGAAGCCCAGGTCACCGCCCTGCGCTACTTCACCCCCGACGGCACCGACCATGCCGGCCGCAAGGAGCAGGGCAGCGTGATCCGCCGATACATCATCTGGCTGAACAAGCACGCCGAAGACGAACACATGCGCGAGGTCGTGAACAGAGCGAACGTTGCCTGATGCGGCACTGGTCAGCAGGCATCGGCTCCACCGGCTCGCTCCAGCCCATTCGAGCGAACCGATGACTCAGGTGGACCCACCGGGACCCGCACCTACCGCGCACGCCACCAAAAGCGGCCTAAGGTCACGCTCCGAACGGTCAGGGCGGATCCCCGCCTGACTATCAGACCGAGGAGGCCCCCTCAGTGAAAGCGTGTCTTGCACGCAAGGTCGGACTCGTGGTCGCCGTAGCGGCGGCCACAGTGCTGTCCTTCGCTACGTCGGCTGCAGCCGCCGATCCGTCCTCGACTACCGTCCAAGCCACACCTTCCCCGGCGGTGACCGGGCAGCTGGTGACCCTCGACGCGATGGTGACCTGCAGCTCCGACCCGAGCGGCGGCTTGGGCGTGTCGTTCTTCGACGGCTCGGAGCTCCTGGCGACCGCACCCGTCTCCGCCAACGGGCACTCCTCGCTGACCACCGGTTTCACGGCTACCGGAACACACGACATCACCGCCGCCTACAACGGCGACGACAGTTGCAGTGCTTCTAACGGCACCACCACCATCACCGTGTCCCAGGCCCCGTCTCCCCCGGCCAACAACCCGGGCTGCCTGCTGTGCGGGCTGATCGACTTCCAGGTCGGGGACATCCACAACGAGGTAAGCGTCAACAGCCACAACGTGACGCGCATCCACAAGTGAACCCGGCCCGGCAGGTGCTGGACGCCCGTGAGGGGTGCCACGGACCGTGGTACCCCTCATCCGTCCGCTGAGAGAGCACCCATGGGTACAGACGTCCGGGGCCTGCCGGGCAGGTGAACACGTGCAGGTCCCGGTGAGGCCACGCAACGCTCGCTCGCCGCACAGCACGCGCGTGCCCGCGTGCGCGCGTCAAATCCTCCCCAGAGGCGGCCGGCGCGGCAACCTGCCCCAGCGAGACGAGCAGAGCGGCCCGCGGGCCGCGCGGCGGCGGCCAGTCGCCGTCCCGGCCCCCGGTACTGCCGCCGGCTGAATCTACGGATACGCCGGAGCCGACACGACTGACGCTTCTACCGAGAGCCCCTCAGGCGCCCACACCGCTTGACCAAAGAGATGGGCCCCCAACCGCAGAACGTCAGGAGACGGATGAGACCGGAACGGTGGCGACCAGGCTGTAGAAGACCGAGCGTCCTTGCTTGGATCGCTCCAACAGACCCTGCGCGACGCCCTGTTCCAGAGCGTTGCGCACTACTGTCACCTGAACCGCGCGCTCAGGGTGTGCTTCGGTCAGCGAGGCCGAGACCTCGGCCGCGGACCTGGGCTCGCTCTGTCCGCTCAGGTGGGCGGTAGTCAGCTCGAGCCAGGTAGCCTCGCCCGGCTTCTTGGTTGAGGCAGACTTCTTGGCAGCTTTGCGCCCGTCGGCCGCACCCGACTTCCCTGCTGCTGTCTTGGTGTTGGAGCGGCGGGCTGCCGGAACCGCAGCCGTCTTACGGCTCTTGCCCTGCTTCGCCGTCTGCTTGGGTGCGCCGCCGAGCACGTCCTGCATCTTCGTCAGTACCTGCTCGCTCTCCTCCAGGCGGATGAGCTCGTCCTGCAGCCGATCCAGCTCGGAGCGCACACGCTCCTGCTCGCCCCGGTTCGCAGACAGGTCGTCAGCAACTCGCAGGGCGTAGTCCGCCGTGACGCTCGGAACTGAAAGGTTTGTGGACATGTGGTCCTCGGCTCTCGAAGTGGGGGTTGAGCGGCTAGCAGCGATAGTACCCACACGGCTCAAACCACCCCTCCCTCGCTTCCTGCGACATAACACCTGTTCGATGTGCTCAGCTCTCGATCGCTTCCAGGTTCGAGGGCGCTCACAACGTGGACGAACCAGCGGGCCAACCATAAGCACCGAGGCAGTCAAGGCGGCCCCCCGCTCCGACCGGACCGTCTACGAGTGCGGCTCGCCGAGCCGCTCACTGCCGTTGACGAGGCGGACGCAGCCACTGGTCAACGACACCGGGCGTTGGCCCGGTCCAGGATCGCGCAGTACCTGGGCCGGACCCCGTCGCCGACGGCGAAGAACCGGACCCGGGTCAGCCCGAGACGCTCGCCCGGCCGTTCTCGATGTGCCCCATCAGCCGGCGCCGGAAGGCGTCGTCCCCGTCGACGGTGACGTCCAGGTCGTACCAGCCGTGCGCGTCTGCCGCCGAGTGCACAACGGTGCGGCTGCGCCCAGGCTTGACCTTGATGGTCCTGGTCCAGTCGCGCAGGTCTGCCTCGTCGACGTATCCCCGCGGCCCCACCCTGAAGGTGAGCGTCGTCCGCCCCGTGTTGCGCAGCGTGAGATGCAGGTCGCGCTCACGGGCATCGACCCGCGACGCAACCTCGGCCGGGGCACCGTCCTTCGTGGACCCGGCGAACTCGCGGCGGAACCCGTTCGGCCCCGTCACCGTGAACCGGTACGCCGCGCCGGTGACGGGCACCGTCCACTGCGTCGTGCCCCTCACGTCCCGGTGCTGCGGTACGGGGAACTCGCCCGCGTACGGATACAGCGCGAAGTGCGCCGATGAGCGCCCCGTGTTGCTGAGGGTCACTTGCACGGCGCCATCCACCACCTTGGCCTGCGCGTCCGGCTGGTACGGCAGTGCGCGGGCCGGACGTACGCCCGGCTCCTGCACGGGCATGTGCTGCACCAGCGGCGGCCTCGGCGACCAGCGGCCGCTGAACGGCGGAATGGCGCCCGGCTGCTCCGTCTCGGGTCGGCGACGTCCTCGCGAGAAGTCGAAGGCGGAGGTCAGGTCGCCGGTGACGGTACGCCGCCAGTCGCCGATGTTCGGCTCCTTCACCCCGGTCCAGCGCTCCAGGAAGCGGATCACGGAGGTGTGGTCGAAGACCTCGGAGCAGACGTAGCCGCCGATGGTCCAGGGCGACACGACCAGCATCGGTACTCGCATGCCGAGACCGGTGGGCTTGCCCTCCCACTGCTCCTCGGTCACGTCGGGCGAGGCGACCGGCGGCGGCACGTGGTCGAAGAAGCCGTCGTTCTCGTCGTAGTTGATGATGACGGCGGTGTGCCGCCACACGTCGGGGTGCTTGCCCAGAGCGTCCAGGACCTTGTAGACGATCGTCGCGCTGTGGATCGGCGAGGAAACGCTCGGGTGCTCCGAGTCGACGGCGGAGGGCACCAGATAGGAGACCTCCGGCAGCGTGCCGGCCGCCACGTCCTTGGCGAACTCGTCGGCCAGCGTTCCGGTCTCCACCCGGCGCAACGCCCGCTCGAAGAGGCGGCGTTCACCCGTGTCCAGGGTGGCGACGCCCTCCTCCAGCAGACCGGACAGCCGCGCCCGCTCGGCTGCGTCCGCGTCCCGCACGGCGGAGTAGAACGACTCCATGTACGTGTGCCCGCCGGTCCTCGCCAACGCCTTGCGGGCGATGGCCTTGAAGGTGGCGAAGAACTCGATCTGATTGTCGGTGAAGTTCTCCCACTCGGTGTACGTCCGCCAGCTGCGCCCGGCCTGCTCCAGCCGCTCCGCGTAAGTGCCCCAGTCGTATCCGGGGTGGGTGCCCTCGTCGTATGCGTCGTTGCCGACGGCACGCTTGCCGTTCGGCTCGTTCCCCGTCTTCCCGCTCCACAGGTGGTTGCGGTTGGGACTGGTCGAGGAGTGGATGGAGGAGTGGTAGGCATCGCAGACCGTGAAGGTGTCGGCCAGCTCGTAGTGAAGCGGGATGTCACGGCGGTCGTAGTACGCCATGGTGGCGGCCGTCTTCGCGGATACCCAGCCGTTCATCCACCCGCCGGCCCACGCCTTGCTGCCGCCGTTCCAGGAGTGGTCGAGCGCACCGATGTACTGGAGGTCCTTCTTCTGTGTCTCAGCGGCGCCGCGCACCGGGAACGGCAGAACGGAGGTGCCCAGCGGTGCGGGCTGCTCGAATACCGGCTTGCCCGAGGGCAGCTCGACGGCGTTGCGGTCACCGAAGCCGCGTACGCCCCGGAGCATCCCGAAGTAGTGGTCGAAGGAACGGTTCTCCTGCATCAGGATCACCACGTGCTTGATGGCTCCGAGCCCGTCACGGCCTCCGGACCCCGCCGAATGTGCCGGCTGCGCGGCTATCGCGGCCTGCAGCGAAGGCGGTAGCAGCGACCCCGCCGCCGCAGCGCCGAGCGCACCGCCGCCGAGCGCCAACAGCCGTCGCCGTGAAATGTCCGTGGTCAAGTTGAGCCTCCCGAGTCCTGTCGTACAGCCGGGAAGCTAATCAAGCCGAGTGGCGCGGGGAAGGATTTCGTACGGCTTCGCGGTGAACCTCCAACAGGTCGTACGGGAAGTCCAACCGCCCGGCACGCACCCCAGTGGACTCGCCCCGCCCCGCCCGCATCACTCGCCGACGAGCTGGTCAAGCCGGCCGGCCTGCGGGACCAGGAGAGGCAGGGCCCCGTCCTCACTCCTGGCCGTACTCGCTGTGGTGACCGGTGCCGAGTCGGACGGCGTTGCACCTCGGACCCAGCCGTGTCGCCGGCGAAGTGGGACCGATTGCCTACGGACCGAACGGGATGTGTGAGACTCCCCTCGAATGATCATTGGGGGGAGTCTCACGTTGAACGGGTTCTTGAAGAGGATATGGATCGGGCTGGCCGCGATTTTGTTCGTGAGTCTGGTCGCCGTGATCCTGCCGGACCAGGTACAGATCGACGACAACGGGCACGTGCACCTGGGCGCGCCCCTGGCCGAGCCGTCCGGTTCCGGTTCCGGGGCGGCGCCCGCGCCGGAGCCTGAATCCTCATCGCCACCCCTCACGCGGGTCGGAGTGGACAAAGCGATCCGGACGGCGGTCCGCGCGGCGGGCCTCGACCCGGAGCAGGGCAAGTCGACGGTCCCGGCCGGATCCGACCTGAACAGGACGGGCTGGATGGCTGTCCGGGAGAAGCCCGCCGCGCAGTCCGAAATGAAGGCGATCTGCGCGGACCTGGAGCGCCAGGGCTGGGTACTGAACCCGAACGGCGACAGCGCCGACGCCTCCCGCAGCTACAAGCGCGGGGGCTGGTACATGCTGGTGAGCACGCGTGGGAAGTCGCAGGCACCGTCCCACACCCTGAGCGACTCGCAGACCTACCTGACCATGACCGGGCTCCAGCTCGATCTCTCCGACATACCGCTCCCCGAGTTCACCATCCGCATGCGCTGACCTGCGGGAGCAAGCCGGTATGGGCTCCGAGTGTCGAACGGCGGCCGGGAGGCGGCGCGGTGGACGCGGTACTGGTCGCTCCTGCTGTGATCGTGGGCGGGGATGGTTGCCGGCGTCGTAGCAGGCAACGGACCTCAGCCCGGCATGAGGTCTGTGCGGAACGGCCTCTGGGCGTCCGAGCGCTCCCCGTGGCTGTCACGGCCAGGACCCGTCGATCCAAGGCAGGCCCGGGCCCGTCGGCCTGGTTTCCGCCGTCGGCCGACGCACGGTGCACACCTGTGTCACGGACCGGGCGTACACAAAGCTCCGTTGGGGCTGACCGTGCTCACGCGTGGCCGACGCACTGACCGACGCCACCTCGGACTGTGGGCAGCAGCCCGTTGAATACGAGCCGGCGGCAGCGGAAGGAAGGTAGCGGGCCATGGACTCTTGATCCGGACCATTCAGGCGGCAGGTGGCCCTGCGTACGTGCGAAGTGACCGCAGGGCCAACCCTGAATGCCGTCCTGTCAGGGCACCCACACCGACCGTACGGTCAACCGGTCCTGACCGCTCGTCGAGAGCGGCTGTCCGCAGCCTGAGCCGGCCGAACCCGGGCACGGCGGGCCGGGGCAGGCCGGCGCGGGGCAACGGCGTTGCCGCCGCGGTCGTACGGCGTCCGGGGGCAACATCCGCGCCCGTGTGACCTACGGGGCGGACCCGGGCGCCGCGCATCACTTGAGTCTCTCGGCAGGAACTCGTTCGATGCGGGTCCAGCCCCTCCAGCCCCGCTCCTCCAGGATCGCCAACAGCCGCGCCGCACCCGGTGAGGACTCGACCATGGTCGAGTCCAGGAGGTCGACGAACCGGTCGTCGATCCCGTCCTCGGTGCCCACCTCGCCGGCCTCGACAGCACGGATCATCAGGCGCTCCATGATGTCGGCGACCTCGACGATCCGCGGGTCGTGGGCCGGCCAGTCGAGTGCCCCGCTGAGAAGACTGTAGAGCTTCACCGTGTCGGGGTCGTCCAGTTCCTCGTGCTTCTTGGCGATCACGGAGTCGATCAGGTGCGGCACCTGGGCGGCGATCATGATCCAGGCGTCCCGCTCCATGTCGATGTACTGCTCCTCGACGCCGAGACCGCGCAATCGGTCGAGGTAGTCCACCACGCTCTGCGGGAGCGCCAGGTGCTCTCCGGCAGCGAGCCGGGCGAGCCGGCTGCGAGTGCCTTGCAGTCGCCGGATCTCGGCGCGCAGGTCCTTGTCGATCTCCTGGACCCCGCCGGCGAACTCCTCCGGCCCGGCGTCGAGGAGTTCCTGCACCCGGGCCAGCGGCACGCCGGCATCTGCCAGGGTGCGGATCCGGATCAGTCTCACGACCGCGCCGGCGTCGTACGTCCGGTATCCGGACCGGTCGCGTCCGGGCTCCGGCAGCAGCCTGATCCGGTGGTAGTGGCGTACCGCCCGCACCGTCACCCCGGCGTACGTCGCAAGCTGGCTGATGGTGAGCATGGGTCTCAGACTGCCTCAGCCGATCTTCCGGCGGTAGGCGGCCATCGCGAAGAGATACGCCAAGACGAGGATTCCGACGCACCACGCCATCGCGGTCCAGATGTCGTCGCCGGCCGGCTGCTGGGCGAGCAGGTTGCGGATCGTGTTGACGATCGACGTCACCGGCTGATGTTCGGCGAACCAGCGCACCGGGCCGGGCATCGTCCTTGTGGGCACGAAGGCCGAGCTGACGAACGGCAGGAAGATGAGGGGGTAGGCGAACGCGCCCGCTCCCTCGACCGACGACGCGGAGAGCCCGGGGATCACGGCCAGCCAGGTGAGCGCCAGGGTGAACAGGACCAGGATGCCGACGACCGCGAGCCATGCCTGCACTCCTGCCCCTGAGCGGAAGCCCATGAGCACAGCGACGCCCACGACGAGCCCGAGGGCGATCAGGTTGGCGACCAGAGAGGTGACGACGTGGGCCCACAGCACACCCGACCGGGCGATCGGCATCGACTGGAATCGCTCGAAGATCCCGCTCTTCACATCGGTGAACAGCCGGAACGCGGTGTAGGAGATGCCCGATGCAATGGTCATGAGCAGGATGCCGGGCAGCATGTAGTTCACATACGACACCGACCCGGTATCAATGGCGCCGCCAAACACGTAGACGAACATCAACATCATGGCGACCGGCGTGATGGCCGTCGTGATGACGGTGTCCAAGCTGCGGGTGACATGGCGCAGGGTCCGCCCCGTGAGCGCGGCAGTGTCGCTGAAGAAGTACGCGGTCATCCTCGTCCCCCGGCCGTCGTGCCGGCGGCGTCCCGCTTGTCGCCGCCGCCGATGACGGCGAGGAAGATCTCTTCGAGAGTCGGCTGCTTCTCCACGTACTCGACCGTGGCGGGTGGGAAGAGCTGTCTGAGCTCGGCGAGGGTGCCGTTCACGATGATCCGGCCCTGGTGGAGGATCGCGATCCGGTCGGCCAGCTGCTCGGCCTCGTCCAGATACTGCGTGGTGAGCAGCACCGTCGTTCCGTAGCCGGTGAGCTCCTTGACCGCGTCCCACACCTCGATGCGCGCCTCGGGGTCGAGACCGGCTGTCGGCTCGTCCAGGAAGATCACCGGCGAATTCCCGATCAGGCTCATCGCGATGTCCAGTCGGCGGCGCATCCCACCCGAATACGTGGACACTCGGCGCGTGCCCGCCTCGCTCAGCGAAAAGCGCCTCAGCAGGTCGTCCGCGATCGCGCCCGGGTCCTCGACGTGGCGCAGCCTGGCGACGAGGACGAGGTTCTCCCGACCGCTGAGGATCTCGTCGACGGCCGCGAACTGCCCGGTGAGGCTGATGGACTCCCTCACGTTCGCCGGTTGCGCGGCAACGTCGAAGCCATTGACGCTCGCCGCCCCCGCGTCGGCTTTCAGGAGCGTGGCGAGAATTCTCACGGTCGTGGTCTTGCCCGCCCCGTTGGAACCGAGCAGGGCGAAGATGCTGCCCGGCACCACGTCGAAGTCCACGCTGCGCAGTACTTCGAGCTTCCCGTACGACTTCTTGAGTCCTCGCACTCGAATCGCCGGACCGGCGATCGATTGGGCTGTCATGGTCGTCTGCCTCCTTCGTGGAGCTGTCCGGGCGACTGCGCGGAAGCTCCTCCGGAAGGATGGAGGGTTGACCCAGCGTCAAGGTCAAGTCCGTTCCGGCCAGGACATCCAAATCGCCGGTCGACGCCACCCATCGCAGCAATGCCGGAGCGCCGGCCCTGAGCGCTTCGGTCGAGAACCCGCCATGCGCGTAGCTGTCGGTGAACCACTCACGCG
>NZ_JAELVH010000109.1 GCF_019399235.1 Streptomyces poriferorum | reverse complement strand
CACCGGCACCGCGACCCTCGCCGTCCTCCTGATCGGCCCGGCAGGCGCCGGGAAGACCACGGTGGCCAAGCTCTGGGCCGCCCGCCGCCGCGTCCCCACCGCCCACGTCAGCCTCGACGACGTCCGTGAGTGGGTCTGCTCCGGCTTCGCCGACCCGCAGGCGGGATGGAACGACCAGTCCGAGGCCCAGTACCGGCTGGCCCGCCGCACCTGCGGCTTCGCGGCCCGCAACTTCCTCGCCAACGGCATCTCCTGCATCCTCGACGACGCGGTCTTCCCGGACCGCCCCGTCGTCGGCCTGGGCGGCTGGAAGCGCCACGTGGGCCCCGGTCTGCTCCCCGTCGTCCTGCTGCCGGGCCTGGAAGTCGTCCTGGAGCGCAACGCCGCCCGCAGCGGCAACCGCCGCCTCTCCGACGAGGAGGTCGCCCGGATCCACGGCCGGATGGCCGGCTGGTACGGCTCCGGTCTGCCGATCATCGACAACTCCACGTACGACGTGGAGACCACCGCCCGCGTCCTGGACGACATACTCGCCCGCTCCCTCGCGAGCCCTCCGGCCTGGTGAGCCGGTGCCCGGCGGGCCCGCCCGTCCGCTGGGGCCCGCCCCGGACCCCCGGTCGGGTGCGCTGACCGCGCGGGCCCGGGCCCGCGCTCGTACGCTCGATGCATGTCAGAGGTGTACGCCGTCCGCCGCGGGCTGCTCCGCGACCGGTGCGCCGCAGTCGGATCCGCGGCCGCCCTGGTCTCCCGCCCCGCCAATGTCCGCTACCTGGCGGGCGGAGCGCCCCCGGGGGCCGTGCTGCTGCTCGGCCCCGACGAGGACGTCCTGCTCTGCCCCCGCCCCCCGACCGGTGATCCGGCCGACGGACGCACCGACGAACAGCTGCGCGTCGACCTCCTGTCGGTGACCGGAGGCGATCCCGTGGTCGCCGCCGCGGATCTGGCCACCGCGGGCGGGGCGGAGTCCCTGGCCGTCGAGGAGCACGACCTCACCGTCGCCCGGCACCGGGCCATGGCCTCGGTCGCTCCGAAGCTCCGGCTGGCCGACCTGGGCGCCAACGTCGAGCAGCTGCGCATCGTCAAGGACGAGGAGGAGATCGGCTGCCTGCGGATCGCCGCCGAGATCACCGACCAGGCGCTGGGCGAACTTCTCGAATCGATCCTCGTCGGCCGCACGGAGCGGCATCTCGCGCTCGAACTGGAACGCCGGCTGGTCGACCACGGAGCCGACGGACCCGCCTTCGCGACTTCCGTCGCCACCGGTCCCAACTCCGGCCGGGGCCGTCACCGCCCCTCGGACCGACGGGTCGAGGAAGGAGATTTTCTCTCCGTCTGCCTCGGCGCCAACTACCGCGGCTACCGGGTCGAGATCGGCCGCACCTTCGTCATCGGAACGGCTCCGGCCGACTGGCAGATCGAGCTCTACGACCTGGTTTTCGCCGCTCAGCGGGCCGGACGCGAGGCTCTCGTACCCGGCGCCGCCTACCGTGACGTGGACCGTGCGGCCCGCCATGTACTGGACTCCGCGGGGCACGGTGAGGGCCTCGCACCCTGGACCGGGCACGGGGTGGGGCTCGAAATCGACGAGGACCCGCAGCTGGCACCCGCTGCCATGGGTAAACTGGACGCTTGTGTGCCGGTCACCGTCGAACCGGGGGTTCACCTCCCGGGCCGGGGCGGAGTCCGGATCGATGACACGCTCGTCGTGCGCCCCGAGGCGGACGGCGGACCCGAGCTACTCACCATTACGACCAAGGAGCTGCTCGCGCTCTAGCGCGCATCCTTGGTCGTTCCACCAGCTTCAGTCCAGGAGATTCCGCAACCGTGGCTTCCACGAACGACCTCAAGAACGGCCAGGTGCTCAAGCTCGACGGAGGCCAGCTCTGGTCCGTCGTCGAGTTCCAGCACGTCAAGCCCGGCAAGGGCCCGGCCTTCGTGCGCACCAAGCTCAAGAACGTGCTGTCCGGCAAGGTCGTCGACAAGACGTTCAACGCCGGCGTGAAGGTCGAGACGGCCACCATTGACCGGCGCGACATGCAGTTCTCGTACATGGACGGCGAGTACTTCGTCTTCATGGACATGGACACGTACGACCAGCTGATGGTCGACCGCAAGTCCGTCGGCGACGCCGCCAACTTCCTGATCGAGGGCTTCACCGCCTCCGTCGCCCAGCACGAGGGCGAGGTGCTCTACGTCGAGCTGCCGGCCGCCGTCGAGCTGACCATCCAGCACACGGACCCGGGCGTCCAGGGCGACCGGTCCACCGGTGGCACCAAGCCCGCCACGCTGGAGACCGGCTACGAGATCGGTGTTCCGCTCTTCATCACCACCGGTGAGAAGATCAAGGTCGACACCCGCTCGGGCGATTACCTCGGCCGGGTGAACAGCTAACCGTGGCTGCCCGGAACACGGCCCGCAAGCGAGCCTTCCAGATCCTCTTCGAGGCCGACCAGCGCGGTGAGTCCGTGCAGACGGTCCTCGCGGACTGGGTCCGGCACTCGCGGTCCGACACCCGTCAGCCGCCGGTCACCGAGTACACGATGGAGCTCGTCGAGGGGTACGCGCAGTACGCGGACCGCATCGACGACCTCATCGTCACCTACGCCGTGGACTGGGAGATCGACCGCATGCCGGTCGTCGACCGGAACATCCTGCGGCTCGGTGCGTACGAGCTGATCTGGGTGGACGCGACACCCGACGCGGTGGTGATCGACGAGGCGGTGCAGATCGCCAAGGAGTTCTCCACCGATGACTCCCCGTCCTTCGTGAACGGCCTGCTGGCCCGTTTCAAGGACCTCAAGCCGAACCTGCGCCGGGAGCAGTAGCCCCCGGCGGCGTTCTGCCGACGAAGGGCCCACGGTCGCCAGACCGTGGGCCCTTCGGCATGTCGGGGAGCCGTTCCTGCGGACTGCCCGCAAAACGGAAACGCCGGGTCCGGCGGGGCGCCCGGAAAGGGCCCCGCCGACCCGGCGGTACGTTTCTGCTGGGGTGGTCAGCCCTCGTCGTGAGCGACCGCGCGGCGCGCGTCGGCGTCCAGGACGCCCCAGCTGATCAGCTGCTCCGTGAGCACGGACGGCGACTGGTCGTAGATCACGGCCAGCGTGCGCAGGTCGTCCTGGCGGATCGAGAGCACCTTGCCGTTGTAGTCGCCGCGCTGGCTCTGGATCGTCGCCGCGTAGCGCTGCAGGGGGCCGGCCTTCTCCGGCGGGACGTGGGCGAGGCGCTCGAGCTGGAGCACGAGCTTCGGCGGCGGCTCAGCGGCCCCGCCGGGCGTCGTGCCGGGCAGGAGCTCCTGCACCGGGACGCCGTAGAAGTCCGCCAGCTCGGCCAGACGCTGTACGGTCACGGCACGGTCGCCGCGCTCGTACGAGCCGACGACGACGGCCTTCCAGCGGCCCTGCGACTTCTCCTCCACGCCGTGGAGGGAGAGGCCCTGCTGGGTGCGGATGGCACGGAGCTTGGCCCCGAGCTGTTTTGCGTATTCGCTGGACATAAGGCTCCCCGGACGCTGGAACATTGTGCGGCTCCGCCGCGTGGCTGGTAACTCACTGTGAGGTTACGCAGCGTTACTTGGGTGCGTCAAGCTGAATGGTCCGGACCGGTACCTCCCGGGGGTGGGACAAGGGCCCTGCTCAGGCCCTGGTAACGTGGATGACGCAATTTCGACGTCCTTTAAGATCCGTCCAGTGAGGCGGAGAAGGAGGTCCGTTTCTTATGGACGCACAGCACGACGCCACCGGCAATGCGGCACGCCCCGTTCTGGAGGCTCCCGACATCGCCCGAGTACTGACCCGCATCGCCCACGAGATCGTCGAACGCGCCAAGGGCGCCGACGACGTGGTGCTCCTCGGCATCCCGACCCGCGGCGTCTTCCTCGCCCGCAGGCTCGCCGACAAGCTCGAAGAGATCACCGGCCGGAAGATGCCGGTCGGATCGCTCGACATCACCATGTACCGCGACGACCTGCGGATGCGCCCCGCGCGCGCCCTGGCCCGCACCGAGATCCCCGGCGAGGGCATCGAGGGCCGCCTGGTGGTCCTCGTCGACGACGTCCTCTTCTCCGGCCGCACGATCCGCGCCGCCCTCGACGCGCTCGGCGACATCGGCCGGCCCCGTGCGGTGCAGCTCGCGGTCCTCGTCGACCGCGGACACCGCGAACTCCCGATCCGTGCCGACTACGTCGGCAAGAACCTCCCCACGTCGCTGCGGGAGACGGTCAAGGTCCAGCTCGCCGAGGAGGACGGCCGCGACGCCGTGCTGCTCGGGGTCGAGCAGGCCGCCCCGGCGGTCGAGCGATAGCTGCCCTTCCCGTACGGCCCACCTGCCGTACGGCGGCTTCCGCACGCCCGCACGCCTGAACCCTCCAGCCACCCGGAGAACACCCAGATGAAGCGCCACCTCATCTCGGCCGCCGACCTCACCCGCGACGACGCCGTCCTGATCCTCGACACCGCCGAGGAGATGGCCAGGGTCGCGGACCGGCCGATCAAGAAGCTCCCGACCCTGCGCGGCCGTACCGTCGTCAACCTCTTCTTCGAGGACTCGACGCGGACCCGCATCTCCTTCGAGGCGGCCGCCAAGCGGTTGTCCGCCGATGTCATCAACTTCTCCGCCAAGGGCTCCTCGGTCTCCAAGGGCGAGTCGCTCAAGGACACCGCCCTGACCCTGGAGGCGATGGGCGCGGACGCCGTCGTCATCCGGCACGGCGCCTCCGGCGCCCCGTACCGCCTGGCCACCTCCGGCTGGATCGACGGCGCGGTCGTCAACGCGGGCGACGGGACGCACGAGCACCCCACCCAGGCACTCCTGGACGCCTTCACCATGCGCCGCAGGCTGGTCGGGCCCGACACCGGGCTCGGCAAGGACCTCGACGGCCGCCGGATCACGATCGTCGGCGACATCCTGCACAGCCGTGTCGCCCGCTCCAACGTGCACCTGCTGACCACCCTCGGCGCCCACGTCACCCTGGTGGCCCCGCCCACCCTGGTCCCCGTCGGCGTCGAGCAGTGGCCCTGCGACATCAGCTACAGCCTCGACGAGGTGCTGCCGAAGTCGGACGCTGTGATGATGCTCCGTGTGCAGCGTGAGCGGATGAACGCCGCGTACTTCCCGACCGAGCGCGAGTACTCCCGCCGCTACGGCCTGGACGGCGAGCGGATGGCGAAGATGCCCGAGCACGCCATCGTCATGCACCCCGGCCCGATGGTCCGCGGCATGGAGATCACCGCCGAGGTGGCCGACTCCGACCGGTGCACGGTCGTCGAGCAGGTCGCCAACGGCGTCTCGATCCGCATGGCCGTGCTCTACCTGCTGCTCGGCGGCTCCGAGCCCGCCGCACCCGCCGCCACCCTTGATCGAAGCGCTGCGCGCCCTGCTGTTCCCGCCCGTACCGAGGAGAACAAGTAACCATGAGCAAGATCCTTATCCGCGGCGCGAAGGTCCTCGGCGGCGAACCCCAGGACGTCCTCATCGACGGCGAGACCATCGCCGCGGTCGGCACCGGGCTCGACGCCGGCGACGCCACCGTGATCGAGGCGGCGGGCCAGGTCCTGCTGCCCGGCCTGGTCGACCTCCACACCCACCTGCGCGAGCCCGGCCGCGAGGACTCCGAGACCGTCCTGACCGGCACCAAGGCCGCCGCGGTCGGCGGCTTCACCGCCGTCCACGCGATGGCCAACACCTTCCCGGTCGCCGACACCGCCGGCGTCGTCGAGCAGGTCTGGCGGCTCGGCAAGGAGTCCGGCTACTGCGACGTGCAGCCCATCGGCGCCGTCACCGTCGGCCTGGAGGGCAAGCAGCTCGCCGAACTCGGCGCCATGCACGATTCGGCCGCCGGAGTGAAGGTCTTCTCCGACGACGGCAAGTGCGTCGACGACGCGGTGATCATGCGCCGCGCCCTGGAGTACGTGAAGGCGTTCGACGGAGTCGTCGCCCAGCACGCCCAGGAGCCCCGCCTCACCGAGGGCGCCCAGATGAACGAGGGCATCGTCTCGGCCGAGCTCGGCCTCGGCGGCTGGCCCGCCGTCGCCGAGGAGTCGATCATCGCCCGCGACGTGCTGCTCGCCGCGCACGTCGGCTCCCGGGTGCACATCTGCCACCTGTCGACCGCCGGCTCCGTGGAGATCGTCCGCTGGGCCAAGTCCAAGGGCTGGAACGTCACCGCCGAGGTCACCCCGCACCACCTGCTCCTCACCGACGAGCTCGTGCGGTCCTACAACCCGGTCTACAAGGTCAACCCGCCGCTGCGCACCGAGGCCGACGTCATGGCCCTGCGTGAGGCGCTCGCCGACGGCACCATCGACTGCGTCGCCACCGACCACGCCCCGCACCCGCACGAGGACAAGGACTGCGAGTGGGCCGCGGCCGCCATGGGCATGGTGGGCCTGGAGACCGCGCTCTCCGTCGTCCAGCAGACGATGGTGGACACCGGTCTGATCGACTGGGCCGGCGTCGCCGACCGCATGTCGTTCCGCCCCGCCGCCATCGGCCGCCTCGACGGACACGGCCGGCCCGTCTCGGAGGGCGAGCCCGCCAACCTCACCCTGGTCGATCCGGCATACCGTGGAGTCGTGGACCCCGCGGGCTTCGCCTCCCGCAGCCGCAACACCCCCTACGAGGGGCGCGAGCTGCCGGGCCGAGTGACCCACACCTTCCTGCGGGGCCGTGCCACGGTCGTCGACGGGAAACTCGCGTGACAACACTCAGCCCCACCCACCAGCTGTACCGACTGGCCGCCGAGCAGAAGTCGGCGGAGGTCACCGACTGGTCCGCCCGCATCAGCTGGGTGATCGGACTGATCGTCCTCATCGCCTTCGTCTACTGGCTCATGCGCCAGGGATGGAAGTGGCGCGGCAGCCTCCAGTCCGGTCTCTCCGACCTCGCGGCCACCCCGGACGGCTTCGCGGACGGCGACAAGCTGCTCACGCTGACCGGGCGCTACCACGCCTCGACGACGGCCGGGCAGTGGCTCGACCGCATCGTCGCCCACGGCCTCGGCACCCGCAGCCGCGTCGAGCTCACCCTCACCGAGCAGGGCCTCGACGTCGTACGGCCCGGCGCGACGGACTTCTTCGTCCCCGCCGCAGACCTGCGCGAAGCCCGGACCGACAAGGCCCTCGCGGGCAAGGTCCTGCCCGAGGGCGGTCTGCTGGTCATCACCTGGGCGCTCGGCGACCAGCTGATCGACTCCGGATTCCGCTCCGACCACTCGGCCGAGCACGCCGCCTGGGTCGAAGCCGTCAACGGGCTCACCAACACTCATCTCACCAGCACTACGGAAGGCACCGCACGATGACGATCTCCACCCGGGGAGCCGGCAAAGCTCCCGCCGTACTCGTCCTGGAGGACGGCCGCGCCTTCCGCGGCCGCGCCTACGGGGCCGTGGGGGAGACCTTCGGCGAGGCGGTGTTCTCCACCGGCATGTCCGGCTACCAGGAGACGCTGACCGACCCCTCGTACCACCGTCAGGTCGTCGTGATGACCGCCCCGCACGTCGGGAACACCGGTGTGAACGACGAGGACCCCGAGTCGAAGCAGATCTGGGTGGCCGGCTACGTCGTCCGCGACCCCGCCCGGGTGCCCTCCAACTGGCGCTCCCGCCGGTCCCTGGACGAGGAGCTCGTGAGCCAGGGGGTCGTCGGCATCAGCGGCATCGACACCCGCGCCCTCACCCGCCACCTGCGTGAGCGCGGCGCGATGCGCGTCGGCATCTTCTCCGGGAACGCCATCGCCGACGAGGGCACGCTCCTCGCCCGGGTGCGCCAGGCTCCCGAGATGAACGGCGCCGACCTCTCCGCCGAGGTCGCCACCAAGGAGACCTACGTCGTCCCCGCGATCGGCACCAAGAAGTTCACCGTCGCCGCGATCGACCTCGGCATCAAGGGCATGACCCCGCACCGGATGGCCGAACGCGGCATCGAGGTACACGTCCTGCCCGCCACCGCCACGCTGGAGGAGGTGTACGCGGTGCAGCCCGACGGCGTCTTCTTCTCCAACGGCCCCGGCGACCCCTCCACCGCCGACCACCCGGTCTCCGTCATGCAGGGCGTCCTGGAGCGGAAGACCCCGCTCTTCGGCATCTGCTTCGGCAACCAGATCCTGGGCCGCGCGCTCGGCTTCGGCACGTACAAGCTGAAGTACGGCCACCGCGGCATCAACCAGCCCGTGCAGGACCGCTCGACCGGCAAGGTCGAGGTCACCGCGCACAACCACGGGTTCGCCGTCGATGCCCCGCTCGACAAGGTCTCCGACACCGCCTACGGGCGCGCCGAGGTCTCCCACGTCTGCCTGAACGACCAGGTCGTCGAGGGCCTCCAGCTCCTCGACCGGCCGGCCTTCAGCGTCCAGTACCACCCCGAAGCAGCTGCCGGCCCGCACGACGCCGCGTACCTCTTCGACCGCTTCGTATCCCTGATGGAGGGCCAGCGTGCCTAAGCGCTCCGATATCCAGTCCGTCCTGGTCATCGGCTCCGGTCCGATCGTCATCGGCCAGGCCGCCGAGTTCGACTACTCCGGCACCCAGGCCTGCCGCGTCCTCAAGGCCGAGGGCCTGCGCGTCATCCTGGTGAACTCCAACCCGGCGACGATCATGACCGACCCGGAGATCGCCGACGCCACGTACGTCGAGCCGATCACCCCCGAGTTCGTCGAGAAGATCATCGCCAAGGAGCGCCCCGACGCGCTGCTCCCGACCCTGGGCGGCCAGACCGCGCTCAACACCGCGATCTCCATGCACGAGAACGGTGTCCTGGAGAAGTACGGCGTCGAGCTCATCGGCGCCAACGTCGAGGCCATCAACAAGGGCGAGGACCGCGAGCTCTTCAAGGGCGTCGTCGAGGCCGTCAAGGCGAAGATCGGCTACGGCGAGTCCGCCCGGTCCGTCATCTGCCACTCGATGGACGACATCATGAAGGGCGTCGACACCCTCGGCGGCTACCCCGTCGTCGTCCGCCCCTCCTTCACCATGGGCGGCGCCGGCTCCGGCTTCGCCCACGACGAGGAGGAGCTGCGCCGCATCGCCGGACAGGGCCTCACGCTCTCCCCGACCACCGAGGTGCTCCTGGAGGAGTCCATCCTCGGCTGGAAGGAGTACGAGCTGGAACTGATGCGCGACAAGAACGACAACGTCGTGGTCGTCTGCTCCATCGAGAACTTCGACCCGATGGGCGTCCACACGGGTGACTCGATCACCGTCGCCCCGGCGATGACGCTCACCGACCGTGAGTACCAGCGGCTGCGTGACATCGGTATCGCGATCATCCGCGAGGTCGGCGTCGACACCGGCGGCTGCAACATCCAGTTCGCCATCGACCCGGCCGACGGCCGCGTCATCGTGATCGAGATGAACCCGCGCGTCTCCCGCTCCTCGGCGCTGGCCTCCAAGGCCACCGGCTTCCCGATCGCCAAGATCGCGGCCAAGCTGGCCGTCGGCTACACGCTCGACGAGATCCCCAACGACATCACCGAGAAGACGCCGGCCTCCTTCGAGCCGACCCTCGACTACGTCGTGGTCAAGGCCCCGCGCTTCGCCTTCGAGAAGTTCCCCTCCGCCGACTCCACCCTCACCACCACCATGAAGTCGGTGGGCGAGGCCATGGCGATCGGCCGGAACTTCACCGAGGCGCTGCAGAAGGCGCTGCGCTCCCTGGAGAAGAAGGGCTCGCAGTTCGCCTTCACCGGCGAGCCCGGCGACAAGGCGGAGCTGCTGGCCGAGGCGGTCCGCCCGACCGACGGCCGGATCAACACCGTCATGCAGGCGATCCGGGCCGGCGCCACCCAGGAAGAGGTCTTCGACGCCACGAAGATCGACCCCTGGTTCGTCGACCAGCTCTTCCTCATCAAGGAGATCGCCGACGAGCTGGCCGCCGCAGACAAGCTCGTCCCCGAGCTGCTGGCCGACGCCAAGCGGCACGGTTTCTCCGACGTCCAGATCGCCGAGATCCGCGGCCTGCGCGAGGACGTCGTCCGCGAGGTGCGGCACGCGCTCGGCATCCGCCCGGTCTACAAGACGGTCGACACCTGCGCCGCCGAGTTCGCCGCGAAGACGCCGTACTTCTACTCCTCCTACGACGAGGAGAGCGAGGTCGCGTCCCGCACCAAGCCCGCGGTGATCATCCTCGGCTCCGGTCCCAACCGCATCGGCCAGGGCATCGAGTTCGACTACTCCTGCGTCCACGCCTCCTTCGCGCTGAGCGACGCGGGCTACGAGACCGTGATGGTCAACTGCAACCCGGAGACGGTCTCCACGGACTACGACACCTCCGACCGCCTGTACTTCGAGCCGCTGACGCTCGAGGACGTGCTGGAGATCGTGCACGCCGAGTCCCTCGCGGGCCCGATCGCGGGTGTCATCGTCCAGCTCGGCGGCCAGACCCCGCTGGGCCTGGCGCAGGCGCTCAAGGACAACGGCGTGCCCGTCGTCGGTACCTCCCCGGAGGCGATCCACGCCGCCGAGGACCGCGGCGCCTTCGGCCGCGTGCTCGCCGAGGCCGGTCTCCCGGCCCCGAAGCACGGCACCGCCACCACCTTCGCCGAGGCCAAGGCCATCGCCGACGAGATCGGCTACCCCGTCCTCGTACGCCCGTCGTACGTGCTCGGCGGCCGCGGCATGGAGATCGTGTACGACGAGACCCGGCTCTCCTCGTACATCGCCGAGTCCACCGAGATCAGCCCCACCCGGCCGGTCCTGGTCGACCGCTTCCTCGACGACGCGATCGAGATCGACGTCGACGCGCTCTACGACGGCACCGAGCTCTACCTCGGCGGCGTCATGGAGCACATCGAGGAGGCCGGTATCCACTCCGGGGACTCCGCCTGCGCCCTGCCCCCGATCACGCTCGGCGGCTACGACATCAAGCGGCTGCGCGCCTCCACCGAGGGCATCGCCAAGGGCGTCGGTGTCCGCGGACTGATCAACATCCAGTTCGCGCTCTCCGGCGACATCCTCTACGTCCTCGAAGCCAACCCGCGCGCCTCCCGCACCGTCCCCTTCACCTCGAAGGCGACCGCGGTGCCGCTCGCGAAGGCCGCCGCCCGCATCTCGCTGGGCGCGACCGTCGCGGAGCTGCGCGAGGAGGGCCTGCTGCCCAAGCACGGCGACGGCGGTACCCTGCCGCTCGACGCGCCGATCTCCGTCAAGGAGGCCGTCATGCCGTGGTCGCGCTTCCGCGACGTCCACGGGCGCGGCGTGGACACCGTCCTCGGCCCGGAGATGCGCTCCACCGGCGAGGTCATGGGCATCGACTCGGTCTTCGGCACGGCGTACGCCAAGTCGCAGGCCGGCGCCTACGGCCCGCTGCCCACCAAGGGCCGCGCCTTCATCTCGGTCGCCAACCGCGACAAGCGCACGATGATCTTCCCGGCCCGCGAGCTGGTCGCCCACGGCTTCGAGCTGATGGCCACCTCCGGCACCGCCGAGGTCCTCAAGCGCAACGGCATCAACGCGACCGTCGTGCGCAAGCAGTCCGAGGGCGAGGGCCCGAACGGCGAGAAGACGATCGTCCAGCTCATCCACGACGGCGAGGTCGACCTCATCGTCAACACGCCGTACGGGACCGGCGGCCGGCTCGACGGCTACGAGATCCGCACCGCGGCCGTAGCCAGGTCGGTGCCGTGCCTCACCACGGTCCAGGCACTCGCCGCGGCCGTCCAGGGCATCGACGCCCTCAACCACGGAGACGTGGGCGTCCGATCGCTCCAGGAACACGCGGAACATCTGACCGCGGCACGCGACTAGAAGCCCAGCAGGGGGACACCGGAAACGGTGTCCCCCTCTTCATGAGGACACCGTGATGTACAAACTCTTCTTCCAGCTGGTCTTCAAGCGCATGGATCCGGAGCAGGCCCACTACCTGGCCTTCCGCTGGATCCGCCTGGCCGCCCGCACCCCCGTCCTGCGCACCTTCGTCGCCGCCGCGCTCGCCCCCCGCCACGAGGCGCTGCGCACCGAGGCCCTCGGCCTGCGGATGCACGGCCCCTTCGGCCTCGCCGCGGGCTTCGACAAGAACGCCATCGCGATCGACGGCATGGCGATGCTCGGCTTCGACCACGTCGAGATCGGCACCGTGACCGGCGAGCCGCAGCCCGGAAACCCCAAGAAGCGGCTCTTCCGCCTCGTCGCCGACCGTGCGCTGATCAACCGCATGGGCTTCAACAACGAGGGCTCGGCCGCCGTGGCCGAGCGGCTGGCCGCCCGCAACCCGGTCTTCCGGACCACGGTCGGCGTCAACATCGGCAAGACCAAGACCGTCCCCGAGGCCGACGCCGCCGCCGACTACGTGAAGTCCACCGAGCGGCTCGCCGCACACGCCGACTACCTCGTCGTCAACGTCTCCTCGCCCAACACGCCCGGACTGCGCAACCTCCAGGCCACCGAGTCGCTGCGCCCGCTGCTGACCGCCGTCCGCGAGGCGGCCGACCGTACCGTCACCGCCCGCCGGGTCCCGCTGCTCGTCAAGATCGCCCCCGACCTCGCGGACGAGGACGTCGACGCCGTCGCCGACCTCGCCGTCGAACTGGGCCTGGACGGCATCATCGCCACCAACACCACCATCGCCCGCGAGGGCCTGGGGCTGAAGTCCCCGGCCTCCCTGGTCGAGGAGACCGGCGGACTGTCCGGCGCACCCCTCAAGGAGCGCTCCCTGGAGGTCCTGGGGCGCCTGTACGCGCGTGTGGGGACCCGGATCACCCTGGTCGGCGTCGGAGGCATCGAGAACGCCGAGGACGCCTGGCAGCGCATCCTCGCGGGCGCCACGCTCGTCCAGGGCTACAGCGCCTTCATCTACGAGGGCCCGTTCTACGCCCGCGCGATCCACAAGGGCCTGGCCGCGCGCCTGGCCGCCTCCCCGTACGCCACCCTCGCCGACGCGGTCGGCGCGGAAACCAGGAAGGCCGCGAAATGACCCAGGAACCCTTCGGCGCACGCCTGCGCCACGCCATGGACACCCGCGGACAGCTCTGCGTCGGCATCGACCCGCACGCGTCGCTGCTGAGCTCCTGGGGGCTCGGCGACGACGTCGCGGGCCTGGAGCGCTTCACCCGTACGGTCGTAGAGGCGCTGGCCGACCGGGTCGCCGTGCTCAAGCCGCAGTCCGCGTTCTTCGAGCGGTTCGGCTCGCGCGGCGTCGCCGTCCTGGAGAAGGCCGTCGAGGAGGCCAGGGCGGCCGGTGCCCTGGTCCTGATGGACGCCAAGCGCGGAGACATCGGCTCCACCATGGGCGCCTACGCCGCGACCTACCTGGACAAGGACTCGCCGCTGTACTCCGACGCGGTGACCGTCTCGCCGTACCTGGGCTTCGGTTCGCTGCGGCCCGCGCTCGACGCGGCCGCCGTCTCCGGCTCGGGCGTCTTCGTGCTCGCCCTCACCTCCAACCCGGAGGGCGCCGAGGTGCAGCGCGCCACCGCGGCCGACGGCCGTTCGCTCGCCCAGGTGATGCTCGACCACATGGCCGCGGAGAACCAGGGCGTCACCCCGCTCGGCTCGGTCGGCGCGGTGGTCGGTGCGACGCTCGGGGACGCGCGGGCGGATCTCGCGATCAACGGCCCGCTGCTCGCGCCCGGCATCGGCGCCCAGGGCGCCACACCCGCGGATCTGCCGGGTGTCTTCGGTGACGCGGTCGGCAACGTGGTGCCCAGCGTGAGCCGGGGCGTGCTGCGCCACGGTCCGGACGCGTCAGGGCTGCGCGAAGCCGCCGAACGGTTCGTGGACGAGGTCCGCGCGGCCGTCTCGGACGGCTGACACTGTCACGTAACAGCCTGTTGACGGAATCCTGACCAAAAATCTCGGTACTTATGCCAGGAATGTCCTGGTCGGCTGAGGCTGACCAGGACTTTTCGTTCGTTCTCGCTGACTCCGGCGGCCCTGGCCGCTAGTCTCCGTCGAGAGCCAACGAGCACAGGTTGTTCGCGGCTCACCAGGTGAGGGGCGATCCAGTCGCCTCACCGGTCCGTATCCGACAGATCGACATCCGAGGTGACGTAGGCGTGGCTCTTCCGCCCCTTACCCCTGAACAGCGCGCAGCCGCGCTCGAAAAGGCCGCCGCGGCTCGCCGGGAGCGGGCCGAGGTCAAGAATCGACTCAAGCACTCCGGCGCCTCCCTCCACGAGGTCATCAAGTCGGGCCAGGAGAACGACGTCATCGGCAAGATGAAGGTCTCCGCCCTGCTGGAGTCCCTGCCCGGCGTGGGCAAGGTCCGCGCCAAGCAGATCATGGAGCGGCTCGGCATCTCCGAGAGCCGCCGGGTGCGGGGTCTCGGCTCCAACCAGATCGCATCCCTGGAGCGTGAGTTCGGCGGCAGTCCCGCCTGACGGTCTCAGGCACTCCTGAGAACCGGGATAATCGCTCCATGGTTGCAACATCCCGGGGGACGTCCCCCGTACCCCCGGACGTACGTCCGCGGCTGACCGTGCTCTCCGGCCCCTCGGGGGTCGGCAAGAGCACGGTCGTCGCGCATATGCGCAAGGTCCACCCCGAGGTGTGGCTCTCGGTGTCGGCGACGACCCGCAAGCCCCGCCCCGGCGAACGCAACGGTGTCCACTACTTCTTCGTGGACAACGAGGAGTTCGACAAGCTCATCGCCAACGGCGAGCTGCTGGAGTGGGCCGAGTTCGCCGGCAACCGCTACGGCACGCCCCGTCGCGCCGTGCAGGAGCGGCTGGAGGCCGGTGAGCCCGTGCTGCTCGAGATCGACCTCCAGGGTGCCCGGCTGGTCCGCCAGTCCATGGCGGACGCCCAGCTGGTCTTCCTCGCGCCGCCGAGCTGGGACGAACTGGTGCGCCGGCTCACCGGCCGTGGCACCGAGGCACCCGAGGTGATCGAGCGACGTCTCGGCGCGGCGAAGGTCGAACTGGCCGCCGAATCCGAGTTCGATACGACGCTTGTCAACACCTCCGTCGAGGATGTGGCACGTGAGCTGCTAGCCTTGATGCTGGAGGCTTCCGGCCACCGTGCCGGCGGCGAGTGAGCAACATGACCGCACCGACACGGGGGCACCGGCCACAAAGCCCCTGACTGTCAAAGATTTCTTTGATCTTCACCCCCTTCGGAAGGCAGAGAGTGTCCTCTTCCATCACCACGCCCGAGGGCATCATCAACCCGCCGATTGATGAGCTCCTCGAAGCAACCGACTCGAAGTACAGCCTCGTGATCTACGCCGCCAAGCGCGCGCGCCAGATCAACGCGTACTACTCGCAGCTCGGTGAGGGACTCCTCGAGTACGTCGGTCCGCTCGTCGACACCCACGTCCACGAGAAGCCGCTCTCGATCGCGCTCCGCGAGATCAACGCGGGCCTGCTCACCTCCGAGGCCATCGAGGGCCCCGCGCAGTAAGCAGGAGAACGCACCTTCACCACAGGCCCGGCGGCCCAGACCGCCGGGCCTGTGGTGTGTCCCGGGGCGACGGACCCGTGCGGGCGGCGGTGAGGCAGCATGGGGGATGTACGGAGCGCGTACGTATCCGAGTGCGGGGAGACGCAGTGGACAAGCCGAAGGTCGTCCTGGGGGTCAGCGGCGGCATCGCCGCGTACAAGGCGTGCGAGCTGCTGCGCCGGCTGACCGAGTCGGGACACGACGTACGGGTCGTCCCGACCGAGTCGTCGCTCCACTTCGTCGGCGCCGCCACCTGGTCGGCGCTTTCCGGCCACCCGGTGTCCACCGAGGTCTGGAACGACGTCCACGAGGTCCCGCACGTGCGGATCGGACAGCACGCCGACCTCGTCGTCGTCGCCCCCGCCACCGCCGACATGCTCGCCAAGGCGGCCCACGGCCTCGCCGACGACCTGCTCACCAACACGTTGCTCACCGCCCGCTGTCCGGTCGTCTTCGCACCCGCCATGCACACCGAGATGTGGGAGCACCCGGCCACCCAGGAGAACGTCGCCACCCTGCGGCGCCGGGGCGCGGTCGTCATCGAGCCCGCCGTCGGGCGCCTCACCGGAGTCGACACCGGCAAGGGCCGGCTGCCGGACCCGGCGGAGATCTTCGAGGTCTGCCGCCGCGTCCTGGCCCGCGGCCCCGTCGCCCCCGACCTCACCGGCCGGCACGTGGTGATCAGCGCGGGAGGCACCCGTGAGCCGCTCGACCCGGTCCGCTACCTCGGCAACCGCTCCTCCGGCAAGCAGGGCTACGCGCTCGCCCGCACCGCCGTCGCCCGCGGCGCCCGGGTCACACTCGTCGAGGCCAACACCGGACTGCCCGATCCGTCCGGCGCCGACATCGTCCGCGTGGGCACCGCGGTGCAGCTGCGCGAGGCCGTGCTGAAGGCGGCGGCGGACGCCGACGTCGTGGTGATGGCGGCGGCGGTCGCCGACTTCCGTCCGGCCGAGTACGTGACAGGGAAGATCAAGAAGAAGGACGGCCAGGAGCCGGCCCCCCTCACCCTCGTACGCAATCCCGACATCCTCGCCGAGGTGGCGGCCGACCGTGCCGCGCCGGGACAGATCGTCGTCGGATTCGCCGCCGAGACCGACAACGTCCTCGCCAACGGCCGGGTCAAGCTCCTCCGCAAGGGCTGCGACCTGCTGGTCGTCAACGAGGTGGGGGAGCGCAAGACCTTCGGCTCGGAGGAGAACGAGGCGGTCGTGCTCGCGGCCGACGGGGGCGAGACCCCGGTGCCGTACGGGCCCAAGGAAGCGCTTGCCGACACGGTCTGGGACCTCGTGTCGGCGCGTCTTGGGTGAATTTCGCGTGTCGCCGCTCCAGGGGGCCGATCCCTTGCAATACGGCCACGAACGGTGCCCGGGGCGGCCCTTGGAGGGCTCGCGGGCACCGGTGCCGCATGTCACAGATCCGCCAAAGGGCGAGACACGTTGTCCGGCAGCCGGAGCCGACCGATAAACTGGTCCAGGTTCGTACCGGGCGCAGCTCCCGGGCCGTCCGCCAAATGATCAGCCAGCAGCCGCTGCAACCCCAGGGAGCGATGTGTCCCGCCGTCTCTTCACCTCGGAGTCCGTCACCGAGGGTCACCCCGACAAGATCGCTGACCAGATCAGCGACACCATTCTCGATGCACTCCTCCGTGAGGACCCGACGTCGCGTGTCGCCGTCGAGACCTTGATCACCACAGGTCTGGTGCATGTTGCGGGTGAGGTCACGACCAAGGCCTACGCCCCGATCGCCCAGCTGGTGCGCGACAAGATCCTGGAGATCGGCTACGACTCCTCGAAGAAGGGCTTCGACGGCGCCTCCTGCGGCGTCTCGGTGTCCATCGGCGCGCAGTCTCCCGACATCGCGCAGGGCGTCGACACCGCGTACGAGAAGCGTGTCGAAGGCGACGAGGACGAACTCGACAAGCAGGGCGCCGGCGACCAGGGCCTCATGTTCGGCTACGCCTGCGACGAGACGCCCGAACTGATGCCGCTGCCGATCCACGTCGCGCACCGGCTTTCGCGCCGGCTGTCCGAGGTCCGCAAGAACGGGACCATCCCGTACCTGCGCCCCGACGGCAAGACCCAGGTCACCATCGAGTACGACGGCGACAAGGCCGTCCGTCTCGACACGGTCGTCGTCTCCTCGCAGCACGCGAGCGACATCGACCTCGACTCGCTGCTCGCTCCCGACATCCGCGAGTTCGTCGTCGAGCACGTCCTGAACCAGCTGATCGAGGACGGCATCAAGCTCGACACCGAGGGCTACCGCCTGCTGGTCAACCCGACCGGCCGTTTCGAGATCGGCGGCCCGATGGGCGACGCCGGACTGACCGGCCGCAAGATCATCATCGACACCTACGGCGGCATGGCCCGTCACGGCGGCGGTGCCTTCTCGGGCAAGGACCCGTCGAAGGTCGACCGCTCCGCCGCGTACGCGATGCGCTGGGTCGCCAAGAACGTCGTCGCGGCGGGCCTCGCGGCCCGGTGCGAGGTGCAGGTGGCGTACGCGATCGGCAAGGCCGAGCCGGTCGGCCTCTTCGTCGAGACCTTCGGCACCGCCGCGGTCGAGACCGAGAAGATCGAGCACGCCATCGGCGAGGTCTTCGACCTCCGCCCGGCCGCGATCATCCGCGACCTCGACCTGCTGCGCCCGATCTACGCGCAGACCGCCGCGTACGGCCACTTCGGCCGGGAGCTCCCCGACTTCACCTGGGAGCGCACCGACCGCGTGGACGCGCTGCGCAGGGCCGCGGGCCTGTAGTTCCGCCGGCTCGTACGTACGCCGGAGCCCGGATGCCGTCACGGTGTCCGGGCTCCGGCGCGTTCGTGTCCGGCCGGGTCGGCCGGTGCGCGGGGCCCCGGATGATCGGCGGCCCGGCTGTCAGTGACGTCTGGTAGGAATTTGGCTGTGAGCAGCGACGACAAGCGGTCCGACGAGCCCGACGCCGGGGCACCGGAGCAGCTTGCGCTGATCCGGGAGACCGTGCGCAGGGCCGACGTGCCGCGCGCCAAACCGCGGACCTGGCGCGGGGCCGCGCTCGCCAAGGACCTTCCCGTCGCCCGCGTGCTGGTCAACAAGGGGGCGCTCCACCTCGACCAGTACTTCGACTACGCCGTGCCCGAGGAGCTCGACGCCGAGGCGCAGCCCGGTGTGCGGGTCCGGGTGCGGTTCGGGGCCGGCGGGCGCAACGTCCGGGGCGGGCGCCGCGAGGGCGGCGGGCTCATCGACGGGTTCCTGGTCGAGCGGCTGGCCGAGTCCGACTACAGCGGGGCGCTGGCCGCGCTCGCCTCCGTCGTCTCACCCGAACCGGTCCTCGGCCCGGAGCTGCTCGGGCTCGCGCGCGCCGTCGCCGACCGCTACGCGGGCAGCCTCGCGGACGTCCTCCAGCTGGCGGTGCCGCCGAGGAACGCCCGGGCCGAGGCCAAGCCGTCGCCTGAGCCGCTGCCCCCGCCACCGCCACCGGCGCCCGGCACCTGGCAGCGGTACGCGCAGGGCCCCGCCTTCCTGTCCGCGCTGGCCGACGGGGGAGCGCCCAGGGCCGTGTGGACCGCGCTCCCGGGACCGCACTGGCCGCAGGAGATCGCCGCCGCCGTCGCCGCGACCCTCGCCTCGGGGCGCGGCGCCCTGGTCGTCGTCCCCGACGGGCGGACCGCGGGCCGCGTCGACGCGGCCCTGACCGGCCTGCTGGGCGAGGGCCGCCACGCCACGCTGACGGCCGGTTCGGGGCCCGAGAAGCGCTACCGGGAGTGGCTCGCGGTGAGCCGTGGATCCGTCCGCGCGGTCGTCGGGACCCGGGCCGCGATGTTCGCCCCCGTCGCCGATCTCGGCCTGGTCGCGATCTGGGACGACGGGGACTCCAGCCACAGCGATGACAACGCCCCCTTCCCGCACGTCCGCGAGGTCCTGGAGCTGCGCGCGGCGCACGGCCGGTGCGCCTTTCTGCTCGGCGGCACGAGCTGCACCGTGGAGGCCGCCCAGCTGGTCGAGACCGGCTGGGCGCTGCCGCTGCGCGCGGACCGGGAACAGCTGCGGACCGCGGCGCCGCTGGTCCGCACCGTCGGCGACGGCGAACTCGCACGTGACGGCGCGGCCCGGGCCGCCCGGCTGCCGAGCCTCGCCTGGCAGACCGTGCGAGACGGACTGCGCACGGGACCGGTGCTGGTCCAGGTGCCGCGCCGCGGATACGCACCCCGGCTGGCCTGCGAGCGCTGCCGGGAGCCCGCACGGTGCAGGCACTGCGCCGGGCCCCTGGAGGCGCCCGACCAGCAGGATCTGAACTGCGCCTGGTGCGGGCTGGCCGAGACGTCCTGGCACTGCGTCGCCTGCGGGGCCCGCAGGCTGCGGGCACAGATCGTCGGCGCCCGCCGGACGGCGGAGGAGCTCGGCAGGGCCTTTCCCGCCGTGCCGGTCCGGACCTCGGGCCGCGACCACATCCTGGACTCGGTGCCCGACCAGCCCGCGCTGGTCGTCAGCACCCCGGGCGCCGAGCCGGTCGCCGACGGCGGGTACGCGGCGGCGCTGCTGCTGGACGGCTGGGCGATGGTCGGCCGCCCCGACCTGCGGGCCGGTGAGGAGGCCCTGCGCCGCTGGACGGCCGCCGCCGCGCTGGTCCGGGGACAGCCGGAGGGCGGCACCGTGGTGATCGTCGCCGAGCCGACGCTGCGGCCCGTGCAGGCCCTGGTCCGCTGGGACCCGGTCGGACACGCCCGGCGCGAACTCGCGGAACGGGCCGAGCTGGGGTTTCCGCCCGTCTCCCGGATGGCGTCGGTGACGGGGACGGCCGAGGCGCTCGCCGCCTTCCTCGCCGCCGCGGAACTGCCGGCGGATGCCCAGGTGCTCGGTCCCGTGCCGGTCCCCGGCGGTCAGCCCGGGCGGCCCCGCAGGCCCTCCGAGGCTCCCGTCGGCGAGACCTGGGAGCGGGCCCTGATCAGGGTGCCCCCGGGCAGTGGCGCGGCGCTCGCGGCCGCGCTGAAGGCGGCGCAGGCCGCGCGGCTGTCCCGCGGGGGCGGCGGGGGCGGTGCCCCTGGCCCGGTGCGGATTCGGGTGGACCCGCCGGACATCGGGTGACGGTGCGGGGCCCTTGGGCGGGCG
>NZ_JAELVH010000108.1 GCF_019399235.1 Streptomyces poriferorum | reverse complement strand
AGGGCAATACACCTAGGGCCTCCCGTTCGGACCGGGCCGGGCTCGCGGGGCCCCCGGGGCGGCGGCACCCGGAGCGGGAAAAATCATGCAAGCATGCTTGATTGTTTTACGTCCCGCTGGCAGGCTCCGGGACACACCGCCACGCCCCGAGGGGAGCGCACCGTGTCCGATGCCGCAGCCGTGCTCGACGACCTGCGCAGCGAGAGTGAGGAACTCGACCTGCTCGTAGCCGGGTTGAACGCCTCGCAATGGGCGGGCGCCACACCCGCCGAGGGGTGGACCGTCGCCCATCAGGTGGCCCATCTGAGCTGGACCGACGAGGTCGCGCTGCTCTCCGTCACGGAGCCCGAGCGGTTCGGGGACGAGGTCGACAGGGCGATGAAGGACCCCGAGGGCTTCGTCGACCGGGCCGCCGAGGAGGTCGTCGCCGCGTACGCACCCGACGCCCTCCTCGTCCGCTGGCGCACCGGCCGGGAGCGTCTCCAGGAGGCCCTGCGGGCGGCCCCCTCCGGGACCCGGTTCCCCTGGTACGGGCCGCCGATGAGCGTGGCCTCCATGGCGACCGGGCGGCTCATGGAGACCTGGGCGCACGGCCAGGACATCGCCGACGCCCTCGGAGTCACCCGCGCCCCCACCGCCCGGCTGCGGCACGTCGCCCGGATCGGGGTCCGGGCCCGCGACTACGCCTTCCTCGTCCGGGGGATCCAGCCGCCCGGCGAGGAGTTCCGGGTGGAACTCGAAGGGCCGGACGGCGAGTTGATCGCGTACGGCCCCGAGGGCGCGGACCAGCGCGTCACCGGGCCCCTGCACGACTTCTGCCTGCTGGTCACCCAGCGCGTCCACCGCGACGACCTCGCCGTCCGGGCCGAGGGCACCGACGCCGACACCTGGCTGGGCATCGCGCAGGCCTTCGCCGGGCCCGCCGGGGCCGGGCGCGCCCCGAAGTCGGACCGATGACCGCGCCGCTGCGGGTCGGCAACGCCTCGGGGTTCTACGGCGACCGCTTCGACGCCGTGCGCGAGATGCTCACCGGCGGCCCGCTCGACGTCCTCACCGGCGACTACCTCGCCGAGCTCACCATGCTCATCCTCGGCCGCAGCCGGCTCAAGGACCCCGGGCGCGGATATGCCACCACCTTCCTGCGCCAGCTGGAGGAAGGACTCGGGCTCGCCCACGAGCGCGGGGTGAAGATCGTCACCAACGCGGGCGGGCTCAACCCGGCCGGATTGGCCGACGCGGTGCGGGAGCTGGCCGAGAAGGTGGGCGTGCCCGTGCGCGTCGCCCATGTCGAGGGCGACAGCCTCCCCGTGCCGGACGGCTTCCTCACCGCCAACGCCTACCTCGGCGGGGCGGGCATCGCCGCCTGCCTGCGGGCCGGGGCGGACATCGTCGTCACCGGCCGGGTCACCGACGCCGCCCTCGTCACCGGACCCGCCGCCGCCCACTTCGGCTGGGGGCCCGAGGACCACGACGCGCTCGCCGGAGCCGTCGTCGCCGGACACGTACTGGAGTGCGGCACCCAGGCCACCGGCGGGAACTACTCCTTCTTCCGCGGCCATGACATCCGCCGCCCCGGCTTCCCCGTCGCCGAGATCCACGCCGACGGAAGCTCCGTCATCACCAAGCACGACGGCACGGGCGGCGTCGTCGACCTCGGCACCGTCACCGCCCAGCTGCTGTACGAGACCGGCGGCGCCCGGTACGCGGGCCCCGACGTCACCGCCCGGCTCGACACCGTACGACTGGCCGCCGACGGTCCCGGCCGGGTCCGGATCTCCGGAGTACGCGGCGAGGCCCCGCCGCCCACGCTCAAGGCCGGCCTCACCCGGCTCGGCGGCTGGCGCAACGAGGTCGTCTTCGTGCTCACCGGACTCGACATCGACGCCAAGGCGCAGCTCGTCCGCGACCAGATCGCCGACGCCTTCGCCCGGGCCGGGCGGCAGCCGGACGAGGTGCGCTGGGAGCTCGCGCGCACCGACAGGGCCGACGCCACGACCGAGGAGACGGCGAGCGCCCTGCTCCGGCTCGTCGTCCGCGACCAGGACCCCGACGCCGTGGGGCGCGCCCTGTCCGGCGCCGCGATCGAGCTGGCCCTCGGCAGCTACCCGGGCTTCCACGTCACCGCCCCGCCCGGAAAGGGCGCGCCCTACGGGGTGTTCGAGGCCCGGTACGTACCGGCCGGGGACGTGGACCACGTGGCGGTGCTGCCCGACGGGCGGCGCGAGACGCAGGAGCCGCCCGCCCGGACACGGACCCTGGCGGAGGCCGGACAGCCGCCGCTGCCGGCGCCGCTGGACGCGGGTCCCACCCGTGACGCGCCGCTCGGGCTCGTCGCGGGCGCCCGCAGCGGCGACAAGGGCGGCGACGCCAACATCGGAGTGTGGGTCGGTGGCGACGACGCCTGGCGGTGGCTGGCCCACGAGCTGACCGTCGAGCGGCTGCGGGAACTCCTCCCGGAGACCGCCGGCCTCCCCGTCGTACGCCATGTCCTGCCGAACCTGCGCGCCCTGAACTTCACCGTCCACGGTCTCCTCGGCGAAGGCGTCGCCGCCCAGCACCGCTTCGACCCGCAGGCCAAGGCCGTGGGGGAGTGGCTGCGCTCGCGCCGGCTGGAGATACCCGTGGCCCTGCTGGACAGCGCCGACGCACCGGAGGTGCACGCATGACCGTCCTGCCCACCGGGCTCGACACCGCGAGCCCCGAATACGCCGCGAACCGCGCCGCCCTGCTCGACAAGCTCGCCGAGCTGGACGCCGCGCACGCCAAGGCGCTGGAGGGCGGCGGCGAGAAGTACATCGAGCGGCACCGCAAGCGCGGCAAGCTCCTGGCCCGGGAGCGGATCGAGCTGCTGGTCGACGAGGACAGCCCGTTCCTGGAGCTGTCGCCGCTCGCCGCCTGGGGCAGCGACTATGCGGTCGGCGCGTCGCTCGTCACCGGGATCGGGGTGGTGGAGGGCGTCGAGTGCCTGATCACCGCCAACGACCCGACCGTACGCGGCGGAGCCTCCAACCCCTGGACGCTGAGGAAGGCGCTGCGCGCCAACGAGATCGCCTTCGCCAACCGGCTCCCGGCCATCAGCCTGGTCGAGTCCGGTGGTGCCGATCTGCCGTCCCAGAAGGAGATCTTCATCCCCGGCGGGGCCTTGTTCCGCGACATCACCCGGCTGTCGGCCGCCGGTATCCCGACCGTGGCCGTCGTCTTCGGCAACTCCACCGCCGGTGGCGCGTACGTCCCCGGCATGTCGGACCACACCGTCATGATCAAGGAGCAGTCGAAGGTCTTCCTGGGCGGTCCGCCCCTTGTCAAGATGGCCACCGGTGAGGAGAGCGACGACGAGTCGCTCGGCGGCGCCGAGATGCACGCCCGCACCTCCGGTCTCGCCGACCACTTCGCCGTCGACGAGCACGACGCGCTGCGCCAGGCCCGCCGCATCGTCGCCCGCCTCAACTGGCGGAAGGCCCACCCCGATCCGGGACCGGCCGAGCCGCCGAAGTACGACGAGGACGAGCTGATCGGCATCGTGCCCGGCGACCTCAAGGTGCCCTTCGACCCGCGCGAGGTCATCGCCCGGCTGGTCGACGGCTCGGACTTCGACGCGTTCAAACCGCTCTACGGGACCAGCCTGGTCACCGGCTGGGCCAGGCTGCACGGCTACCCGGTCGGCATCCTCGCCAACGCGCAGGGCGTGCTGTTCAGCGAGGAGTCGCAGAAGGCCGCCCAGTTCATCCAGCTCGCCAACCAGCGCGACATCCCGCTCCTGTTCCTCCACAACACCACCGGCTACATGGTCGGCAAGGAGTACGAGCAGGGCGGCATCATCAAGCACGGCGCGATGATGATCAACGCGGTGTCGAACTCGAAGGTCCCGCACCTGTCCGTCCTGATGGGCGCCTCGTACGGCGCCGGGCACTACGGCATGTGCGGCAGGGCCTACGACCCGCGCTTCCTGTTCGCCTGGCCCAGCAGCAAGTCCGCCGTCATGGGCCCGCAGCAGCTGGCCGGGGTGCTCTCCATCGTCGCCCGCGCCTCCGCCGCCGCGAAGGGACGGCCGTACGACGACGAATCGGACGCCGCGCTGCGCGCCATGGTGGAGCAGCAGATAGAGGCCGAGTCCCTGCCGATGTTCCTGTCCGGGCGGCTGTACGACGACGGGGTCATCGACCCCCGCGACACCAGGACCGTCCTCGGGATGTGCCTGTCCGCCATCCACACCGCACCGGTCGAGGGCGCCCGCGGCGGCTTCGGCGTCTTCCGGATGTGAGGAGCCCCCGCATGATCACCACTCTGCTGGTCGCCAACCGGGGCGAGATCGCCTGCCGGATCTTCCGTACCTGCCGCGCGCTCGGCATCGCGACCGTCGCCGTGTACTCCGACGCGGACGCGGGAGCCCTGCACGTGAGGGAGGCCGACACCGCCGTACGGCTGCCGGGGGCCGCGCCCTCCGACACGTACCTCCGCGGCGATCTCGTGGTCGCCGCCGCGCTCGCGGCGGGCGCCGACGCCGTCCACCCCGGGTACGGCTTCCTCTCCGAGAACGCCGGATTCGCCGCCGCCGTGCAGGACGCGGGGCTGGTCTGGGTCGGTCCGCCGGTCGAGGCGATCGAGCTGATGGCGTCAAAGACCCGGGCCAAGAAGCTGATGGCCGCCGCCGGGGTGCCGCTCCTCGCTCCCGTCGACCCGGCCGCGGCCCGCGCCGAGGACCTGCCGCTGCTGCTCAAGGCGGCAGCGGGCGGCGGTGGGCGCGGCATGCGGATCGTGCGGGAACTGGGCGATCTGCCCGGCGAGTTGACGGCCGCGGCCGCCGAGGCGCTGTCCGCGTTCGGGGACGGCGAGGTGTTCGCCGAGCCGTACGTGGAGCGCGGCCGGCACGTCGAGGTCCAGGTCATGGCCGACGAGCACGACGGCGTCTGGGCGCTCGGCACCCGCGACTGCTCGCTCCAGCGTCGCCACCAGAAGGTCATCGAGGAGGCGCCCGCGCCCGGCCTCGACGACGAACTCCGGGACCGGCTGCGCGACGCCGCCACGGCCGCCGCGCGAGCGGTCGGCTACCGGGGCGCCGGCACCGTCGAATTCCTGGTCGCCGCCGACGGACGTCCGTACTTCCTGGAGATGAACACCCGCCTCCAGGTCGAACACCCCGTCACCGAGGCCGTGTTCGGCCTCGACCTCGTCGCCCTTCAGCTACGGGTCGCGGAGGGCGAACCGCTGCCCTCCACCGCGCCCCCGCAGCCCACCGGGCACGCCGTCGAGGCCCGGCTCTACGCCGAGGACCCCGCCCGGGACTGGCAGCCGCAGACCGGATCACTGCATCTGCTCGATGTGCCGGACGAGCCGGGACTGCGCCTGGACACCGGATATACCAGCGGCGACACCATCGGCGTGCACTACGACCCGATGCTCGCCAAGGTCATCGCCCACGCCCCCACCCGCACCGAAGCCGCACGCCTGCTGGCCCGCGCCCTGGAGCGCTCCCGCATCCACGGCCCCGTCACCAACCGGGACCTCCTCGTACGCTCCCTGCGCCACCCGGACTTCGTCGCCGCCCGCCTCGACACCGGCTTCTACGACCGGCACCTGGCAGCCCTGACCCGCGGCGCCGACGAGGCGGACCAACGGCTCGCCGCCACCGCCGCCGCCCTCGCCGCCGCGGCCCGCAACGCCACCTCCATCGCGGGCGGGTTCATTCGCTTCGGCGCCTGGCGCAACCTGCCCTCGCAGCCCCAGCTCAGGCGCTACCGCAGCGAGCCGGACGGCCGCGAGCACGAGATCGCCTACCGCCGCACCCGCGACGGCGTGGCGGTCGAGGTGGAGGGCCTGCGGGTGGTCTCCGCCGGCCGGGCCCGCGTCACCCTCGAACGCGACGATGTCACCCGGCACTTCGACATCCTCGCCCGCGACGACCGGGTGTACGTGGACACCGCCACCGGCTCGCACACCTTCACCGCCCTGCCCCGCTTCACCGACCCCGCCGAGCGCACCGAACCCGGCTCCCTGCTCGCCCCGATGCCCGGCACCGTCGTCCGCCTCGCGGACGGACTCGCGGCCGGGGCCACCGTCGAGGCCGGGCAGCCCCTGATCTGGCTGGAGGCGATGAAGATGGAGCACCGCATCCTCGCCCCCGCCTCCGGCACCCTCACCGCCCTGCACGCCGCAGTCGGCCTCCAGGTGGAGGTCGGCGCACTGCTCGCCGTCGTCACTGACGCACAGGAGGAACCGACCGCATGAGCACCGTCCTCGAAACCGAAGAGCACCAGGCACTGCGCGCCGCCGTCGCCGCACTCGGAAAGCGGTACGGCAGGGAGTACTCCACCGCCTGCGCCCGGAACGGCGAACACCCGCGGGAACTGTGGTCCGAGGCGGGCAAGCTCGGCTACCTCGGCGTGAACCTCCCCGAGGAGTACGGCGGCGGCGGCAGCGGAATGGCCGAACTCGCTATAGTACTTGAGGAGTTGGGGGCCGCAGGCTCCCCGCTCCTCATGATGGTCGTCTCGCCCGCCATCTGCGGCACCGTGATAGCCCGCTTCGGCACCGACGACCAGAAGCGGCAGTGGCTCCCCGGCCTCGCCGACGGCAGCCTCACCATGGCCTTCGGCATCACCGAACCCGACGCCGGCTCCAACTCCCACCGCATCACCACCACCGCCCGCCGCGACGGCGAGCAGTGGGTGCTGAACGGCCGCAAGGTCTTCGTCTCCGGCGTCGACATCGCCGACGCCACGCTGATCGTCGGGCGCACCGAGGACGCCAGGACCGGCAAGCTGAAGCCCTGCCTGTTCATCGTCCCGCGCGAGGCACCCGGCTTCGGGCGCTCCCACATCGAGATGGAACTCCAGGCAGCGGAGAAGCAGTTCGAACTCGTCCTCGACGACGTGCGCCTGCCCGCCGCCGCACTCGTCGGCGAGGAGGACGCCGGGCTCCTCCAGCTCTTCGCCGGACTCAACCCCGAACGCATCATGACCGCCGCCTTCGGCATCGGCATGGGGCGCTACGCCCTGGCCCGCGCCGTCGAGTACGCGAAGACCCGCCAGGTCTGGAAGGAGCCCATCGGCGCCCACCAGGCCATCGCGCACCCGCTCGCCCAGGCCCACATCGAGCTCGAACTGGCCCGCCTGATGATGCAGAAGGCCGCCCGCCTCTACGACGACGGCGACGACATCGGCGCGGGCGAGGCCGCCAACATGGCGAAGTACGCCGCCGGAGAGGCCTGCGTCAAGGCGGTCGACCAGGCCGTGCACACCCTCGGCGGCAACGGCCTCACCCGCGAGTACGGCCTCGGGTCCCTGATCACCGCGTCCCGGGTGGCCAGGATCGCGCCGGTCAGCCGCGAGATGATCCTGAACTACGTCTCCCACCAGTCCCTGGGGCTCCCCAAGTCGTACTGACCGCCTCCTGCCGGCCGCCTCCTTCTCACCGAGTCCCCCTGACCGGCTCCCCCTCACCGGCCAGGGCCCAGCCCTCCCGTGTCCTACCCGCGTCGAAGGGAACCGTCATGGTGTTCCACAGCGAGTACGAAGACGTTCCGCCCCTCGAAACACCCATCCACGAAACGGTCCTCGGCGGGGCTGCGGCCTTCGGTGACACCGTCGCCCTGATCGACGGAACGAACGGCCTCTCCGTCACGTACGCCCAGCTCGACACCTTCCACCGCCGCATCGCCGCCCACCTCGCCGGGGCGGGCGTCCGCAAGGGCGACGTCCTGGCCCTGCACAGCCCCAACACGATCGCCTACCCCGCCGTGTTCTACGGGGCCACGCGCGCCGGAGCGTCGGTCACCACCGTGCACCCGCTGTCCACGGCCGAGGAGTTCGCCCAGCAGCTCAACGACTCCGACGCCCGCTGGATCGTCACCGTGTCCCTGTTCCTCGACGTCGCCCGCCGGGCCGCCGCGCTCGCCGGCGGCATCCAGGAGATCTTCGTCTGCGACCGGGCCGAGGGGCACACGTCCGTGCTCGACATGCTCGGCTCCACCGCCCCCGAACCCGAGATCGAGTTCGGCCCCGACGACATCGCCGCGCTCCCGTACTCCTCCGGAACCACCGGCGCCCCCAAGGGCGTCATGCTCACCCACCGCTCCATCGGCACCAACCTGGAGCAGCTGCGCCCCTTCATCCCCATGGAACCCGGCCACAGCATCCTGGCCGTCCTCCCCTTCTTCCACATCTACGGGCTGACCGCCCTGATGAACGTCCCGCTGCGCTGCGGGGCCACCGTCGTCGTGCTGCCCCGCTTCGACCTCGACCAGTTCCTCCGCGTGATCCAGGAACACCGCATCACCGGGCTGTACGTGGCCCCGCCCATCGTCCTGGCCCTCGCCAAGCATCCGGCCGTCGGCGACTACGACCTCTCCTCCCTCGAATACATCGTCAGCGCCGCGGCGCCCCTGGACGCCGACCTCGCCGCCGCCTGCTCCGCCCGCCTCGGCATTCCGCCCGTACGGCAGGCGTACGGCATGACGGAACTCTCTCCCGGCACCCATGTCGTGCCCCTCGAAGCCGAGGACCCGCCGCCCGGAGCCGTGGGGAAGCTGCTGCCGAGCACCGAGATGCGGATCACGTCCATCGAGGACCCCGGGACGGACCTCGGGATCGACGCCGACGGCGAGATCCTCATCCGCGGCCCGCAGGTGATGAAGGGCTACCTCGGCCGCCCCGAAGCCACCGAAGCCATGATCGACAGCGACGGATGGGTGCACACCGGTGACGTCGGACGCGTCGACGCGGACGGCTGGCTCTTCGTCGTGGACCGGGTCAAGGAACTGATCAAGTACAAGGGCTACCAGGTCGCCCCCGCCGAACTCGAAGCGCTCCTCCTCGGTCACGCGTCGATCGCCGACGCCGCCGTCATCGGCGTGAACGACGCCGACGGCAACGAGATCCCGAAGGCCTTCCTCGTACGCCGGCCGGCCACCGAGGACCTCACAGCCGAGGACGTCATGGCGTACGTCGCCGCACATGTCGCCCCGTACAAGAAGATCCGCCGCGTGGAGTTCGTCGACTCCGTGCCGCGCGCGGTCTCGGGCAAGATCCTGCGCCGCGAACTGCGCGACAGGGAGAAGGAGCAACAAGGATGACCCTCGCCCCACCCATCCACGACCGGGGCGTCACCACGCTCACCCTCGACTCCCCGGCCAACCGCAACGCGCTGAGCACACCGCTCGTGGCCGGCCTGTCCGAAGCCCTCGCCGCCTGCGCGGCGGACGACACGGTACGGGCGGTGGTCCTCACCCACACCGGCAACACGTTCTGCGCGGGCGCGGACCTCAAGGCGCCGGCCGACCCGCACGCCTTCGTCGCACTCATGCGGCAGATCATCACGCTCCCGAAACCGGTGGTCGCCCGGGTCACCGGCCACGTCCGGGCGGGCGGCCTCGGACTGCTGGGCGCCTGCGACATCTCGGTGGCCGGCCCCGGCTCCTCCTTCGCCCTCACCGAATCCCGCCTGGGCCTCGCCCCCGCCGTCATCTCCCTGCCGCTGCTGCCCCGCCTCGACCCCCGTGCGGCAGCCCGCTACTACCTCACCGGCGAACGCTTCGACGCGACGGAGGCGGCCCGTGCCGGCCTCGTCACCCTCGCCGCCGAGGACGTGGACAAGGCGCTCGTACCGGTACTCGACGGACTGCGCCGGGCCTCGCCCCAGGGGCTGGCCGCATCGAAGGAGCTGGTCACGGCTACTGTGCGGGAGACTTTCGACCAGTACGCAGAAGACCTCATCGCCCGCTCCGCGGCACTCTTCGCCTCCGACGAGGCACGGGAGGGGATGACGGCCTTCCTGGAACGACGGGATCCCGCATGGCTGCTGTGACACCACCCAAGCAGGACCGCAGCCGCGCCACCCGGCAGAAGCTCCTCGAAGCCGCGGTCGCCTGCCTCGCCGAACACGGCTGGGCAGGCTCCACCGTCTCCGCCGTCGCGGAGCGCGCAGGCGTCTCCCGCGGCGCCGCCCAGCACCACTTCCCGACCCGCGAGGACCTGTTCACCGCGGCCGTCGAATACGTCGCCGAGGAACGCTCCGCCGCCCTGCGCGCCGTCCCCGACCAGGACCGCGCCGCCGTCGTCGCCGCCCTCGTCGACCTCTACACCGGCCCGCTCTTCCGCGCCGCCCTG
The DNA here is from genome assembly GCF_019399235.1 of Streptomyces poriferorum. Lineage (GTDB taxonomy): Bacteria > Actinomycetota > Actinomycetes > Streptomycetales > Streptomycetaceae > Streptomyces > Streptomyces poriferorum. Next base: position 17,655 of record NZ_JAELVH010000108.1, on the reverse strand, counting down.
CAACTCTGGGTCGCCGCCTCCAACGAGGAACAGCTCCGCCCCCGCGTCACCGAACTCGAAGCGCGCGTCGGCCGCGAGACCCACCGCATCGCGGTCGGCCTCCTGAACGCCGACGAAACCCGCCCCGGCGTACGGGAAACGGTCCAGGGCCTCCTCGACATGGCCCGCGGCCTCGGCCTCGCCAACGTCCTCACCGACGACACGGCCCGCCGGCGGCGGGTCGTGGCGCAGTGGGCGGAGCTGCTGGACGGGGCGCTGGGCCGATGAGCGGGCGGCGCGCCGCCGTCAGGCGCGTACGGCCGTGATCTCCAGGCCGTTCCCGGCCTGGATCCTGAGCGTCCTGCCGTCCCACACGACGGGCAGCGGCGTGGGTGTGGTGTCCACCGGTGAGCCGGGGTCGACGGGGCCGGACTCCTCGTCATGGCCCCACTGGAGGGTGAGGGCGGCCTTCTCGCCGACCGTGGCGGGCATGCCGGACGCGGCCCATACGTTGTCGGAGGTCCGGCCGTCGACCCGGACCACCAGCTCGCTCCCGGAGAGCTCGAAGGAGCCCGTCTCGTCGTCCCCGTCGAGACTCCACCGGCGGCCCGTGAACGCGATCCGCCGGTACTCGTCGTTGACCTGCCCCTGCGGGGAGTACGAGAGCTTCCAGGCACCGCTGACGAAGGCCTCGACCGCCGCCCCGGCGACCGTGGGCCTGGCGGTCGGCCCGCCCGCCGCGCCCGGTGCCTCCAGTGATCCGTCGGAGCCCTTGTCCCTGGAGCAGGCCGCCAGGGCGACCGTGAGCAGGCCGATTCCCCCGTATCGCAGCACGTCCCGTCTTCGGACGACCTTCCGTAACTGCCGCATATCGTCGAGCACGGAGTCCCGCCTTCCCCTGGTTAGGACCGGTCTGTCATGGTCCGGAGCCAGAGTGTGTCCCAGGAATCGCCTTGGTGTCAGCAAGTTGCGCGTATATGGTCCGCAGCATGAGCGGCACCACCACACCCCCCTTCCCCGACCACATCGAACTCACGGGCGAAGGGCTCGTCCTGCGCGACTGGACGGAGGCGGACCTGGCAGCGATGCCGGACCTCTTCGACCACCCCGACGTCGCGCACTGGACCCCGATCGTCTCGCCCTTCGACGAGAAGGCCGCCCGGATGCGACTGGACCGGGCCCGGCAGCTGCGGCGTGAGGGCACGACGGTCCTGCTCGCCATCACCACCGACGGTGGCGCGGCACTCGGCGAGGTCATGCTGCGGCGTGCCCCCGAGGGCAACGAGATCGGTTACGCGGTCGGCCCCGCACACCGCGGCCAGGGCCTGGCCGCGCGGGCGGTGCGGGTGATGGCCGCGTACGCCTTCGAGGAACTGGGCGTGGAGCAGGTGATCCTGGAGCTGGAGGCCGAGAACACGTCCAGCGTCGCGGTGGCGAAGAGGACGGGCTTCAGCCTCCTCGACGTACCCCTGATCGAGGGCGAGGAGAAGGGCCGGCCGTTCGTCCTCCAGACGTGGGGCCTCAACCGTCCCTGACGTCGTCCGGGGCACATGATTCGGCTGGATCCGTGGAGGGCAGGGGCGGGGCATGGCCACGTACGAGACGATGTCGTTCCACCTGGAGACGGAGCGGCTGATCCTGCGCCCGTGGGCGGATTCGGACGCCGCCGAACTCCGCGCCCTGCGCGCCGAACGCGGCGAAGGGACGTCCACGCTCGAGTACACCCGGGCACTTATCGCGCGGCTGATCGCGGCGACGGAGACGACGGGGATCGCGCTCCTGCCCATCCAGCGCCGCGTCGAGGGCGACTTCATCGGCTACTGCGGGCTGATCATCGGCCGCTCCACGCCGGAGGAGCCCGAGATCGCGTACGAGCTCTTCCAACGGGTGCACGGCCACGGCTACGCCACCGAGGCGGCCCGCGCGGTGCTCGACGCCGCCGCGGCGACGGGGCGGGAGCGGCTCGGGGCGACCGTCGACGCGGCGAACACACCGTCGTTCCGCGTTCTCGAGAAGCTCGGGTTCGAGCGGCACCGTGTCTCGATGGAGGAGAAGGGCGAAGTGGTCTGGCTGACGCGCCCGTTGCCGTGAGGCCCGCCGGCGCGCGCGTCCGCCCGTTGCACGACTCGAGCTGAGGAACCGAGGGGAATCATGGGGGACTACTTCCAGACGGTCGTCGACCTCGACGCCACCGAGCGGGACGCGCAGGAGCTCGGGGCCCGGGTCCTGGACTGGCTGATCGCCGAAGGCATCGTGGCCGCCGAGCGCACCGACTGCGTCCTGGGCGGCGACGGATACGGTCACGCGCCCGGCCCGCACTTCGCCAAGGCCGTCGATGACCCGGACCCGGTCGACCTGTGGTCCAACGGGCTCCACGTCCAGACCGGCCGTACGGTCTTCGACAGCGGCCAAGGAGACGTGGGCGCGGCTGTCTGCCCGCTCTGCCGGACCGAGATCCGGCTGGTCGACGAGGTGTGGGAGCCCATCGACTCCGCCTGGGAGCCGTTCGAGGGGCGGTTCCACGACTGGGCCGAGGGCGGTGGCGAAGGGATCGTGCACTGCCCGTCCTGCCTCGGCGCCTGCGGGATCGACCGGTGGAGCTGGGAGGACGACTACTACGCGTGCGGGCACCTCGGGTTCACCTTCTGGGGCTGGGCGGAGCTCACCTCCGGCTTCACCCGTGAGATCGGCCGCAGGCTGGGCGGCCACCGCATCGTGGTCCTCGCCGGCAAGCTCTAGAGCCTGGTGCGTACCTGGTTCCTGTCGGTGGATACGGATGGCCGTGGTCCGGGGCGGCCGACGTCGCCGTACGGACGACATCCGTAACGGCCCGTCGCGGCCCGGTACCTGGGACGCGTACACGATCGCGATCGGCTTCCGGACCTGCGCGCGGCCTTGACCCGGGTATGTGTGCGGTTGCTCCCGCGGGGACCGCGGAAGCGGGCCGTCTCCGCCCCCTGGTCCGATACCAACCCGGCCTCTGTGAGTGCCCGTTCGGCCGGTCCGGCCGCCTCTGCATGACGGGGCCGCTGTTCTCGGCCGATTCATCAGTCCTACTGTCAGTTAATATGCCTGGAATCCGCGCGACGGGGCGGTCGCAGAGCGCGCTTCGTGCACGGATGGACCAGGCGGCATTCAGCACGTTCGCCGACAACCTGGGACCTGATCCGCGGGCGAACGCATCGCCGTACGAGGCGAGAAGGCGTTCCGTCCGAACCGCCCCGCGCCGGAGCTGTTCCCGGGGGGCGGGCGCGGGCCCGCCGGAACGCGGGTGGCCTCTTCCCTCCTTCATCTCGCTGCGGCAAGGGGCTGGGAAGTCGAATGAAGAGACGTTTTGGCATAGTGGGCACGGCACTTCTGTGTGCCGTCTTCGGCGTGCAAGGATCCGCCGTCGGTGTGGGCGTGGAACGGCCGGCGACGGTCGCGTCGCAGTACAGCTCCACCGATCCGGACTGGCCCGCCGTCAGTTCCACCTCCATGACCGGCAGCAACGGCGGACCGCGCGCCGCCACCGCGAGCGCCGCCGGAACCGCCCCGCACCACGACTACAACGGCGACGGCCGAAGTGACATGGCCTCCTGGTACGACTACTCCGACGGCCATGACGCCATCCACACCTTCACCGCCCGGGCCGACGGAGGCTTCGCCCCGCCCGCGCCCGGCTGGGAGACGCCCAAGGGCAAGTTCTGGGCCGAGCACATGAAGCGGGTCACCGGCGACTTCAACGGTGACGGCATCGGCGACGTAGCAGCCTTCTACGGCTACGACAGCGGGAAGGTCTCCCTCTTCACCTGGCTCGGCACGGGAAACGGAACCTTCGCCGACTACGTCCCCTCATGGTCCGTGGAGCCGGGGAACTGGACCTTCGACGCCATCACCGCGCAGGCCGGTGACTTCGACGGCGACGGCCGCGACGACATTGCCGCCTGGTACGACTACCGCAACGGCGACGACAAGCTCTTCACGTTCCTGGCGAACCCCGACGGCGGTTTCGCCGTCCCCTTCTCCTCCTTCGCGCGCACCGACGCCGACGGATGGGAGGTCGAGCGGATGAAGTTCGCCACCGGTGACTACGACGGCGACGGTCGCGACGACCTCGGGGTCCTGGACAGTTACACGGCGGGCACGGTGCGGCTGATGGCCTTCTCCGGCAAGCCGGACGGCGGTTTCGCCGAGCCCGTGAGCGGCTGGGAGGCCGACGGCTGGCAGTTCGACCGGGTGAGCGTGGTCTCGGGGGACTTCGACGGCAACGGCCGCGACGAGTTCGCCACCTGGTACGACTACGCCGACGGACGCGACGCCCTGTTCGGCTTCGGCCTCGACGCCGCCGGTAGGTTCGGCGGCCAGCGGGAGCTGCTGAACGCGAAGATGGGGGATTACGACCGGGCCAGGATGTACCTGGTCTCCGGCGACTACAACGGGGACGGCCGTGCCGACGTCGGCGCCCTCTACGGCTACGAGGGCGGACTGGTGGCAGCCCTCACCTTCACCGCCCGGGCCGACGGGACCCTCGTCGACGCGCTGCACAGCTGGCAGAGCACACCCATCGAATACTGGACCTTCGCCAGGGTCGCCACGATCGAGCGCTACAACAGTTCGCTGCCGGCCTGTCCGGCGGTCTTCGGACACGGTGGATACCCCGACGGGGCCGACAGCTACGACCGGGATCAGATCCGGCAGCCGAACCACCCCACGGGCCTCGCTCAGCAGAAGAGCTGGGGCGCGAGCGGTGTGGAAGCCGATCTCCGGCTCACCAAGGACGGCACCAAGGCCGTGATGTGGCACAACAGCACGACCAGGGGGCTGACCGGCACCAAGTTCGACATCGCGGAGATGCGGTGGGCCACCGGCGCCGACCAGCTCAAGGGCCGCAAGATCGCCTACGGCCCGTACGCCGGCGAGACCGTCTACACCTTCCGGGAGTGGCTCGACAGCGCCAGGAGCAAGCAGATGGCCGCTTTCGTGGAGCTCAAGGAAGAGACGAAGCCGCTCCTGCTCCACGGCGAGGAGTCCGTCAGCGAGGCCGCCTGGAACGAGGTCATCGCACCCATCGCGGAGAAGGCCGCCACGCAGAGGATCATGATCTACACGCTGGACGACGAGCTGCGGCCCGAACTCGTAAAGCGCGTCACGGCGGCCGGTCTCGGCGCGTCACTGGAGAACTATCCCCACTGGATCGACGACCCCGAGTTCCACTGGGAGGAGCCGGCTCCGGCGGCCTCGAACCACTTCGCCTACTGGCAGTACAAGCTGAACAAGTACGGCTCCCCGGTCAACTCGGTCCCGATGGCCACCTCCTGGACGAGTGATTTCACGGCCTGGCTGAACGGAAAGTGCCGCTGATCCCGCGCCCTGCGCGGCCGGTGGCCCGCCGGCGTCACCCGCACGGAAACCGGAACGCGGCCCGCACGACCGGGCCGCGTTCCGGCGGACCGCCGCGGGAGATCCGTAACGCCCGCTCGTAACCCTCGCCGTCATCGCGGCCGGCCTTTCGGGCTTGCGGGCCGCCGCCCGGAAGCGGCCGGCCGCCGGCCGGGCATGTCGTCAAGTACGAGATGCCCGGCGCGCGGACACGGGTACGGGTCGTCAGCTGGTCCAGAGGACCGGGCTGTCGCTGTACGCGTCACCCTCCTCGAACGAGGCGACCGCGATGGGATCGGTCTTCGTGGCGCTGAGCGAGCAGGTCTCGTACGAGGCGCCCTTGGCGGTGAAGTCGCGCGGGGCCGTCTCGCTGTCGCACTTGCCCGGGAGGTCGCCGATCAGGATGACGCCTGTGGGGCCGCCGCCCGCCAGGTTGCCGCGCAGCCTCAGCGACGAGTACGCCAGGTCGGTGCCGCCGACGTTCTCCACCTTCATCCGGATGTAGTAGGGCGTCATGCCCTTCGCCTTCTCACCGAACGGGGCCATGTCGGCCTCGGTGCCCTTCTCGATCGCCGTGACCGTCACGGCGATCGTGCCCTTCTTGTCGGTCCCGTACTTGAACGGCACGACCGCTCGGTCACCGATCTTGAGCTTCGTGCCCGGTGCGGTGACGTCGCCACCGGCCGGAGCGTCGTCGCCGGGGTCTGCCGACGGGCTCTCGCTGCTCGGGTCGGACGACGCCGGGTCGGACGACGCCGGGGCGGAGGCCGACGGCGATTCCTGTGCCGCCGAGTCCTCGCCGTCGTTGCAGGCCGTGAGGCCGAGGCACAGGGTGGTGAGGGCAACTGCGGAGACGATGCGTCCCTTGTGTGTCATTTTGGCCTAACTGGCAGTGAGGGCTGCTCTGTACGACAGCCGGAACGTTCAACAACTGGACGAAGCCCCGGTGATGAGACCGGGCATGGCGAAGCCACACGACGACGGTGGTGCGTCAACCAGGCGCGCCGCGACGCCCACCTCAGACTGAGGCGGGAATGACACAGGCTCGCCACAGGCACGGCACAGATGCGCGACGGGCACGGCCGCCCTCCGGGAGGGCGGCCGTGCCCGTCACTCTTCGCTCTTCGTCCGTCCAGGAGCGTCAGTTCCCGAGGTCCGCCAGCTGCTCGTACCCCTCGATCTCCCGCGGGCTGCGCGTCGGCGGCCCGACGTACTTCGCCGAGGGCCGCACGAGGCGCCCCGTCCGCTTCTGCTCCAAGATGTGCGCCGACCAGCCCGCCGTACGCGCACACGTGAACATCGACGTGAACATGTGCGCCGGAACCTCCGCGAAGTCCAGCATGATCGCCGCCCAGAACTCCACGTTCGTCGCCAGCACCCGGTCCGGGCGCCGCGCGTGCAGCTCCTCCAGCGCGGCCTTCTCCAGCGCCTGCGCGACCTCGAAGCGCGGAGCGCCCAGCTCCTCGGCGGTCCGGCGCAGGACGCGTGCACGGGGGTCCTCGGCCCGGTAGACGCGGTGGCCGAAGCCCATCAGGCGCTCGCCCCGGTCCAGGGCCTGCTTCACGTACGCGGTGGCGTCGCCGGTCCGCTCGATCTCCTCGATCATGCCGAGGACGCGGGACGGGGCGCCGCCGTGCAGCGGGCCCGACATGGCGCCCACCGCGCCGGACAGCGCGGCGGCCACGTCGGCGCCCGTGGAGGCGATGACGCGGGCGGTGAACGTCGAGGCGTTCATGCCGTGCTCGGCGGCCGAGGTCCAGTACGCGTCGACGGCCTTCACATGCCGGGGATCCGGCTCACCGCGCCAGCGGATCATGAACCGTTCGACCACGGACCCCGCCTTGTCGATCTCGCTCTGCGGCACCATCGGCCGGCCCTGTCCGCGCGCGGACTGCGCGACGTACGAGAGCGCCATGACGGCGGCGCGCGCCAGATCGTTGCGCGCGGTCTCCTCGTCGATGTCCAGCAGCGGCTTCAGGCCCCACACGGGGGCGAGCATCGCCAGGGCGGACTGGACGTCGACCCGGATGTCACCGGAGTGCACCGGGATCGGGAACGGCTCGGCGGGCGGCAGGCCGGGGGCGAACGCCCCGTCGACCAGCAGGCCCCACACGTTGCCGAACGACACCTGGCCGACGAGATCCTCGATGTCGACGCCTCGGTAGCGCAGCGAACCGCCTTCCTTGTCGGGTTCGGCGATCTCCGTTTCGAACGCGACGACTCCTTCGAGTCCGGGTACGAAGTCGGACATCAGGCGGCTCCCTCGGATCGGCGGCTGCGGGCGGGCCCCAGGGCCCACCCAAGATACTGGCGGGTTCCGACGTGACCGGGAAGCGTGACATCCGGCACAGCTTCCCGTTCCACCGCGTAACGGCGGGCGGACCTCCTTACGACCTGTGTCCGGCCGCTGCGGCAGGATGACACCGTGCCCACCGCAGACTCCTCCTTCGATTCCACCACTGATCCTGCCGCGATGCGCGAGCAGTACCGGTCCGAGGCCTTCACCGAGGACGGACTCGCCGCCGATCCCATGCGGCAGTTCGCCCACTGGTTCCGGCAGGTCGCCGCCGGCGGCATGCTCCACGAGCCGAACGCCATGGTGGTCTCCACGGCCACCCCCGAGGGCCGCCCGTCCTCCCGCACCGTCCTGCTGAAGATGTACGACGAGAGCGGCTTCGTCTTCTTCACCAACTACGACTCCCGCAAGGGCCGGGAACTCGCCGCCAACCCGCACGTGTCGCTGCTCTTCCCCTGGCACCCCCTGGCCCGCCAGGTCATCGTCACCGGCACCGCGTCCCGCGTCCCCCGCGAGGAGACGGTCGCCTACTTCCGTACCCGCCCCCACGGCTCCCAGCTCGGCGCGTGGGCGAGCGAGCAGTCGACCGTGATCGGCTCCCGGGAGGAGCTGATCCGCCGCTACGAGGACCTCGAGGCCCGCTACCCGGAGGGCGAGAAGGTTCCCGCGCCCCCGCACTGGGGCGGCTTCCGCGTCGTCCCCGAGACGATCGAGTTCTGGCAGGGCCACGAGAACCGGCTCCACGACCGGCTGCGGTACGTGAGGGAGAGCGGCAAGTGGCGCGTGGAGCGGCTCTGCCCGTAGGACGGGCCCCGACATGCAGAAACCCGCAGGCTCTGGTCCCTCCTTGCGGAGGAGCCGGCCGGACTTACCGGCGAGCCTGCGGGTCGGTGACTGCTTGGGATTGGCCGATGACCGGCCTGCACTGCAAGAGCGCGACAACGGGCGTCAGCCCGCAGTCACCTCACGAGTCCGAGAAGAAATCACTTCCGGAACACCTCCTTTCCCTACGTGTGGCTTCAGCCTAGGAAGCCCCCCGGCGCCGCACAACCGAATTATCGGAGTCATTTATTTCGGGGAAGTCGCTGTGTGCTGGGTCACGTTCGAGTTCAATGGTCTGACGTGCGGCAATGGCGGACACGACCTGTCGGGGGTCCGGGATGAGTGCTTCCACGACCAGCGGAACGACCGACGCTCTCGGTCCCGACGGCCCCGGTCCGGTGTCCGGGGCGGAGCTGCTGGCGGCTCTCCTCGACGGGATGGACGCGGCTCTCTGCGCCTTCGACGCGGACGGGACCGTCACCCACTGGAACCGTGAGGCCGAGCGCATCCTCGGCTGGTCCGCCGAGGAGGCCGTCGGGCGGCCCGGGTTCGCCGGATGGGCCGTGCGGCGGGCGGACGCGGGTGAGGTGCAGGGACGGCTGATGGCCGTCATGGACGGGCCCGGGCGGCAGGTCCACGAGTTCGCGCTGCTGCGCAAGGACGGCGGGCGGGTGCTCGTGCGGACCCAGTCGGCCGGGGTGCGGAGCGCGGACGGGAAGCCCGCCGGGGTGTACTGCGCGTTCAGCGAGGTCCATGCGCAGATCGACCTGGAGCGGTCCATCGCGCTGAGCGAGGCACTGTTCGAGGACGCGTCGTGGGGTGTCGTCCTCGTGGACGTGGACCTGCGGCCGACCGTCGTCAACGCGCACGCGGCCCGCGCCCTGGGCGGTGGCCGTACCACGCTGCTCGGCCGGCCGCTCGGCGAGCTGATCGTGCAGGGCGTCGAGGACCTGGAGGGCGCCCTCCAGCACGTACTGGCCGAGGGCGCGCCGCCCGCCTCCGCCGAGCTGTGGGTGACGCTGCGGACGGGCGACGGCGACCGGCGCCGCTGCTGGCGCAGCGGCTTCCTGCGCCTGGCCTCGCCGCTCGCGGAGGAGCCGGTGCCGCTGGGCGTCGGCTGGCTGTTCCAGGACGTGACGGCGGCGAAGCTGGCGGCCCAGGAGGCGGACCGGGCCCGGTTCAGGTCCAGCCAGCTGCACCGGGCCTCACGGTCGGCCGCCGAGTGCGAGGACCCGATGGAGGCGGCCACGTCGTCGCTGGACTACGCCCTCGCGGGCTTCGCCGACCATGCGCTGATCGACCTGGTGGCCGGCGACCGCCTGGTGCGCGCCGCGGCGACCCCGTCCGACGCCCCGGGCCCGTGCCTCCCGGTGGCCGGCGGCGGCATCCCGCTGCGGTACGCCCCGGGCCACCCGGCCCTCCAGTCGCTGGACCGTACGGGCTCGGTGCGGGCGTCGGCGGGTGCCGGGTCACCGCAGGCGGCCGGGGAGTGGGCGACGGAGCGCCGCTGGCCGGCCGACGCGGTGCACGCGCTGTGCGTGGTGCTGCGCAGCCGGGGCCGGACCCTGGGCGTGGTGACGTTCCTGCGCTCCGCCCACCGCGCCGCCTTCGAGCGCCCGGACGCGGTGTACGCGGAGAGCGTCGCGGACCGGGTGGCGGCGTCGGTGGACCTGGGGCAGGCGGTGCGGGACAGCCTCTGAGGGCTGTCCCAGGTGCGCCGCAGCATGCCCCGTGAGCTCAGTCCTGCGGGTCCAACTCGTCGGCGAAGGCACGGAGCGCGTCGGCCAGCTCCGTCTTGGTGGGCAGCTCATCGACCTTCTTCTCCAGGCCGTCGATGCGTTCCGCCAGGTCGTCCAGGCTTGCCGGGTCCGTGGGCTGAGATGTGGGCCCGTCCGTGGGGGAGGGGGACTCGGTACCACCGGAGGCCCCCGCATCCGCGCCGCTGGAGCCGCCGCCATCGGTGCCGCCCGAACCACTGACGACGCCGCTGTCCGCGCCGCCGCTGTCCGCGCCGCCACTGTCCGCGCCGCCACTGTCCGCGCCGCCACTGTCTGCGCCGCCCGAACCACTGACGCCGCCGCTGTCCGCGCCGCCTGCGACCCCGCCGCTTCCCGAATCGGACGTCTCTGTGGGCACAGGGGTCGGGTCGGAGGGTCCGCCGTCCTGGTCGGCTGCCGCGATCGCCCCGCCCACGCCCAATATCAGGGCAGCTGCCGCGCCGACGAGCGCCACTGCCGTGCGGCGCGTCTGGATCTTCCTCATATGCGTCATATGGCGGACAGTAAGCGCTGATCGCCGCGGAGGGTCTTGTTCCGCTGATTCGGTGCCGCATCGGCTCCTCACGCAGGTTCCCGGACCTGCGAGCGTGCTGCTTGTCGCGCCGCGCGGATCGCGGTGCGTGCCTTCGGCCGGGCTGCGGCAAGGGCGTTGACGAGGCGGGAGGCCGTCGGGTCGGAGGCCGCCGGGCCGGACACGTCGGGTTCCTCGTGAGTACCCGTCATGGGGGGTGACGGTAACCGGACCGCACGGTCTCTGCCTCTCCAACAGCTACTGTCCGCCCGCCAGATGCCGCCGGCGCAGGCGCGTGAAGGCGGTGGGGCCGGTGCGGTGCGGGAGGAACGCCTTGATGTGCTGGGCGCAGGCGCGCGGGCTCGTCGTGCCGGTGTCGCACTCCAGGTCGTAGTCGCCGTGGGCGTGGACCAGGTCGTACTGGAAGGCCGCGAGCCCCGGCGGGCGGTCGCCCCGGGCCTCCTCGCGGCGGACCAGCTCGTCCAGCGGACAGCGGACGCCGACGAACAGGACGTTCTCCGGCGGCAGCACCGCCAGGCAGTCGAGCAGACGCCACGGCTCGCTCAGCACATGGTCGACCACGACGTCGTTGCCCACCTCGGCCATGGCGGCGATCGAGCGGTGGAAGCCCATCCTGGTCCGCCGCAGCGCGGCGTCGAGCTCCCGTTCCCCGAGCTCCCGCTTGCTGCGCATCGCGTTGAAGCTGTCGACCGCCAGATGGAAGAACACGCCGTCGTCGAGGATGTCCAGCAGCTCCCGGGCGATGCTGGACTTCCCCGAACTGGATGTCCCGTTGAGGAAGATGATCCGGCCGGATGTCATGGCGGCATGCTCGCACGGTGGCCCGACCGCCCGGCCGGCCGGGCGGTCAGTGGCGGGCGGGCGGTCAGTGGCGGTAGAAGATCCGGTCCGCATACTCCGTCATCACGCGCCCGTTCCACTCGTGGCCCCCGTCGACGTTGCCCGACCGCAGCAGCGGCGGCTCGACGCCCCGCTCCAGCAGGCTCTCGGCCGCGGCGGCCATCATCGACTGCATGATCGCGCTGGTGACGACCGTCGACGCGGGGGCGAAGGGGGCCTCGATGCCGTCGACGTCCAGTTCCGCGTCGCCGATGGAGATCTTGCTGTCGAGGACGATGTCGCAGTGGTCACGGAGGAATCCGCCCGAGCTGTGCCGGGACCGGGTGCCTTCCGCGTACGCGACCGAGGTGACGCCGATGACCTTCAGGCCCAGCGCGCGCGCGTTCAGCGCCATCTCGACCGGCAGGGCGTTGCGGCCGGAGAGCGAGATGATCACGAGGACGTCGCCCGCCTTCGCCGGGCTGGAGTCGAGCACCGCGCCCGCGAGGCCGTCGACCCGCTCCAGGGCGGAGCCGAGGGTCGCCGGCATGACGTCGACGCCGAGGGTGCCGGGGACGGCCAGCACGTTCATGAGTGCGAGGCCGCCCGCGCGGTAGACGACGTCCTGGGCGGCCAGCGAGGAGTGCCCGGCGCCGAAGGCGAAGAGCCTGCCGCCGGCCACGACGGTGTCGGCGATGGCGGCACCGGCGGCCGCGATGGAGCCGGACTCCTCGTCGCGCACCCGCTCCAGCAGGCCGATCGCTGCGTCGAAGAACTGACCGGCCAGCTTGCTTTCGCTCATCGAGGAGGGCCTTTCCGGCGGGGTGGGGGTGTGCGCGGGACGTCCTTGCCGCCGATCACGTTGCGGTCTGGACCAGTGACATGTCAATACCGCGCAGGCCGTTCCGGGCCCCGCGGGGACAGCTCGTTCGGACGGTGAGGCACGGTTGTCCGTGCTATGCGTCAGAATTGGACGAGGGCCAGCGCACGACTGCATCGAGGGGCACGAATGTCCGGACTGATCGACACAACGGAGATGTACCTCCGCACCATCCTCGAACTCGAAGAGGAAGGCGTGGTCCCCATGCGCGCCCGGATCGCTGAACGGCTGGACCAGAGCGGTCCCACCGTCAGCCAGACGGTGGCGCGGATGGAGCGCGACGGCCTGGTGCAGGTCGCGGGGGACCGGCACCTGGAGCTGACGGAGGAAGGGCGCCGGCTGGCGACCCGCGTGATGCGCAAGCACCGGCTCGCCGAGTGCCTGCTCGTCGACGTGATCGGCCTGGAGTGGGAGCAGGTCCACGCCGAGGCATGCCGGTGGGAGCACGTGATGAGCGAGGCCGTGGAGCGGCGGGTGCTGGAGCTGCTGCGCCACCCGACCGAGTCCCCGTACGGGAATCCCATCCCGGGCCTGGAGGAGCTGGGCGAGAAGGCCGAGGCCGACCCGTTCCTCGACGAGAGCATGGTCAGCCTGGCGGAGCTCGACCCGGGTGCCGACGGCAAGACCGTGGTGGTCCGCCGGATCGGTGAGCCGATCCAGACGGACGCCCAGCTGATGTACACGCTGCGGCGGGCGGGCGTGCAGCCCGGTTCGGTGGTCAGCGTGACGCAGTCGCCCGGCGGAGTGCTGGTCGGCAGCAGCGGCGAGGCGGCGGAGCTGGACTCCGAGGTCGCGTCGCACGTGTTCGTGGCGAAGCGCTGAACGTGGCGCGTTGCGCGGCGGTTGTGAAGGAGCGTGCGGCGCCGCATCCGGTGCGGTGTTGAACGTGGCGATGCTCGGAAAGTGAGCAGGCGCCGAAGTGCGGGTGGCGGACGATCAGCGGGTGCTGACGTCCGTTTTCCGTTTTTCCGTCCGGAATTGCAGCGCCCGGACGGATCGCGTGCCAGTCTGTGGCTGAGGGATACCTGAGAGTGTCGGCCGTCTGGCCGCGCGGTCGGGGAGGGGAGCAGGGAATGCGCCCGTCGTGCTGGCATGTCCGGCCTGTGGACCATGTCCGGACTGCGCACCATGTCCGGACTGCGCGCCGGGAGCGGGCTCCCGCGGTCCCGCGGGCCCGGTCCGCGCACGCGGCTGTGGCGAGCGGTCCTGAAATGACGGATGGCCCCGGCGCCGCAAGGCGCCGGGGCCTGTCCTCCCCTGTCCCGACCTGGAGCCCCGAGCTCTCGAGGTCGGTTCCCGCGAGCCCTCATCCCCGAGTGGCCCGCCTCCCGGAGAAGATCTCCCCTCCGTGGCCGACGTCAATCCTGAGAGGCAGTCACTCGAACGAGCGGTGTTGTGTGCCGGAACCCGGTTTTCGAATAAAGGTTCGATAGTCTGGCCGACGCGACCACATGGTGATCGAGGGACCAGAAGGGGGTGCCAGAACAGATGGTGCGGCGCATCGATGTGACCGGAACCGACGGCGTACGCCTCGCGGCCTGGGAGTTCGCGGACCCGCCCAAGGGGCGCGCGGAAGCGGATCGCCCCGGAGGTGTCTTACTGCTCCACGGACTGATGGGCCGGGCCTCGCACTGGGCCTCCACCACCCGCTGGCTCGCCGAGCGGCACCGGGCGGTCGGCCTCGACCAGCGCGGACACGGCCGCAGCGAGAAGCCGGCCGAGGGCCCGTACACCCGCGAGGCGTACGTCGGCGACGCGGAGGCAGCGATCGAACAGCTCGGCCTCGCCCCCGTCACCCTCGTCGGGCACTCCATGGGAGCGCTCACCGCCTGGCAGCTCGCCGCCAAGCGCCCCGACCTCGTCCGGGCCCTGGTCATCTGCGACATGCGGGCCTCGGCGCTGGGCGCGGCCTCGCAGCGGGAGTGGGAGGACTGGTTCGGATCCTGGCCGCTGCCCTTCGCCACGCTGTCCGACGTACGGAAGTGGTTCGGCGAGGACGACCCCTGGGTGGAACGGCCCAATCCGTCCCGCGGTGAGTTCTTCGCCGAGGTGATGGCCGAGCGGGCCGACGGATGGCGGCCCGTCTTCTCCCGCCGGCAGATGCTCCGGTCCCGCGCCACCTGGGTCCACGACGCGCACTGGGAGGAGCTGGCCCAGGTCCGCTGCCCGACCCTGGTCCTGCGCGGCCTGGACGGCGAGCTGGGGCGGGCGGAGGCCCAGGAGATGGTCCGGGTGCTGCCCCGCGGACAGTACGCGGAGGTGGCCGACGCCGGACACCTCGTCCACTACGACCGGCCCGAGGGCTGGCGCGCCGCGGTCGAACCCTTCCTGGAGCAGCTCGCCGAGGACACCCGGGACGACCGGGAACCGGTGGCCCCGTAACGGTCGGGGCCCGGGCCCAGGGGGAGCCGCCCGGCCACGGGGAGCCGCCGGGTCCCACGGGGACCCGCCGGGCCTCACGGGGGACCCGCCGGGCCCGAGGGTGGAGCCGCCCGTCCGCCCGTCACCCCTTGCTGACAGCCGTCAGGATCTCCGGCAGCCGGTCCGCCGTGCGGGGCGCGGCGACCCGCAGTCCGGCCCAGCCGATCAGGGCCCCGTAGACGGCCCCGCCCGGCAGCAGGAGCCACAGCCGGTTCTCCGCGTCGGCGAGATGCAGCCAGACCGTCAGGCCGATCACGGGGGAGCACAGCAGCGCCGCCGAGACCATGCCGCCGAAGATCGAGATCCAGGCGAGCCCGGCCTGCCCGGGCGCCACGTTCTTGAACGCACCGTCCTGCGGGATCGAGTAAGGGAAGCTCGCCGTGGCCACCGCGCCCGTCGCCAGCATCGCGCCCAGCAGCGCGAACGACAGCCCCATGACCCCCGGCAGCGCCGCCCAGTCCCCGAGCACCGCCGCCGTCAGGACCGTCACCACCACCGTGTACGGCAGGGTGATCAGCAGCAGGGCCAGCGCCCGCGCCCGCAGTTCCAGATACGCGTCACGGGCCGAGGAGATCGTCAGCGCCACCATCCAGAAGGCCGAGGTGTCCTGCCCGAACTGGTTGTACATCTGAATGCCGAGCATCCCGGCGCCGAAGCACGCGAAGTACAACGACCCCGTGCCCTGGAGGGCGTTGAACAGCGGCACGATCAGCCCGATCGCCAGCGCCGTCACCCAGGCGGCCTTGGTCTTCGGGTCCCGGGCGACGTACCGCAGGCTGCGCTGCATCACCGTGCCGGTGCGTCCCTCGGGGAACAGCGCCCAGAAGCCGGAGCCGGCCGTGCCGGACTCCGTACGGGCCGGTTCGGCGGCGGAGAGCGTCGAGCCGTCCGGCTCCGTCATCAGCTTCTCCAGGCTGCGCCGCCACAGCGCCAGCAGCACGACGAGTGCGGCCGCGGAGAGGAGCAGCTGCAAGGCGGCCCGCCCGTACGCCCCCTGCGAGGCGGAGTCCACCGAGCCGATCGCCGAGGCGGGCGGCAGCCAGCGCACCACGTCCGCCGCCGGGTCGAGTGCGGAGAGCCCGCCGGCCCGGCTGAGCCGCTGGACGCCGAAGTTGACGCCCTGGATCCCGACCGCGATCACGAGCCCGCTGAGCACCGCGAGATCGCGGCCCTTGCGCGAGGTCAGCAGCCGGGTGTTGGCCGTGGCGACGGCCCGGGCCAGCGCGACGCAGACCAGCAGGGTCAGCGGGGCCGCGAGGACGGCGAAGACCACCGCGCCCGCCCCGTGCGCCAGCGCGGTCACCGATCCGGCCGCCAGGCAGAGCGTGAACAGTGGGCCGATGCCGACCAGCGACGACACCAGGAGCGCGGCGATCAGGGGGCGGGGCCGCAGCGGAAGCATCACGAGGCGGCTCGGGTCGAGGGTCTCGTCACCGGCGGCGAAGAAGAGCGGCATCACGGCCCAGCCGGCCGCCAGCACCGCGGCCAGCAGCACGACGAGGGAGCCCGCGTGGGCGTTGCCACGCAGCGCGATCAGGCCGATCAGCTGGCCCAGGGCGATCAGCAGGGTGGCGACGACGGAGGCGATGTACACGGCCCGGCGGCCGGCCGACTGCCGCAGCCCGTTGCGGAGCAGGGCGAGCTTCAGCCGTACGAGCACGGGGACCAGCTCCGTGCCGCCGGCCGGGCGGCTCGTGCGGGGGCCGGAGCCGGCCGGGGCGTCGAGCACGCTCATCGGGCACCGCCGAGCCAGTCCAGGGCGGCGCTGTCGTCGCGGCCGCCGGCGCCGACGAGTTCCAGGAAGGCGTTCTGCAGCGAGGACGCGTCGCCGCGGACCTCGGCGAGGGTGCCCTGGGCGCGGATGGTGCCCGCCGCCATGACGGCCACCCAGTCGCAGAGCGACTCGACGAGCTCCATGACATGACTGGAGAAGACGACGGTGGCCCCCGAGCCGGTGTAGCGCTCCAGTACCCCGCGGATGGTCTGCGCCGACACCGGGTCGACGCCCTCGAACGGCTCGTCCAGGAACAGCACTTCGGGGTTGTGCAGCAGTGCCGCGGCGAGCCCGATCTTCTTGCGCATGCCCGTCGAGTAGTCGATGACCAGTTTGTGCTGGGCGCCCGCCAGGTCCAGGACGTCCAGCAGCTGGTTGGCCCTGCTGTCCACGTCCTCGCCCGGCAGTCCGCGCAACCGGCCGGTGTAGGCGAGAAGTTCGCGCCCCGAGAGGCGCTCGAAGAGCCGCAGGCCCTCGGGCAGGACTCCGATGCGGGACTTCACCTCGACCGGATCGCGCCAGACGTCGCGTCCGCCGATCTCGATCCGGCCGAGGTCCGGGCGGAGCAGACCGGTGACCATGGAGAGCGTGGTGGTCTTGCCGGCGCCGTTGGGGCCCACCAAGCCGATGAACTTGCCCGCGGGCAGCACCAGATCGATCCCGGCGACCGCGGTGTGGTCGCCGAAACGTTTCCACAGCCCTTCCACGCGTACCGCGGGCGGCGTCGCCCGCGGTACGTCGGGCTCGACGGCCCGGTCGGCTTTTTCACTGTCTGTCCGGTCCGTCATCACCAGCGCCCTTCGAAGTCCCCGTGCTGTGGGGGCCACCCTACGAAACGCGCCCCCGCGCGTCGGCGGCTTCGCGCCCGCAGGCGTACGCGAGCGGGCTGATGAGCTCCTCCACCTCGGGCAGCCAGCGGTTGGCGGTGGAGGGGCTGCGGGCCCACTGCACCACCCCGGTGCCGCCGACGCGGGTCGGCGGCACCGGGGTGGT
>NZ_JAELVH010000107.1 GCF_019399235.1 Streptomyces poriferorum | reverse complement strand
TCGACTACAACATCTTCCTGATGTCACGGGTCCGGGAGGAGGCCCTGGAGCACGGGGCCCGACAGGGAGTGCTGCGAGGGCTGGTGAGCACGGGCGGGGTCATCACCTCCGCCGGAGTGGTGCTGGCCGCCACCTTCGCTGCGCTCATCGTGATCCCGCTGGCGTTCCTCGCCCAGATCGCGTTCATCGTGGCGTTCGGAGTGCTGCTGGACACCCTGGTGGTGCGTTCGCTGCTGGCCCCGGCGCTGGTCGTGGACATCGGCCCCAAGGCCTGGTGGCCGAGCCGCATCAGCCGGATCCCGGCCGGATCGGGGCGGGGGAGCGAGGAAGGGTAACGCAACGGGGCCCTGTGCCCGCCCCGGAACTCCGGGACGGGCACAGGGCCCGGGCGCACACCGTGCCGGCGGTCAGACGTTGACGCCGTAGTCCGTCGCGATGCCGGCCAGCCCGGATGCGTAACCCTGGCCCACCGCACGGAACTTCCACTCCGCACCGTGCCGGTACAGCTCGCCGAACAGGCCCATCGCCGTCTCGGTCGAGGCGTCCTCGCTCAGGTCGTAACGGGCGAGCTCCACCCCGTTGGCGCGGTTCACCACCCGGATGAACGCGTTGCGCACCTGGCCGAAACTCTGCCCCCGGCTCTGCGCGTCATGGATGGAGACCGGAAAGACTATCTTCGCGACATTCGCCGGCACACCGGCCAGGTCCACGTTGATGGACTCGTCGTCGCCCTCGCCCTCACCCGTGAGGTTGTCACCGGTGTGCTGGACGGAACCGTCCGGGCTGTTGAGGTTGTTGTAGAAGACGAAGTGCTGATCCGAGAGGACCTTGCCGGCGTCCGAGCACAGCAGGGCGCTGGCGTCGAGGTCGTGATCGGCGCCCGTCGTCGTCCGCACGTCCCAGCCCAGGCCCACCGTCACCGTCACCGCGGTCAGGCCGGGCGCCTCCTTCGACAAGGAGACGTTGCCGCCCTTGGCCAGGGTCACACCCATGAACTTCCTCCAATGATCCGGTGATCCGTTGATCAGTGTTCCTTCGGCCGCCACCGAAGAGGACGACGGCCCTTCCCCTATGGTTCCCTGGACGCGCGGGCCGTGAAGTGGCGGGGTGGTCCCGCAGGCCCCAGCGGCGCGCCCCGTCTTCGCGACCGCGGGCCCACTCTTCAGGATCCGCGGGGATTTGCCCAGGGCGCAGGCGGCACGGGGTGTCTTACGGTCAATGTTTCCGGCAGCGGGTTGTGGACAGGGGATCGGACCGAGGATGGACGGCGGCGGTGATCCACGAGGCCACCGCAACCTAACAGCGCAACCGTGCAACCGTGCGAGGCCGATGCCGGTCTATCCGTACGGCGGCCGGACGAACGGGGTGATCGATGACAGGCAGTCACAAGGGAGCCGTGGGCCGGGGAGGCCGGCTGCGGCGCACGGCGGTGATCGGGCTGTCCTTCCTCGTCCTGCTGGTCGCCGGAGTCGGCTGGGGATATCTCAAACTGACCGGCAGCATCGACACGTTCAGTTCCGACGGCATCTCCGACGACCGGCCGCCCGACACGTCCGCGGGACAGAACGTCCTCGTCATCGGATCGGACACGCGTGCGGGCGACAACAGCGGACTGGGCGGCGGCACGGGTGAGGTCGGCCGCTCCGACACCGCGTTCCTGCTGCACGTCTACGCCGACCACAAGCACGCCGTCGCCGTCTCGATCCCCCGTGACTCGCTGGTCGACATCCCGGCCTGCAAGAAGCCCGGCGGCGAGTGGACGGCGCCGCAGCAGCACGTCATGTTCAACGCGGCCTTCTCGGTGGGGGAGACGGCCGAGGGCAATCCGGCCTGCACCCAGAACACCGTGGAACACCTCACCGGTCTGCGCGTCGACCACACCGTCGTCGTCGACTTCGCCGGCTTCTCCGCACTGACCTCGGCCGTCGGCGGAGTACCCGTCTGTCTTCCGCAGGACATCTACCAGCGGGACCTGAACCCCAAGCGCCCCACCCGGGGCGAGCGGGTCTTCGGCAAGGGGCCCCAGACGGTCTCGGGACAGCGCGCGCTCGACTACGTACGAATCCGGCACGGCATCGGTGACGGCTCCGACATAGGCAGGATCCAGCGGCAGCAGGCGTTCGTCGGCTCCCTCATCAAGCAGGTCAAGTCCCGCGGCCTGAACCCGACCACCCTGCTGCCCCTGGCCAACGCGGCGACCGACGCGATGACCGTCGACCCGGGCCTCGGCTCGGCGGACAAACTGCTGAGGTTTGCCCTGTCGATGAAGAACATCGACCTGCGCAACACCAAGTTCCTCACGGTTCCCTGGCGCTACGAGGGGGCCCGCGTCGCCATCGTGGAAGCGGAGGCCGACGCGCTGTGGGCGACGCTCAAGGCCGACCGCACGATCGACGGCCAGGACGCTGCGGGCACGAGCCGTGGCAAGGGAGCGACGCCCGCGCCGGCCACCGCCTCCGCCGCGCCCGTCTCAGGCACGGGTATCGATGTGGCCGTCTACAACGGCACCACGGTGACCGGACTCGCGGCCCGGGCGGCCGAGCTCCTGCGTACGCGCGGCTTCACCGTCACCGGCACCGCCACGGCGAACTCCCAGGACCAGGAGCGCACCGTCGTCACCTACGGGCCCGGCGGGAAGGCCGGGGCCGAGACCACGGCCCGGCTCTTCGGCGGAGCCCCGGTCAAGGAGTCGGGTGAGGCGGGGATCCAGGTGATCGTCGGACGCGACTACGCCGACGACCCCTCGCCGGAACCCGCGTCACCGGCATCCGCCTCACCGACACCCGACTCCTTGCCGTCCGACGTCACGGACAGGTCCCGCTCCGCCGCGGACGACCCGTGCAGTGACCTCTCGTACGGCTGAGACCGCGGAGTGCCCGGTGCGCGTGGGCGCTCGGGCGTCCGCCGTCGTCATGAGCGCACCGGCAGCGCAACCGGGCGGGTCCAGATGTCCGGCGGGACCGTGCGGACCCGGCGGCCGTCGGGGCCCAGCACCTGCGCGGCGAACTTGTGGCACCGCAGGACGACTATCGAGTCCGCGATCCTGAGCCCAGGCACCCGCCGCATCAGGGTGGCGGCACAGGCCGGCAGATCATCGAGCGAGCGCAGAGTGAGGGCGATGGCGAGGTTGTGCGGGCCGGTGACCGACATGAACTCGACCGTCTCACGCAGGTGGACGATGGGTGGAGCCGCCGCGAGGTCTGCGGCCGGGGAGTCCGCCCACATCACGACCGATACGGGCCAGCCCGAGTAGAGCGGAGCCGGCCGGCAGTTGTGGGTGAGGGTGCCACTGCTCTCCAGCCGGGCGAGCTGGCGCCGCGTCGCGGACTCGCTCCGGCCCTGCCGCCGGGCCAGCTCGGCCACGGAGAGCCGTGAATCACCCGCCATGGCCAGGACCAGCCGCCGGTCCTCCGGCCTGAGGGAGGGGGCCGCGGCCGCGCCCGGTTCGCGCGGTCGGCCGGGCAGGTCGATGAGGCGGAGTGTCTGTGTGGGCGTCAGCCGGTCGAGCCGCCACCGGGCCCCGGTGCGGTGGACCGCCGTGACGAGATGGGTCCGCGTCCCGGTCACACCCGGAAGACGCAGTAACCGGGTGGAGATGTGCTCGTCGAGCATCGACAGATCCGGGAAGGCGACGAACAGGAGCAGGGCGCGGGCCCCGGTCACCTCGAACACCGAGAGCACATGCGGGTCCTCGGTGAGCAGGGCGGACCGCGCCCCGTTCCGCTCGCCGGTGCAGAGGACCTCGATCCAGGCCATGCATGGAGGCGTCTCTCCCGTGTGCAGTCCCAGCGCCCCGCACCAGCCCGTTCCCGCGGCGGTGATCCTGGACCAGCGCTGCGCCAGCGTGTCCGGACGGCTCCCGAGAACCGGAGCAAGCCGGCTCCAGCCCGCTCGGGGTGCGATCTGAAGTGCGTGGATCACCGTGCGGTCGGCTTCGCTGAGGGTGTGTTCGCTGGGTGACACGTTTCTTCCTGGCGGATTCACCGGTTGATGGCGGAGACGGACGAGGTTCATCGGACTATGCCATGAGCACGTGTGGGCATGATCATCGGGATGTGGAGGACTGGGCGCATGGCAGGAAGAGACCAGGAAATACGCAGCCTCAGTGGGCTCCTGATGGGTGAACGGCTGGTCACCGTGCATGGCCCGCCAGGCATCGGCAAGTCGTGGCTGGCCCGCCGCGCGGCCGAAACGGAACTCCTGACGGGCCGACAGGTGATCTGGATATCGCCGACCGGGACACCGGCGGGCGCAGCCCCGGAGAAGGCCGCCCGCCGGTTGCGCGGCCAGGATCTTCATGACGCGCTCGTGGTGGTCGACGACTGCGAACACCTGGGACCCCACGCCAGGTCGCAGATCGCCGGCCTGCTCAACGAGTTCCCCGGCATCTCCCTTCTGGTCACCGCCCGGCGCCGGCTGCACCTGGCAGGCGAGGCGGCCGTCCTGCTCGGTCCGTTGGACGGGCCAGAAGCGATGCGGGTGTTCACCGCGGCGGCCACCGCGGGCGGCCCGCTCCCAGACATCTGGGCCGACGATGGTGCGGAGGCCTCCGCCCTGCGGGCCCGGGTTTCGGATCTGTGCGACCAGCTCGACGCGATTCCGGGCGCGGTGCGGCATGCGGCCGACCGGCTGGGCGGCGAGACCCTGGACGCCGTATTCGCCGATCCGCTCGGCTCGCCGGCCGGCCCCGGCCCCCTGGCCGACGCCGAGCACACGTATCTGACATGCGATGCGGCGGAACGGCTCCTCTGGGAACGGCTCTCCGTGTTCGAGGGGCCGTTCGGCCTGGCCGCCGTGCAGGCCGTATGCGTTTCCGGGGCGCTGCCCGTCGCCGAGGTGCTGGCCTCTCTCGACCGGCTGGCCCCGCGCGTGCTGCTGACGGACGCCGAGGGCCGCTACCGGATGCCTGCCGCCGCCCGGCGGACGGGGGCTGCCCGGCTCGACGCGCGCGGCGACCGGTGGGCCGTCGTCCTGCACCACCGGCGCCACTACGCCGCGGTGGCCGAGGAGGCGGCCCTCATGTGGCGGATGGGCCGGCACCGCGAGGCGGACGAACTGGTGCTCTCGGCCCGCCCTGACCTGTATGCCGCGATGAACCCCGCCACCGCGCCGCTGTCACCCGCCGCGGAGGCGGAGACCGCGTCGGGCATCGCCGTCTCGTTGTGGTTCCACTGGGTCACCGATGACCGGGTCGCGGAAGGGCGGCGGCGCTTGGAGCAGGCGCTCGACGCCACCCTCGGCGCGCGACCCGCGAGGTCGCTGTGGCTGCTCGCCCAGCTCACGGTGTGCGACGGCGATCTGGAGGCGGCGGACGCGGTGCTCGTCGAGGCGTGGCCGCTCGCTGTCCGGGACGGCGACAGCACCTGTGTCGGGCAGCTCGCCCAGCTCAGGGGCGTCGCGCGCCTGTGGAAGGGAGAGGCGGAAGAGGCGGCCACGGAGTTCGCCGAGGCGCTGGAGCTCCTGCCGCGGACACCGGAGTTCGGTCCGGGGAAGGGAGTGGCGGTGGCCCTGCTCGCACTGGCCCTGGTCCAGGCCGAGCCGGAGGCGGCCATGGACGTGATCGCGACATCGGGGGAGTGGACCCCGACCGCCCCCGACACCCGGGCCGACGCGTGGACCCGGTTCGTCCTGGCGGAGATCAGCCGGTGGGAGGGCGACCCGCTCCGCGCCCGGCGCTACGCGGCGCAGGCCGCCCGCCTGATGCTCGATCTCCGTGACCGCCGGTCCGCCTCGGTGGCGGGCGAACTCGTCGCCGACATCGAGCTCGGCCTCGGGAACCATCGCGCCGCGGCGCGGCTGCTGGGCGCTTCGGCCCGGTCGGGACCGGAGGCGCCGGTGGACGGTCCGGTTCCTGCCGTTGTGGCGCAGCGTCACTCCCGGCGGTGGGAGAAGCTGCGCTCCCTCCTGGGTGAGGAGCAGCTCCGGCGGGAGCAGGAACACGGCGCCGGGGAAGGGCTGCGCGTGGTTATCGGCCAAGAACAATCGGATGGCTGACAATCGCACCGGAATTCGTGCGGTTCCGGGCATCAGACAGCCTGAAACAGTCACATCCTCAAAATAGTGATCGCGCCCCACGGGCCGGGTGCCGGTTTGCCATGCTGTCGCCGTACGCCTGCCGAAGATGCACTGAATCCGAGACCTCATGATGACTCTGACCTGCGCATTCGACGTCCTGGGGCTCACTGGTGAGAGAAGTGATCCATGCCGACCGAGCACGCTGACAGCCCCCGGGACGAGTCCACCGGGGCCGCTCCGAACGACGCCCTGGCCCTGAAGATCCTGGTCGCCGGCGGGTTCGGGGTCGGCAAGACGACGCTCGTCGGCGCAGTGAGCGAGATCCGGCCTCTGCGGACGGAGGAACTCCTCAGCGAGGCCGGACAGTCGGTGGACGACACCGATGGTGTCGCCCAGAAGACCACCACCACTGTTGCCATGGACTTCGGGCGCATCACCATCAGGTCCGGACTCTCTCTGTACCTGTTCGGAACCCCGGGCCAGGACAGGTTCTGGTTCCTCTGGGACGAGCTCTGCCAAGGCGCCCTGGGCGCGGTGGTTCTGGCGGACACCCGGCGGCTGGAGGACTGCTTCCCGGCGGTCGACTACTTCGAGCACCGCAGGATTCCCTTCGTCGTCGCCGTCAACTGCTTCGCGGGGGCTCGTTCGTACGGCGAACGGGATGTGTCGCGCGCCCTCGATCTCGATCCCGGAACTCCGGTGGTGCTCTGCGACGCCAGGGACCGGGATTCGGGCAAGGAAGTCCTGATCCGGATGGTCGAATACGCGGGCCGGATGCACACCGCACGGCTTCTGGACTCGGTCGGCTGAGCTGTCTTGGCCTGATTCCGTCCCGCTGATGCGCAGCGGGACGCTTGCCCGTACGTGACCGGTGCGTAAGGCTTGCGCACACGTGGGGCACGGGGAACGTATGAACGGGGAGGAACAGAATGGCACTGGACAGGGGACTCGACTGGCTGCTTGACGATCTCACCAGCCGGGTGGAGCACATACGGCACGCCCTGGTGCTGTCGAACGACGGTCTGGTCACGGGAGCGAGCACGGGGCTGGCACGTGAGGACGCGGAGCATCTGGCCGCCGTGTCGTCCGGACTGCACAGTCTCGCCCGCGGATCGGGCCGGCACTTCCGCGCCGGAAAGGCGCGGCAGACGATGGTGGAGTTCGACGAGGCGTTGCTCTTCGTGACGGCCGCCGGAGACGGCAGCTGTCTGTGTGTGCTGAGTGAGGCGGAGGCCGATGTGGGACAGGTGGCGTACGAGATGACGCTGCTGGTCAACAGGGTCGGGGAGCACCTCGGCGTGGCCGCACGGCAGGACGGGAGCGTGGGGGCCAACAGGGTCTGACGTTCTGTCGGTGCCGCCGCCTGTCCGATGGTTATCCACAGGACGGGCGGCGGTTGCCGTTTCCGTACTACCGTGGTCACGGAGAGTATTCGGGTCTCACGGGGGAGAAGCGTCATGCCCATGACGGGAACGGTGCGGGACAACGGCGTACACATGATCACCGCAAGCAGTGCCGCTGCGGAACTGGAGCTGAGGCGCGGAGAGTTCGCCCTGGCTGTACATCTGGGCATCGTCCGGGTGGGCGCACGGCAGTCCGGAGGGCGGGCCGGAGTCCATCGGGAGGAGATCGACCGGCTCAGGTCGGAGGACGGATTCCCCGGGACGCTGCAGGAGCGGGTGCGAACCGTGGGGACCGCGGACGGGGCGCGGCTGCTCGGGATCAGTCCGGTCCGCTTCAGCCGGCTGGCGCGCGCGGGCTGTGTCACGCCGGTCGCGTTCTACCTCAATCGCTACCGAGCGGTGGTGTGGCTCTATCTCGCGCAGGAGCTGGGCGGCCTGGCCGCACGGTCGCCCGAACTCATGGTGGGCAACAGCCCGCCCTGGATGCGCAGTCGACTGGACGCGGGAACGGACTGCCGGGCGCGCAACTGGCGCGCCCGCCGGACCGAACGGCTGCTGGCCCTTACCGAGGACCCCTGGGCCCGTGCCGCCGTCGTCGGGGAAGCGCTGGACCCGGTCCAGCTGGCCGAGGTGGTCGACGATCCGTACGAGCGTGCCTACCTCGGCCGGGTCCGGCCCGTACCGGTCTTCGGCCAGGGCGGTTCGGCCGCCGGACGTGAGGCCATGGCGCAGCTGATGCTCGCCGATGAACCGGACGAGATCCTCTGGCGGCGGGTCACCCTCGGGATGGAGCTGGACGGCGCACGCGAACTGCGCGCGGCCCCGCGGCCCGGGGAGGAGCGGTGTCCCGGATCGACGGTCGATTCAGGAGCCTCGGCCGAACCCGCAGTGCCGGTGTGGCCGTTCGGTCCGGTGCGGCGGTCGGGAGCGGAGGAGGCATCGGCTGAACGGCCGGAATCCGGCACGCGGGGAGACGACGCGCAGGAGGACCGCACGCAGGGAGACGACACACAGGAGGACCGCACGCAGGAGGACTGCACACAGGAGGATCGCACGCAGGAAGGCAGCGAACGGGAAGCCGGTGGAGGTGACGGCGCGGCAGGGCTGCTTGCCCGGTTCCGCCTCCGCCGGACACCTCGGCGCCGGAGCGCGCGCCGGACAGCGGGCGGCCGGGGGAAGCGGTTCGCCGCGGGCGCTCGGACCAGGCATTCTTTGCACCATGCTGATCAGGGAAGCCACCGCTGAGGACTGGCCCGAAATCTGGCCCTTCTTCCATGAAATCGTCGCCGCGGGCGAGACGTTCACCTACCCTCTCGACCTCACGGAGGCCGACGCCCTCGACTGGTGGCTCCTGAAGCCCCCGAACCGCACGGTGGTCGCGGTCGGCGAGGACGGCGGCGTCCTGGGCACGGCGAAGATGAACAACAACCAGATGGGCAACGGCTCACACGTGGCCAGTGCCAGCTACATGGTCGACCCCCGGCATTCCGGAAAGGGCGTGGGACGGGCCCTGTGCGAATACACGATCGACTGGGCTCGCACGGCCGGGTTCCGTGCCATGCAGTTCAACGCGGTCGTGGAGGGTAACGCCGCCGCGGTCGGGCTCTACCGCTCCCTCGGCTTCGAGATCCTGGGAACCCTGCCGGAGGGGTTCAACCACCCGGAGAAGGGGTTCGTGGGACTTCACATCATGCACCGCCCGCTCTGAGGGGTCCGCGGGTGGTCGTGGCTGCGGACTGCCCCACGTGCACGCTCCGGCGCCGGGCGTTCACTTCGCGCCACGCCGGCGTGGCAGTCCTGCCGGTGACCGTGTCCGGGTTGTCCCAACCGGAGTCGATGTGAGGTCAGTTGTGACGCCGAATGGTCTGTGGGGCGGGTGCACACAGAGGGGAAGAGGGCAGTACTGTGCGCCCCACCGCCATTCGGGCGATGAAACATTTGCGGAGGAAGAATCCATGACCATACCCAGGAGATCGTGGCGTGCTGCGGGAACCCTCGCCGCCGCTGCGGTTGTCGGCCTGACCGGTGCGGTTCTCACCGCCGGTCCGGCCGCAGCTCACACCCCCACCTGGGACGTGACCTGTACCGAAGTGAGCCTGCACCTGTCCGCGTACAACGGCAACGTCACCAACCAGGTGACCGTCACCGTCGACGGAAAGGACCTCCTGCCGACGGAGACCTTCGGCAAGGGGCTCGACAAGACGATCGAGCTGCCCGAGCACGACAAGGCGCTGACGGTCCGTCTGGTCGTCAAGGCCGGTGACGGCGACCAGTACTCGCGCGACGAGTCCAAGCAGGCGCCGGTGTGCGAGGAGACGCAGGAGCCCACGCCGACGCCTTCCGAGACGAAGCCGTCCGAGACGCCCACCACGGCGACTCCCACGCCGACCGACACCCCCAGCGAGTCCGCCTCGTCGTCTGCGCCTGCCGCGGCCACGCCGAGCCCCAGCTCGCCGGATCTGGCCGAGACCGGTTCGTCGTCCGCCACGCCGATCATCGGTGGCGCGGCTGTCGCCGTGCTGCTGGCCGGTGGCGGCATCATGTGGTCCGTGCGCAAGCGCCGCACCGCGCAGCACTGACGTACTCCGGGACCCGGGCGCGCTGACCGTGCCCGGGTCACCGGCTGAGGGGCGTGCCGTGTCCTGTGGGACGAGGCGCGCCCCTCAACGCTGTCCGCTCCGTGCTGTCCCCCTCGACGCCGTTCCCTCCGTGCTGTCGCTCGGTGTGGTCGCTGTCAGTTCTGTGCGCCCGGGGAGGCGTGACCGGCCGAGCCGCCTTCGCCGAGGCGGTCCACGGGCTCCTTGACCTCCCTGCGGACCGGTGCGGACACGGGCGGCGCGGCGGGCCCGATCTCGCACCAGACCGCCTTGCCCTCGCCGCGGGGTTCGATGCCCCAGCGGGTGGCGACCGCGTCGAGGAGCAGCAGTCCCCGGCCCGAAGTCGCGGTCTCGCCGGGCGTACGGCGCCGGGGCCAGGCACTGGAGCGGTCCTGCACCGACAGCCGGACGCGCCGCACCGGTTCCGGCAGCACCTCAAGGGTGAGGACGGCACCGCCCTCCGTGTGCAGAAGCACATTCACCAGCAGTTCACCGGTCACCAGCTCGGCGTCGTCCGCGAGTTCGGCCATGTTCCAGTCGGTCAGCGCCTGACGCACGATCGTCCGGGCGTCGGAGAGCCCTTCCGGATCGGCCTGGTGGATGTACTGATGGAGCCGCGGCGCCCGCGGGGACCCCGGGTCGGGGCTGCGCCGCAGCACCAGCAGGGCGACGTCGTCGCCCGAGCCCCAGCGCTCCCACAGTCGGTCCGACAGGTGGTCGGCCAGCGCCTCGGCGCCGGCCGGGCCGGCGCTGACCTCGTTGATGAGCGTGCGCACCCCCGCATCGATGTCGGCGCCCGGCTCCTCCACGAGACCGTCGGTGTACAGGACCAGCGTCTCGCCCGGGACCAGGTCCAGCCGGGTCTCCGGGAACTCCTCGTCGCCGAAGTCGGTCGCGATGCCCAGCGGGACGCCGCCGCGCACCTGCGGGGTGCCGACCCGGCCGTCCGTGTGCCGGATCAGCGGGCCGAAGTGGCCGGCCCGTACCACCCGTACCGTCCCCGTCGCCAGATCGACCTGGGCGTACGTGCAGGTGGCGAAACGGTCCGTGTCCAGCTCGGAGAGGAACCGGGAGGCCCGGGCCAGCACCGTCGACGGCGGATGCCCCTCGGCGGCGTACGCACGCAGCGCGATGCGCAGCTGGCCCATGATCGCCGCCGCGTGCGTGTCGTGGCCCTGTACGTCGCCGACCACGATGCCGAAGCGGTCCTTGGGCAGGGCGATCACGTCGTACCAGTCGCCGCCCACCTGACGGCCGCTCCACGCGGCGTGGTAGCGGACGGCGATCTCGCCGCCCTCGATGTCCTGGATCCGGCGGGGCAGCATCGCGGACTGGAGACCGGTGGCGAACTCGCGTTCCTCGTCGAAGAGCGTGGCCCGTTGGAGGGACTGGGCGACGATCGCGGCGAGCCCCAGGCAGAGGTTGCGTTCGTCGGCGGTGAAGGTGGTGCGTTCGCGGTAGAAGAGGGCCAGCCCGCCGAGGGTCCTGGCCTGGGCGACGAGCGGCAGATAGGCCGCCGCCTGGAACTTGAGCTGTCCCACGAACGGCTCCAGCACCGGATAGCGCCGGGTGAGCGCATCGAGCGAGCTCACGAAGCGTGGCCGCCCGCTCAGGACGGTGTCGGCCAGCGGGAACTTCGGGTCGAGCCGGCCCGAGCCCAGCTCGTCGACGACTTCCAGCGATTCGCCGCTCAGGGCGATGACGTTGAGGGTGGTGTTGTCCAGCAGGCCGAGGGCGAGCCCGTCGGCGCCGAGCCGTGCCAGCCCGCCCGGCCCGGTCAGCGCGGCGGTGACGTCGTCGACGGTCACCGCTCGCGACAACGCGCTGGTTGTTCGTTCAACTATGTCCGTCTGTCGCTGACGCCTCTTTTCCAGATCCAGCACGAAGGCCGAATGGGTGACTTCCGCGGTCGCGTCCCGCACCAGACCGATCACCCGGTGCGCCATCCCGTCGGGGCCGCGCAGGATGCGCGCCTGGACATGGGTCCACTGATCACCGCCCTGGTCCAGCGGGACCCGGAAGTGCACGTTGTACGAGGTGCTCCCGCCCTTGATGGCCTCGTCGATCGCCACATCCAGACGGATCCGCTCCGCCGGGTCGAGGAGCTCCATCAAGGACTCGGGCCGGGAGTCGAAAACGGCCGGATCCAGGCCGAAGACCAGCAGCCCGGCCTCGTCGATGTCCAGCGTCCGGGCATCGAGATCCCACTCGAAACTGCCGGTGCGGTTCATGGCAAGCCGCTCCGCCGTCGCCGTCTCGCTGTTGTGGGTCCTCTCGACCAGCAGGCGGGGCGGTACGGGGATGAACGGTGGCCGGTCGTGATCGGTCATTCGTGCTCCGAAGATCGTCCGGCGGGGCTGCCGTACGGCGTGACTCAATTGTCTGGCGGGTTCGGCACGGCTGCCACAGCGGGAATCCCTCCGACGGCGCTCCGCCCGGGCCCCGGAGGCGGCCGGCCCCCTCCTGCCGAGCGCCCGGGGCCGCCGCGCACAATGGCAGCGGAAGATCGTCCGTGAAACCGGCGGACGGTACGGCACTGGGGCTGACCGGAGCGCGCGCATGAACCACGAGGATTCCGTCCTGCTGCACACCGAGGGACGCGTCCGCCACATCACGCTGAACAGGCCCCGGGCGCTGAACGCGCTGAACCACGCCATGGTGCTGCGCATGGGCGAGGCCCTGGACGCGGCGGAGCAGGACCCCTCGGTCGTCGCGGTGCTGCTCACCGGGGCGGGGGAGCGCGGTCTGTGCGCGGGCGGAGACATCCGGTCCATCCGCGACGACGCCCTGGCAGGCGGCCGGACGTCCCTGGACTTCTGGCGCGACGAGTACCGGCTCAACGCCCGCATCGCCCGGTTCCCCAAGCCGTACGTCGCCCTCATGGACGGCATCGTGATGGGCGGCGGGGTCGGCGTCTCCGCTCATGGCTCGCTCCGCATCGTCACGGAACGCTCCCGGATCGCCATGCCCGAGACCGGCATCGGATTCGTTCCCGACGTCGGCGGCACCTACCTGCTCGGCGCGGCCCCCGGCGAACTCGGCCTGCACCTGGCGCTCACCGGCGACACGGCCGGAGCGGCCGACGCGCTCCTGTGCGGCCTCGCCGACCACTTCGTGGCGTCGGGGGACCTGCCCGCCCTACTCACCGCACTCGACACATGCGGCACGCCGGAGGCCGTCGTCGCCACGGCCGGGCGGTACGCCGGCACCGCGCCGGCCGGTGAACTGGCGGCGCACCGCGAGTGGATCGACGCGTGCTACGCGGCGGACACGGTCGAGGAGATCGTCGAACGCCTCGACGGGTACGGGGTGCCCGCCGCGAAGCAGGCCGCCGCGACGATCCTGGCCAAATCGCCCACGGCACTCAAGGTGACGCTCACGGCCGTCCGGCGCGCCCGCCGTCTGAACAGCCTGGAAGCTGCCCTCGACCAGGAGTACCGCGTCTCGTCCACCGCTTTCACCGGGCCCGATCTGGTGGAGGGCGTGCGCGCCCAGATCATCGACAAGGACCGCAACCCCCGGTGGAGCCCGGCGGAGCTCGCCGGCGTCACCGACGAGGACGTGGCCCGCCACTTCGCACCGCTGGGTGACGGCGAGCTCGGCCTCGGCCCCGCGGCGGGAACGGCCGACTGAGGCGGACGGCACCCCAGCCTGTCGGCTCACGCTCACCTCGGCCCGAACCGGCCCCGGTACTCGGACGGGCTGAGGCCGATCGCCCGGCGCATCACCGTACGCAGGTTCGCGGCGGTTCGAAATGGTCGCGCGGCGCAGCGGACCGGGTTGCGCGTGCGAGGATCCTTTCGGCACATGCCATTCCTGGCACTCGCACAGGCGGCACACGCGGGCTCAGGATGAACCCATGAATAGTGAACCGATCTCGCTCGACACGGCGCTGGCCTCCTTCGACGCGTTGTGGAGTCCCCGCATCGTGACGCGCGTCAACGACTACGACGTCCGCATCGCCAAGGTCGAGGGCGAACACGTCTGGCACGTACACGACACCACCGACGAGTTCTTCCTGGTGATCGAAGGCGAGCTGCACATTTCCCTGCGCGAGCCCGACGGGGAGCGCACGGTCCGCCTCCCCCGGGGAGCGGTCTTCACCGTTCCCCGGGGCACGGAGCACAAGCCGTACGCACCTTCCGGCGCAGCCATCCTCATGTTCGAGCCCACCGGAACACCGACCGTGGGCGATCGCCACGAAGACGTCCCCGACCATGTGGACGTGACGACCGGGCATGTGCTGAGCACCTGACCGGCTGCCCGGGGCGGCCGGCACCGGGCCGATGCCACGGATGCGGGTCAGGCCGTTGCGCCCCCCGTCCCGGCGGCCGCCTGGTCGTGCCGAAGGCCGATCCGGTCCTCGGCGCGGTCCCAGTCGCGACGGTTGCCCCGAGGCTCGTAATGCCGCAGGTCCTGGGTGCCGGCGACCAGCCGCCGCATGCCGGAGAGGTCGTCCACGAGACCGTGGGCGCGGGCCTGGAGCAGGATGTTGCCGAGAGCCGTCGCTTCCGCGGGTCCCGCCGTCACCGGCAGCCCGCTCGCGTCCGCCGTCCACTGGCACAGCAGCTCGTTTCGGGAGCCGCCGCCCACCAGGTGGATCCGTACCGGATCGCGCCCCGCGAGCTCGGCGGCCCGGCGCAGGGTCCTGCGATGCGCCAGCGCCAGACTCTCCAGCACACAGCGCACGTACCCGCCGGGCGTCCGCGGCGGCGTCTGCCCGGTACGCAGCAGATACGCGTCGATCCGGGCCGGCATGTCACCCGGTGCGAGGAACGACGCGTCGTCCGGGTCGATCACCGCGGCGAACGGTTGCGACCCGGCCGCGTCGGCCAGCAGACCGCCCAGACCGAGGGGCGCGCCCGCACGTTCCCACACCCTGCGGCACTCCTCGAGCAGCCACATGCCCATGATGTTGCGGAGATAGCGGATCGTGCCGTCCACCCCGCGCTCATTGGTGAAATTGGCCGCCCGGGACTCCTCGGACAGCACCGGACCATCCAGTTCCAGCCCGGCCAGCGACCAGGTGCCGCACGAGATGTACGCGAAGTCCGCCTCCGTGGCCGGAACCGCCGCGACCGCCGACGCCGTGTCGTGCGAGGCGACCGTCGTCACCGGGGTCCCGCCGGGCAGGCCGGTGTACTCGGCGACGTGCGGCAGCAGCGTTCCTGCCGGAGCGCCCGGTTCACGCAGCGGCGGGAACAGCGCACGCTCCAGCCCCAACCGCCCGATCAGCGCGTCGGACCAGTCACCGCTCCGCGCGTCGAACAGCCCGGTCGTCGAAGCGTTCGTGATCTCCGCGCCCACCGATCCGGTCAGCCAGTGCACCAGCAGATCGGGCATCAACAGCAGTGTCCGGGCGGGCTCCCACTGGGCGGTCGTCCGGTGTGCGAGCAGTTGGAAGACCGTGTTGAACGGAAGGTGCTGCAGTCCGCTGACCGCGTACAGCTCCCGCACACCGCAGCCGTCCGGCAGCCTCTTGGCCGCCCCGCTGTTGCGCGCGTCCCGGTAGTGGAACGGCAGCCCCAGCAGCGCTCCGTCGCCATCCAGCAGCCCGTAGTCAACCGCCCATGTGTCGACGCCGATGGAGGCGACGGGACCCGTGCGCCCGACTTCCCGCAGCCCGTCCAGCATCCCCTGGTACAGGGCCAGTACGTCCCAGCGCAGACCGTCCGGCAGGCGCACCGGTGTATTGGCGAACCGGTGTGCCTCGGCCAGTTCGAGCTTCCCGGGCCCGACCCGGCCGGTGATCACCCGGCCGCTGGTCGCGCCGAGGTCCACGGCGGCGAAGACGGCTTCACCGGCCGCGGAGTCGTTGGATTTCACAGCCATGGAGTTCGTGTCCAGGTCATCGCAGGAAGGCGGCAGCCACACCGGCATCCACCGGAATGTGCAGGCCGGTGGTGTGGGTGAGGTCGCCGCCGGTCAGCGCGAACACGGCGTTGGCGACGTGCTCGGGCAGCACCTCCCGCTTGAGCAGGGTCCGCTGCGCGTAGAACTCGCCGAGCTTCTCCTCCTCGATGCCGTACGTCGCCGCCCGCTGGGCGCCCCAGCCCGCGGCGAAGATCCCCGAACCCCGCACCACCCCGTCCGGGTTGATGCCGTTGACGCGGATCCCGTGCTCGCCGAGCTCGGCCGCCAGCAGCCGCACCTGATGCGCCTGATCGGCCTTGGTGGCGGAGTACGCGATGTTGTTGGGGCCGGCGAAGACGGCATTCTTGGAAGCGATGTAGATGATGTCGCCGCCGAGACCCTGCGCCTGCATGACCCGGGCGGCCTCGCGTGCGACGAGGAACGAGCCGCGCGCCATGATGTCGTGCTGCAGGTCCCAGTCGCGCGCCGTCGTCTCCAGCAGCGGCTTGGAGATGGAGATCCCCGCGTTGTTCACGACGAGGTCCACACCCCCGAACGCCAGCACGGCAGCCCCGAAGGCCTCCGCGATCTGCTCCTCGCTCGTGACATCGACGGTGACGGCCACGGCCCGGTCCGGGCCGCCCAGGTCCCGCGCGACCGCGGCCGCGTTCTCGGAGTTCAGGTCCGCCACGACCACACAGGCGCCCTCGGCCACCAGCCGGTGCGCGATGGCGCGCCCGATCCCGGAACCGGCCCCGGTCACCAGAGCGACCCGGGTGGCCAGCGGCTTCGCCTTCGGCATCCGGCGCAGTTTGGCCTCCTCCAGCTCCCAGTACTCGATCCGGAACTTCTCGGACTCCTCGATCGGCGCGTACGTGGAGACGGCCTCCGCGCCACGCATCACGTTGATGGCGTTGAGGTAGAACTCCCCGGCGACGCGGGCGGTCTGCTTGTCCTTGCCGAACGAGAACATCCCGACGCCGGGCACCAGCACGATCGCGGGATCCGCGCCGCGCATGGCGGGGGACCCGGGGACGGCGTGCCGCTCGTAGTACGCCCGGTACGCCTCGCGGTACTCCCCGTGCAGCGCCTTCAGCCGATCCACCGCCTCGGAGACGGGCGCGTCCGCGGGAACGTCGAGTACCAGCGGGCTGACCTTCGTACGGAGGAAGTGGTCCGGGCACGAGGTGCCGAGGGCGGCGAGCCGCGGGTGCTCGGCGCGGGACAGGAAGTCCAGCACCGGCTCGGCGTCCGTGAAGTGACCGACCTGGGGCCGGTCGGTGGACGCCAGGCCGCGGATCACCGGGGCGAGCGCCGCCGCCCGCTCCCGGCGCTCGTCCGCGGACAGGGCTTCCCGGCCGGGGAGCACGGCTCCGAACGGCTCGGGCCGGCCGTGCTCCTGGAGGAAGGTCTCGGCCGTACGGATCATCCACAGGGCGTTGCGCTCGCACGCGTCCGACGTCTCGCCCCAGGCGGTGATCCCGTGCCCGCCCAGGACGACGCCGACGGCCTGCGGGTTGGCCTCCTTCACGGCCGCGATGTCCAGCCCGAGCTGGAAGCCCGGGCGGCGCCAGCCCACCCAGGCGACCTTGTCGCCGAAGCACTCGGCCGTCAGCTTCTCCCCGTCGGCCGCGCACGCCAGGGCGATCCCCGAGTCCGGGTGCAGATGGTCGACGTGCGCCGCCTCGACCAGGGCGTGCATGGCGGTGTCGATCGACGGCGCGGCGCCCCCCTTGCCGTGCAGGCAGTAGTCGAACGCTGCCACCATCTCGTCCTCGCGCTCCACGCCCGGGTACACCTCCTTGAGGGCGCGGACCCGGTCCAGGCGCAGCACGGCGAGCCCTTCCTCCTTCAGGGTGCCGAGGTCACCTCCGGAGCCCTTGACCCAGAGGAGTTCGGTCTCGCCTCCGGTGACCGGGTCGGAGCCGGACGCCTTCACGGAGGTGTTGCCGCCTGCGTAGTTGGTGTTGCGCGGATCGGATCCGATCCGGTGCGCGCGCTCCAGGAGCGCGGTGACTTCGGGGTGCGTCGAGGACGTCATGGGGGATTCCTTCGGGACGGGATGTGCGGGTCGACGGGCAGCGGTGCAGCGGTGCAGCCGGGGTTCAGGCGCCCCAGCCGGCCTGGGTGCCGCCAACCCGGGCGGCGGCGATGCGCTCCTGGTTGCCGGAGGCGAGGTAGGCGGCGAACGGGTCCCCGGCCAGGCCCTGTTCCTCCCGGACCTCGGCCAGCAGAGGCCGTACGTCCGTGTTGTAGGCATCCATCAGCACGGCGTTCGAGGCGAGCACGTCGCCCGACGTCTGCGCGGCGACGAGCGCGTCCATGTCGACCAGCAGGGCCTTGGCCGTCGCCTCCTGCACATTGGCGACCGACCGGATGACCGCGGGGATCTTGGCCTCGATGTTGTGGCACTGGTCGAGCATGAAATTGACGTTGGTCTCGGAGCGCAGACCGCCGTTCTTCACGACCTCGTGCATGATGCGGAAGAGCTGGAAGGGGTCTGCCGCCCCGACCATCAGGTCGTCGTCCGCGTAGAAGCGCGAGTTGAAGTCGAAGGCGCCGAGCCGTCCTTCCCTCAGCAGCAGGGCGACGATGAACTCGATGTTCGTGCCCGGGGCATGGTGGCCCGTGTCCACGACCACCTGCGCCTTCGGGCCGAGCTTGAGGCAGTGCGCGTACGCCGTTCCCCAGTCGGGCACGTCCGTCGTGTAGAAGGCGGGCTCGAAGAGCTTGTACTCCAGCAGCATCCGCTGGTCGTCGCCGAGCCGCTCGTAGACCTCGGCCAGCGCCTCGGCCAGCCGGTCCTGACGGGCAACGATGTCATCCTGCCCCGGGTAGTTCGTGCCGTCGGAGAACCACAGCTTGAGATCGGGTGACCCGGTCTCGTCCATGACGTCGACGCACTCCAGCAGATGCCCGGTCGCCTTGCGGCGCACCGCCGCGTCCGGGTGGGTGACCGAGCCCAGCTTGAAGTCGTCGTCCTGGAAGACGTTGGAGTTGATCGCACCGATCCGCAGCCCGAGGCCCTCGGCATGACGGGTCAGCGCGGCGTAGTCGGCCACCTTGTCCCACGGGATGTGCAGCGACACCTTCGGTGCGACGCCCGTGAACGCGTGGACCTGCGCCGCGTCCTCCATCTTCTCGAACGGGTCCCGCGGCACCCCCGGCTGCGCGAACACCTTGAACCGGGTCCCGGAATTGCCGTAGCCCCACGACGGGGTCTCGATCACCTGGGACTTCAGGGCTGCCTTGACGGCCGACACATCAGACATGAACACCTCGTAAGCAGAGTCACCCGGCGAGCGTGATCGCCGGGACATGTGAATCGTTTCATCTGAACGTACGCTAGGTAGGACGCTGCTCACTAGTCAAGCGACCAGGCGGTCTTCGTACGAGCTTGAACAGGGTTGAATCAATTCACCACGGATCGGGGCGACCCGGCCGAAGACGGGCCCGGCCCGCCCGGGGGATCCGGGGCGGGCCGGGCCGGCCGGTGTGCGGAGACGGTGAGCCGGGTGAAGCGTCGGTGAGGACGCTGGTGGTTCCCCGATGGCGGGCACGCGCGGCCGTGCGGTGAGGGCCGCAGGTCAGTGTCCGCTGTCCGACATGCTGGGCTGGAGCGAGCGGACGAGGTCGAAGAACCTCGACTCGTTGCCCGAAAGACCGGCGCGGCGCAGCGCGCCGTCCGCCTCGGCGATCGGTGAGGCGAGCAACGGCATGTACAGCGGGGCGTCGTCCGGATCGGAGAGGGCCGCCCGCGTCGCTTCCAGTAAACGGACGTACGCCTGCGCCGCGGCGAGTTCGTCATTGCGCATCTCAGCATCTCCAGGTCAGAGGTGTCGGACCCACAAGCATCTCTCATGGGTCTGACAACGGCCCTCGCCGAGAGCTGAGGCGCGCCTACGGCCGGCTGTCCGGCCGAGCCGCACCCGTCGGTGGTTCGACCTCCAGGAACCGGCGGCTGCGCGGTCCGCGGTAGAGCAGGGCTATCCACCCCAACTCCCGCAGCACCGCGGCACACCGGGTCAGCTCGCCCTCCTCCTCGTGTGCCGCGCCGCTGCCCGGCGGGCCGAGCCACTCCACCCGCGCGGTGCCCGGCGACGTACCCGCGGCCACCCGGTATCCCGTCGCCGTGCGCCGGCCGGAGGCGTCAACGGCCGACGCGGGCAGCCCCGCCGCCTCCAGGGCCAGAGCAACGGCCCGTACCGTCCGATGCAGTTCCCAGGCCGCCGGAACCGTCTCCGGGGAGGCGGGGCCGGTGTTCGTCAGGCGCCGGATCTGGAGCATCCCGGCGAACGCGGTCCGCACCGAAGCGGCCCGTCGCCCGGCCGGGCCCGGAGGCAACGGGCCTTCCCCGGTGGCCGGTTCGAAACCGGACTCTTCTTCCCCGGCGCTCATCCGGATTCCCTTCGCCGTGCTGCACTCGTGCCAGTGTGCGCCGGCCCACTGACAACCGGGTCAGACGCTCCCGAGCACCTTGCCCGGGTTGAGGATGCCGTGCGGATCGAGGGCCGCCTTGACCGCGTGGTGCATGCCGAGGACCGCCGGGCCCAGTTCCTTGTTCATGCCGCGCATCTTCAGCAGCCCCACCCCGTGTTCACCGGTCACCGTGCCGCCGAGCGCGATCGCATCGTCCAGGATGTCCTCGAACGCGTTCTGGGCGCGCGCCCGCGCGGCCTCGTCCCCGGGCGGCGTGATGATCAGCGGATGAAGGTTGCCGTCACCCGCGTGCGCGATGTTGGCGATGAGAACGTCGTGCCGGGCGGCCGTCCGTTCGATCCTGGCCAGCATCTCCGGCACGGCGGTCCGGGGCACGCAGACGTCCTCGGTCAGCACCGGGCCGAGCCGCTCCAGTGCCGGATAGGCCAGTCGCCTGGCCTGGAACAGCGCGTCCGCCTCCTGCTGGTCCGTGGAGACCGCGGCCCAGGTCGCCCCGGCGCGTTCGAAGCAGTCGCGGACCAGTTCGGCCTCGGCGTCACCCTCGGCGCCGGGGGTGTCGACGCGGCCGAGCAGCACCACGTCGGCGTCCGCGGACAGGCCCATCTTCTTCCACGCGTCGACCGCGGCAAGGCAGTGGCGGTCGACGAGTTCGAGCGCGGAGGGGATGACGCCGGACGCGGTCACGGCACTCACGGCCTCACCCGCGGCGACGACGGACGAGAAGTACCCGGCCACCGTCCGTTCCTGGAGCCTCGCGGGCCGCAGGCGCACCGTGACCTCCGTGATCACCCCGAGCGTGCCCTCGGACCCCACCATCAGCCCGGCCAGGTCGTATCCCGCCACACCCTTCGCGGTCCGGCGGCCGAGCGAGACGACCTCGCCGAGTCCGTTGACGACCTCCAGGCCCAGCACGTAGTCGCGGGTCACGCCGTACTTGACGCAGCACATGCCTCCGGCGTTGGTCGCGACGTTCCCGCCGATGGTGGACCAGGGCGAACTGGCCGGATCCGGCGGGTACCACAGCCCGTGCTCCGCGCTCGCCGCGCGCAGATCGTCGTTGACCACGCCCGGCTGGACGACGG
The DNA here is from genome assembly GCF_019399235.1 of Streptomyces poriferorum. GTDB lineage: Bacteria > Actinomycetota > Actinomycetes > Streptomycetales > Streptomycetaceae > Streptomyces > Streptomyces poriferorum. The sequence goes on along the minus strand of NZ_JAELVH010000107.1, from coordinate 5,585 downwards.
CCAGCCGCTCCGCACGGTCGATTTCGACGATGCGGTTCATGTCCTCGAAGGACAGGACGATCGCCCCGTCGACCGCGTTCGCGCCCCCGGACAGACCGGTACCCGCGCCGCGCGGGACCAAGGGGATGCGGTGGGTGACGCAGTGGCGCACCACGTCCCGCACCTCTTCGGTGCTCTGCGGACGCACTACGGCCAGGGGCGTCCCGTACGGTGCCCACTCGGCCTCGTCGTGCTGGTACCGGGTCAGACCCGCGGGATCGGTCAGGACCCGCTGGGCCGGGATGCTGTCGACCGGTGCGTTCGCCACGGTGGTGGCCACCTCCCAAAAGATGTATTAGCCATCATTATGGTCGCGGTGTCTCCGGCCGGTGCGGGCGGCCCCGGGGCCGCAGCCCGTCGCGGGCACCTCGTGCACCTCGTGGTGGGGCCGGACACCGCGACTGGATAGGCTCGGACGCCCACCGACCGCGCACCGAAGGACTCACGTAACGTGCCCGAGAACGACAGCGCCCCCGGCACCGATGGGACAGACGCCAATGACGGCGGTGACCGTGCCGCCCTGCGCGCCGACTGCGGGAACTGCTTCGGACTGTGCTGCGTCGCACTGACCCTCACCCGGTCCGCGGACTTCGCCGTCAACAAGGACGCGGGCAAACCCTGCCGCAACCTTCAGGAGGACTTCCGCTGCGGCATCCATACCCGGCTGCGGACCGAGGGCTTCGCCGGCTGCACGGTGTACGACTGCTTCGGTGCCGGCCAGAAGGTGTCGGGGGAGACCTTCGGCGGGCGGGACTGGCGCACGGCCCCGGAGAGCGCCCAGCAGATGTTCCAGGTCTTCCCGGTCGTACGTCAGCTCCACGAACTCCTCTGGTATCTCACGGAGGCGGCTTCCCTCGCACCGGCTCGCTCCCTGCACGGAGAGGTCCGGCGCAGCCTGGAGGAGACCGAACGCCTCACCCGCCTCGACGCGGACGCCCTCACGGACCTGGACGTGGCCACGCACCGGGACGGTGTCGCCGCCCTCCTCGCCCGCACCAGCGAACTCGTGCGCGCCACCGCGCCCCGGAAGAAGAAGCGCAGCCACCGGGGTGCGGACCTGATCGCCGCCCGCCTCGGAGGGGCGGATCTGCGGGGCGCCGATCTCCGCGGCGCCTGCCTCATCGCGGCGGACCTCGCCGGCGCCGACCTGCGGCTGGCCGATCTGATCGGCGCGGACTTCCGGGACGCCGACCTGTCCGGCGCCGACCTGACCGGGGCGCTCTTCCTCACACAGTCCCAGCTCAACGCTGCCAGGGGGAACGGCGCCACCCGGCTGCCCTCCTCGCTCAGCCACCCCGCGCACTGGGACAGGTGACGGCACGCCACCTCGTCACACCTGTGGGGCCTCGTCGACCGGGGATGCCTCCAGCGCCGCCTTGAGGCGCTGGAGCGTGGTCCTGATGTTCCCGCGCTGGAACTCGGCGAACGTGTGCCCCCGGGTGGCCGCCCGGTCGAAGGCGTTGGCCATGAAGTCCGGCCAGGCCCGGCGGTCGTCCGTCCAGATCTCGGTGACCCTGGTGCCGCCGTCCAACGCCTCGAAGCGGTACTCCCAGGTGGCGATCGCCCCCGGCAGCCGGGGCCGCTTCGCCCCGATGGCGTGGACGCGGAAGGCGAACCGTTCACCCGGGTCGGCCGCCGTGACCGTGCACCTGGTCGTCCAGCGCATGGCCCCGCGCTTGTTCCGGCCCTCGAAGACCATTCCGACGTACGCGCCCCGACGCTGTCCGAGCACCTTCGCGCCCCGGTTCTCAGGACTCCAGCGCCCCATCTCCGTGGGGTCGCTCAAGCGGTCGTACACGAGCGAGGGTTCGGCGAGAACCACGATGCTGTCCGACACGGACATGGTGCGGGGCATGAGCACTTCCGTTCCGCGGCCGACTGCGGCAACCCCCGGGGCGTCGGAACGGCCGCACGGCCGACGGGCTCCCGGGCCCCACACCCTACTCACCGGTCACATAAGGGGAGGCGCCGGGTTCAGGCCGTTTCGGCGGACGGGAGCGCGAACGCTTCGCGTCCCTGGTTCGTTGGACAGGACGGCGTACCCGGAACACCCTCCACGACCGGACCCAGGAGCCCGCACATGCCCAGCCGAACCGACCCCGCCAGTACCGACACGAGCCGCACCCGCCTGATCGAGCGGCTGATGGAGCAGTTCCCGCATGTGCCGCGGGAGGCCGTCATCAAGGAGGATCTGCTGCGCGGCGGTGTGGCCTTCGACGAGTCCGCGCTCAGTGACAACGAGGGTGGTGACGTCAAGCCGAAGTCGTACTTCATCTTCTCGTTCGACCACGGCACCCTGCCCGAGCTGGGTGCGGCCGCGCTGCGCCGCCCGCCCGAGGAGATCGTGCTCACCGGCGGCCCGTACGAACTGCGGCGCACGGTCGTCTCCGTGCGCGTCAATCCGGCGTCTCCGTACCGGGTGGCGTCCGACGCCGACGGAGTGCTCGGGCTGTACCTCGACGGCCGTCGGATCTCCGACGTGGGCCTGCCTCCCATGCCGGACTACTACCGTCACACCCTCGGCAACGGCAAGTCGGTCATGGAGGTCGCGCCCACCATCCAGTGGGGCTACCTGGTCTACCTGACGGTCTTCCGCGTCTGCCAGTACTTCGGCGCGAAGGAGGAGTGCCAGTACTGCGACATCAACCACAACTGGCGCCAGCACAAGGCGGCGGGCCGCCCCTACACCGGAGTGAAGCCCGTCGAGGAGGTGCTGGAGGCACTGGCCATCATCGACCGTTACGACACGGCGAAGACGTCCACCGCCTACACCCTGACCGGCGGCGCCATCACCTCCCACATCGGCGGACGGGACGAGGCCGACTTCTACGGCCAGTACGCCAAGGCCATCGAGGAACGGTTCCCCGGCCGCTGGATCGGCAAGGTCGTCGCCCAGGCCCTGCCCAAGGCCGACGTCCAGCGCTTCCACGACTACGGCGTGCAGATCTACCACCCCAACTACGAGGTGTGGGACCGCAGGCTGTTCGAGCTCTACTGCCCCGGCAAGGAGCGCTACGTCGGACGCGACGAGTGGCACCGCCGCATCCTGGACTCCGCCGATGTCTTCGGTGCCCGCAACGTCATCCCCAACTTCGTCGCAGGCGTGGAGATGGCCGAGCCGTTCGGCTTCACCACGGTGAAGGAGGCGATCGACTCCACCACCGAGGGCCTGCGGTTCTTCATGTCGCACGGCATCACCCCGCGCTTCACCACCTGGTGCCCCGAACCGACGACACCGCTCGGCAGGACGAACCCGGACGGCGCGCCGCTGGAGTACCACATCCGGTTGCTGGAGGCCTATCGCTCGACGATGGAGGAGTACGGACTGAGCTCACCTCCCGGCTACGGGCCGCCCGGGCCCGGACGCGCGGTGTTCTCCGTCAGCTCCTTCATGGACAGCCTGCCCGCCCGGCAGGAGGACGACCGGACCGGGTCCGGAGCGATCTCCTAGCGGCGGGCGGTTTCGGGCGCCGCTTCCGGCATCGATTCCGACGACGCCCGAAGCAGGAGCGGAGCCATCCTGCCCCGGCAGGACGGCCGGCGCCGGAGAGCGGCTGCAGCCCACCACGCCATCGGAGCAGGCCCCGGAAGGGGGCACAGCCTTCTCCTGTCTGCTCACCGGCCCGGCGGCTCCGACGCGGAAAGTTCCCGTACCACGCCGGCAAACCCCAGGACCAGTGGGTTGTCGGTCTCCTTCGCCCAGGCGAGCACGACGCGCAGCGGCTCCACATCCGTCAACGGGACCCAGGCGAGATCGGGCCGCGCGTAGTACCGCGCCATGCTCAGCGGAGCGAAACAGATGGCGGTGCCCTCCGCCACCTGCTCCAGCATCTCCTCGACGTTGTCGTTCGTCGGTCCCCAGCGTGGACTCGACCCGTCCGGGCGAGGGTTGACGGCCCACCAGTCCACCCATTCGCGCGGTGCCCGCTCGGTCCACAACAGCGGTTCCTCCCCGACCTCCAGGACCGACACGCCCGACCGGGAGGCCAGCACGTGTCCTGAGGGCAGCCCCACGACGCGCGGCTCCGTGTGCACCAACTCGCTCTCCAGCCCGGTGAGATCGTTGGGCAGCCAGACGAAGGCCACATCCGTCAGGCCGTCCCGCAGGGCGTCGGCCTCCTGCCCCCAGTCGTAGCGCCTGGGCGTCACCCGCACTCCTGGGTGCCGCCGGGAGAACTCCGCCCGTGCCCGCGTGGTCAGTTCGCTGGCGCCACTCGCCTCGAAACCCACGCGCAGCACGCCCGTCTCGCCCCGTGCGTGCCGCTGTGCCGCTGCCGTCACCCGTTCGGACTGGCGCACCGTGAGCAGCGCCTCGGCGATCACGTCACGTCCCGCAGCGGTGGCCGAGACGCCACCGGAGTGACGGTCGAAGAGCCGTACCCCGAGTTCGGACTCAAGGCCCTTGAGCGCGTACGAGAGGGCCGGCTGACTGACGAACAGCCGCCTGGCGGCCCGCCCAAGGTTCTCCTCCTCGGCGATCACGGTGAGGTAGTGCAGCTGACGTAGCTCCATCCAGCGATCATAAGGCCCGCTTATCGGTCCGACGGGTCTCTGTCTTGGACCGGGCGCGGAACGGGATGGCATAACTGGATCACCGCAACACCACCGGGAAGAGCTGGAGTTGGACATGAACACCGAACACGCAGCAGCTGTCCGCGACAACGCGCCGGGCCGGGTCTGGCTCATCACCGGGGCCTCCTCCGGCTTCGGACGCGCCATCGCCACGGCCGCCCTCGCTGCCGGGGACACCGTGGTCGCCACGGCCCGCAAGCCCGAGGCGCTCGACGATCTGGTGGCCGCGCACCCCGACCGGGCCGTCGCCGTGCAACTGGACGTCACCGACACGGCGCGCATCGCGGACGTGGTCGCGGACACCGTGCTCTGGTACGGCCGGATCGATGTGGTGGTCAACAACGCGGGCATGGGGCTGGTCGGTGCCGTGGAGGAGACGAGCGACCGTGAACTGCGCGATCTCATGGACCTGCACTTCTTCGGGCCGGCCGCGCTGGTACGTGCCGTACTGCCGCACATGCGGCGCAACGGCTCGGGCGCCGTCGTCCAGATGAGCAGTATGGGCGGCCGCTTCACCTTCCCCGGGGTCGGCGCCTACTCGGCGACGAAGTTCGCGCTGGAAGGCCTGTCCGAGGCGCTGGCGGCCGAAGTGGCCCCGCACGGCGTCAAGGTGCTGATCGTCGAGCCCGGATCGTTCCGCACGGGTTTCGCCGGGGGCGGCGCGCTGCGCCAGTCCGCGGCGATTGCCGCCTACGAGGAGACGGTGGGCCCGGTCCGCAGCAACCTCCCGGATTCCGACGGCAAGCAGGAGGGCGACCCGGACAAGGCAGCCGCCGCCATCCTGACGGCGCTGGCGTCCCAGGACACCCCGCTCAGGCTGCCGCTCGGCAACGACGCGACCGACGCGGTTCTCGCGAGCCTCGACGCCTCCCGTACCGAAGTGCTGGCCTGGGAGAAGGTCAGCCGCAGTACCGGCTACGACGACTGAGGCCCCGGCGCGCGAGGGACCGATGCCGCGCCGGGGCCTCAGTCGT
>NZ_JAELVH010000106.1 GCF_019399235.1 Streptomyces poriferorum | reverse complement strand
TCGCCGTATAGCCCGACCCCCAGAGGATTCCGATGCTTTTCCACGACACCGCACTCGTCTTCGGGCGGTACGCCCGCCAGACCCTGCGCTCCCGGTTCCAGATCCTCTTCGGCATCCTCATGCCGCTGCTCTACCTGCTCTTCTTCGGCCCCCTGCTCACCAGTCTGCCGCTCGGTCCGGACGGTGACTCCTGGCAGGTGCTCGTCCCCGGACTGCTGCTCCAGCTGGGCCTGTTCGGTGCCTCGTTCGCCGGATTCGCCGTCATCATCGACAAGTCGACCGGGGTCATGGAGCGGATGCGGGTCACGCCGGTCAGCCGGACGGCGCTGCTTCTGGGCCGGGCCCTGCGCGATGCGCTGCTGTTCATGTTCCAGGCGGTGCTGCTGGTGCTCGTCGCCGTACTCATGGGGCTGCGCGCCCCGCTGCCCGGAGTGCTCATCGGCTTCGCCTTCGTCGGACTGCTGACGGTCTCGCTGGCCTCGCTCTCGTACGCACTGGCCATGAAGGTCGCCACACCGCAGGAGTTCGGGCCGGTGATCAACTCGCTCACCATGCCGGCCATGCTGCTCTCCGGGCTGATGCTGCCGATGACGCTGGGGCCGCGGTGGCTGGACGTGCTGTCGCACTTCACGCCGCTGCGCTACCTCGTGGACGCGGTGCGGGACGCGTACGTGGGCTCGTACGCCACCGCGCACATGCTGTACGGCGTCCTGGTCTCCCTCGGTTTCGCGGCTCTCGCCGTGACAGTGGGCACACGTGTCTTCAGGAGAGCGGGTGCGTAACTAGGCTGACCGCATGGTCAATCTGACACGTATCTACACCCGCACCGGCGACCGGGGCACCACCGCCCTCGGCGACATGAGCCGGACCGCCAAGACCGATCTGCGCATCTCCGCGTACGCCGACAGCAACGAGGCCAACGCGGTCATCGGTACGGCGATCGCGCTCGGGCAGCTGACCGACGACGTCGTGAAGGTCCTCGTCCGCGTGCAGAACGACCTGTTCGACGTGGGCGCGGACCTGTCGACGCCGGTCGTCGAGGAGCCGAAGTACCCGCCGCTGCGGGTCGAGCAGTTCTACGTCGACAAGCTGGAGGCGGACTGCGACCACTTCCTGGAGCAGGTGGAGAAGCTCCGCAGCTTCATCCTGCCGGGCGGTACCCCGGGCGCCGCGCTGCTGCACCAGGCGTGCACGGTGGTCCGGCGCGCGGAGCGTTCCACCTGGGCGGCGCTGGAGGTGCACGGCGAGGTCATGAACCCGCTGACGGCTACATACCTCAACCGGCTCTCGGACCTGTTGTTCATCCTCGCCAGGGTGGCGAACAAGGAGGTCGGCGACGTGCTGTGGGTGCCGGGCGGCGAACGCTGACCAACCGGCTCCGCCCGCGGCGTCCTCAGCCCGCGGGCGGGCCCGGCACGTGCTTCGCGTCGCCCTGCGGGTCCCGCTTCGGGAAGAGCGTGTAGCTCACCGCGATCACCAGGTTGATGCCGATCACGAACAGCATCGTCTGCTGCCACGACCGCAGTGAGGCCGTGTCCCCGTCTCCCCCGATGTACTGGACCGCCGCCTGCAGCAGGGCCAGCGCCGTTGCTGCGGCAACCGTCCACCGCCCGGCCACGCGCCACTCATGCGCGGCCCGCGCCATCCCGTACTTCGGCGGCTTCACCGGCGGCGGACCGCCGGCGAAACGGTGCGCGACCCGGGCGTCGACCCACTTGATCGTGGAGTGCCCGAGCCCGACGGTGAAGCCGATGTAGACCGCGGCCAGGCCGTGCTTCCAGTCCGGATCGGCGCCGTTCTTCAGGTCGACGGCCGTCACCACCAGCAGGACGACCTCCAGCAACGGCTCGCACAGCAGCACGGCGGCGCCCAGCCGCGGCTTCCCGGCCGCGTAACGCAGCGTGAGCCCGGCGGCCAGCAGCACCCAGAAGGCGATCTCGCAGAGAACGATCAGTGTGACGATCACGGTCCGATTCCTTTCGCTCCCTTCCAGCCTCGCGGCACCACCGCCCCGGAGCATCGGCCACGGTGACGAAACCCCACTGCATCCTTCGATGTAGTGGCGGCTCGCTCCCGGTACGGACGTGTGCCGCGCGTCCGGCGTGTTGGATGGGTGGGTGTTCCCTCCGGCCCGCCCCCACCGCCACGACGTCCTCATCGCCGTCATCGGACTGCTCGGCGGAGCGGTCCTGGACCTGCTCGGTCTGCACATGCAGAACGGGCGCCTCTTCGACGCTCCCTGGCTCGCGCTCGTCCCGCTCACCGTGATGTCGGGGGCGGAACTGCTGCGCCGGAGCGCTCCGCAGACGGCCCTGGTCATCGGCACGCTCGCGCTGGTCGCCGACCAGTTCACGCCCGGCAACCTGGCGACCGTGCTGATGTTCACCGACCTCATGTACGCGGCCGTGCTGTACGGGACCCCCGCGGCCGCCCGCCGGATCCCGGTGGTCACGTTCCTGATCACGGTCGCGGTCACGATCGGCTTCCTGGCCTGGTTCCGGGACGCCGAGGCGCTGCTCGTCGGGATCGTCACCGGGCTCGTCTCGTTCGTGCCCGCGCTCACCGGGGTCAGCGTGCGCAACCACCGCGACGCCGCGGAGACCGCCCGTCTGCGTGCCGATCAGACCGCCCTGCTGGCCGAGATGGACCGCACGCAGGCGGTGACCGCCGAACGCGCCCGGATGGCACGCGAACTGCACGACATGGTCGCCAACCACCTCTCCGCCATCGCCATCCACTCCACCGCGGCGCTCTCCATCGACGACCCGGCGACCTCCCGTGACGCGCTCGGAGTCATCCGGGAGAACAGCGTCGACGGTCTGGCCGAAATGCGCCGTCTGATCGGGCTGTTGCGCACCGGGGCGGCGGATCTGGAGCCGAGCAGCTCGCCCACTCTCGGCTCGCTGGACGCCCTCATCGAGCAGCATCGTACGAACGCCGCCTCCAGCGGGCTGGTCTGCGCCCTGGACGACACCCGCACCGATCCCGGCCGGCTGCCCGCACCGGTCGAACTCGCGGCGTACCGCATCGTCCAGGAGTCCCTCACCAACGCGCTCAAGCACGCCGCGCCCGGCCCGGTCACGGTACGGCTGGAGCAGACGGGAGAGCAGCTGACGGTGGAGGTGGGCAGCGTCCTCGGGGACCGGCCCGGGCCTCGGGCGCCGGGATCGGGGGCCGGACTGATCGGGATGCGGGAGCGGGTGGCGCTGCTCGGCGGGGAGTTCGAGGCAGGGCCCGTGTCCACCGGGGACGGGTCGAGGAGCTGGCAGGTACGGGCGCAACTGCCCGTGGGAGAAGGGAGCGTGGAGCGATGACCATCAGGGTTCTGATCGCCGAGGACCAGTCGGCCGTGCGGGCGGGGCTGGTCCTCATCCTGGGCAGCGTGCCGGACATCGAAGTCGTCGGCGAGGCCGGTGACGGGGAGGAGGCCGTCCGGCTGGCCCGCGAACTGCGCCCGGATCTGGTGCTGATGGACATCCAGATGCCCCGGCTGGACGGGGTGTCCGCGACGAGGCAGGTGGTGGCGGAGCGACTGGCGGACGTGCTGGTGCTGACGACGTTCGACCTGGACGAGTACGTGTTCGGGGCGCTGCGGGCCGGCGCTTCGGGCTTTCTGCTGAAGGACACCGAGGCGCGCGGGCTGCTCGACGCGGTCCGCACGGTGGCGCGCGGCGAGGGCCTGATCGCCCCGTCGGTGACGCGCCGGCTGATCGCGGAGTTCGCGGGGACAACGCCGCACGGCTCGTCGGAGGGTCCCGGCCGGGCGGTCCTGGACGCGCTCACCCGGCGCGAGCGCGAGGTGCTCGGATGCCTCGGGGAGGGGATGTCGAACGCCGAGATCGCGGTGCGGCTGTCCATGGCCGAGGCGACGGCGAAGACGCACGTCAGCCGCTTGCTGGGGAAGCTGGAGCTGCGCAGCAGGGTCCAGGCGGCGGTACTGGCACAGGAGTTGGGCGTCTGAGGTTTATCCGCACCCGACTCCGAACTTTGGTCTGGACCTCTTGACGATTGGTCCAGACCTTCCTAATCTCACCGAGCACACTGCGGTGAGCCCGCCATGACAAGGCGGGCTCAGGGCGGCGCAGGGTTTGCAGTCCACGGACCACCCCCGTTTGTCCGGACCTCACCCGAGGAGCACCGTTGAGCACTGAGACCCCCCGCCGGACCCGATTCAGATTCGGGGCCGGAAAAGCCACCAGATCCCGAGCAGTCGCGGGCCTCACCGCACTGCTCCTTCCACTCGCCGCGATGGTCGGCCTGGCCTCCCCCGCCGAGGCCGCCACCTCCGCCACCGCCACGTACCTCAAGAAGTCCGACTGGGGCAGCGGCTTCGAGGGCCAGTGGACGGTGAAGAACACCGGAACCACCTCCCTGTCCTCCTGGACCATCGAGTGGGACTTCCCCTCCGGCACCGCGGTCGGCTCCGCCTGGGACGCCACCGTCACCAGTTCCGGAACCCACTGGACCGCCAAGAACCTCGGCTGGAACGGCACGGTCGCCCCCGGGGCCAGCATCAGCTTCGGCTTCAACGGCACCGGCTCCGGCGCCCCCGCCGGCTGCAAGCTGAACGGCGCCTCCTGCGACGGCGGCAGCGTCCCGGGTGACAACGCCCCCTCGGCGCCCGGCACCCCCACCGCGAGCGCCGTCACCGACACCTCGGCGAAGCTGAGCTGGAGCGCCGCCACCGACGACCACGGCATCAAGAACTACGACGTCCTGCGGGACGGCGCCGTCGTCGCCACGGTCACCGGCCTCACGTACACGAACACCGGCCTCACCGCGGGTACCGACTACTCGTACACCGTCAAGGCCCGTGACACCGCGGACCAGACCGGACCGGTCAGCGGCGCGGTCAAGGTGCACACCACCGGCGGCGGGGGCACCGACCCCGGCCCGGGCGGCGACAAGATCAACCTCGGGTACTTCACCGACTGGGGCGTCTACGGCCGCAACTACCACGTCAAGAACCTGGACACCTCCGGTTCGGCCGCGAAGATCACGCACATCAACTACGCGTTCGGCAACGTCCAGGGCGGCAAGTGCACGATCGGTGACTCGTACGCCGACTACGACATGGTCTACACCGCGGACAAGTCCGTCGACGGCGTGGCCGACACCTGGGACCAGCCGCTGCGCGGCAGCTTCAACCAGCTGCGGAAGCTCAAGGCGAAGTACCCCCACATCAAGGTCCTGTGGTCCTTCGGCGGCTGGACCTGGTCCGGCGGCTTCGGCCAGGCGGCGCAGAACCCGGCCGCGTTCGCCCAGTCCTGCTACGACCTGGTCGAGGACCCCCGCTGGGCCGATGTCTTCGACGGCATCGACATCGACTGGGAGTACCCCAACGCCTGCGGTCTGACCTGTGACACCAGCGGCCCCGCCGCGCTGAAGAACATCACCACCGCGTTGCGTACGAAGTTCGGCAGCAGCAACCTGGTGACCGCCGCGATCACGGCCGACGGCTCCGAGGGCGGCAAGATCGACCTGGCCGACTACGCGGGCGCCGCGCAGTCGCTCAACTGGTACAACGTGATGACGTACGACTTCTTCGGCGCCTGGGCGGCCAAGGGCCCGACGGCCCCGCACTCCCCGCTGACCTCGTACAGCGGTATCCCGCAGGCCGGCTTCAACTCCGCCGACGCCATCGCCAAGCTGAAGGCCAAGGGCGTCCCCGCCTCGAAGCTGCTGCTCGGCATCGGCTTCTACGGCCGCGGCTGGACCGGCGTCACCCAGGCGGCACCGGGCGGCACGGCCACCGGCGCGGCGCCGGGTACGTACGAGGCGGGCATCGAGGACTACAAGGTCCTGAAGAACAGCTGCCCCGCCACCGGCACGATCGCCGGTACGGCGTACGCGCACTGTGGCACCAACTGGTGGAGCTACGACACCCCGGCGACGATCCAGTCGAAGATGGCCTGGGCGAACAGCCAGGGCCTGGGCGGGGCGTTCTTCTGGGAGTTCAGCGGTGACACCGCGAACGGTGAACTCGTGAGTGCGATGGACAACGGCCTCAACTAACCCCCACGAGGCAGTCGCACCCCGAAAAAGCGCCGGGGAGACAGGTCCGCCCCCTGTCTCCCCGGTTTTCGTGTGCTCTGCCGCAGGTACCGCGGCCTCAGGCCACGTTCACCCTCTGGCCGGGCGGTGCCGCCTCCAGCCAGGCGAGGAATCCGGTGAGGGCGTCCTCGGTCATCGCCAGCTCCAGGCGGGTCTCCCGGTGGAGACAGCCGAGCACGACGGCGTCGGAGAGAAGTGCGAGCTCCTCCTCGCCCTCGGGCAGCCGGCGGGCGACGACCTCGATCGAGGAGCGCTCCAGCACCCGGCGCGGGCGCGGGGAGTAGCTGAAGACCCGGAACCAGTTCACCTTGTCACCGCTGTACCGGGCGACTCCGTACACCCAGCCCTTGCCCGAGAGATCGGGCTCCTCCGGCACATTCCATCGCAGGCTGCAGTCGAAGGTCCCGCCGGAACGCTGAATCAGCCGCCGGCGCAGACCGAAGACGAAGAGCCCCAACAGGACCAGTGCGACGATCAGCCCGCCCACCCACAGCGCGAGGTACATCTCCACCGACCTCCTCGCGTCATCGAGTAAACGGATACCGCACGAACTTCACCTGCACCTGCATCGCCTCAGCCGCGACACGGTCTGGAGGGGTCTCCAGCTCGGGCCGCGGCTGAGGGTAAAGCCGTTTCGCGGGGTGACTAGTGCACCGCCACCGCACGCAGTCGCACATCGGCGCGGCGCTCGGCAGCGCTGTCCGTGTCCGACTTCGCACGCTCGAACGCACGCTCCGCGCGCTCGACGTCGATCTCGTCCGCCAGCTCGGCAATCTCCGCCAGCAGCGAGAGCTTGTCGTCGGCGAAGGAGATGAATCCACCGTGCACAGCGGCGACGACAGTGCCGCCTTCGCTCGTACGGATCGTCACCGGGCCCGATTCCAGCACACCCAGGAGCGGCTGGTGACCGGGCATGACGCCGATGTCGCCGGACGTGGTACGTGCGACAACGAGGGTGGCCTCGCCGGACCAGACACTGCGGTCCGCGGCGACCAGCTCGACATGCAGCTCAGCAGCCAAGGGTGGCTCCTCGGGTCACCACCCGGCGGTGATGCCGGGTGTTGGGTCAATTCTACGGGGCGTGGTGAGGGGGGCGGGACACACCCACCCCCCTCGGTGAGCCGGAGGCTCAGGAGACGCCGAGCTCCTTGGCGTTGGCCTTCAGGTCCTCGATGCCACCGCACATGAAGAACGCCTGCTCGGGGAAGTGGTCGTACTCCCCGTCACAGATCGCGTTGAACGCGGCGATCGACTCGTCGAGCGGAACGTCCGAACCGTCCAGGCCGGTGAACTGCTTGGCGGCGTGGGTGTTCTGCGACAGGAAGCGCTCGACGCGACGGGCACGGTGGACAACGAGCTTGTCCTCCTCGCCCAGCTCGTCGATACCGAGGATCGCGATGATGTCCTGGAGGTCCTTGTACTTCTGCAGGATCCCCTTGACACGGCTGGCCGTGTCGTAGTGGTCCTGCGCGATGTAGCGCGGGTCCAGGATGCGGGACGTGGAGTCCAGCGGGTCCACGGCCGGGTAGATGCCCTTCTCGGAGATCGGACGGGAGAGAACCGTCGTCGCGTCGAGGTGGGCGAACGTGGTGGCCGGGGCCGGGTCGGTCAGGTCGTCCGCGGGGACGTAGATCGCCTGCATCGAGGTGATCGAGTGACCACGCGTCGAGGTGATGCGCTCCTGGAGCACACCCATCTCGTCGGCCAGGGTCGGCTGGTAACCCACTGCGGACGGCATGCGGCCGAGCAGCGTGGAGACCTCGGAACCGGCCTGCGTGAAGCGGAAGATGTTGTCGATGAAGAGCAGCACGTCCTGCTTCTGCACATCGCGGAAGTACTCCGCCATGGTCAGGGCGGACAGGGCCACGCGAAGACGCGTGCCCGGCGGCTCGTCCATCTGGCCGAAGACCAGCGCGGTCTTCTCCAGAACGCCCGAGTCCGTCATCTCGTCGATGAGGTCGTTGCCCTCACGGGTGCGCTCACCGACGCCGGCGAACACCGACACACCGTCGTGCAGCTTCGCCACACGCATGATCATTTCCTGGATGAGGACCGTCTTGCCGACGCCCGCACCACCGAACAGACCGATCTTGCCGCCCTTGACGTACGGGGTCAGCAGGTCGACGACCTTCAGGCCGGTCTCGAACATCTCGGTCTTCGACTCGAGCTGGTCGAAGGCCGGGGCCTTGCGGTGGATCGGCCAGCGCTCGGTGATCTGAGCTTCGGCCTCCGGCTCGTTCAGGATCTGACCGAGGGTGTTGAACACCTTGCCCTTGGTGATGTCACCGACGGGAACGGTGATGCCCGCGCCCGTGTCGGTCACCGGGGCCTGGCGGACCAGACCGTCGGTGGGCTGCATCGAGATCGCGCGGACCACGCCGTCACCCAGGTGCTGGGCGACTTCGAGGGTCAGCGTCTTGCGAGCGCCGGCCTCGGCCGGGTCGTCGACCTCGACGTGCAGGGCGTTGTAGATCTCCGGCATCGCGTCGACGGGGAACTCCACGTCGACGACCGGGCCGATGACCCGGGCGACGCGGCCCGTGGCAGCGGCCGTCTCAACTGTCGTCGTCATTACTTGTCACTCCCCGCGGACGCGTCGGCCAGCGCACCTGCACCGCCGACGATCTCGCTGATTTCCTGGGTGATTTCGGCCTGGCGGGCCGCGTTGGCAAGCCGGGAGAGGCTCTTGATCAGGTCCCCGGCATTGTCGGTCGCCGACTTCATCGCGCGGCGGCGGGCGGCGTGCTCGGAAGCGGCAGCCTGCAGCAGTGCGTTGTAGATGCGGCTCTCGACGTAGCGCGGCAGAAGGGCGTCGAGGACGTCCTCCGCCGACGGCTCGAAGTCGAACAGGGGAAGGATCTCGTCCTTCTCCGTGCTCTCCTTCGCGACCTCGTCGATCGAGAGGGGCAGCATCCGGCCGTCGACCGCGTTCTGCGTCATCATCGACACGAACTCGGTGAAGACGATGTGCAGCTCGTCGACGCCGCCCTCGGCCGTGTCCTTCTGGATGGACTCGATCAGGGGCGCGGCGATCTTCTTGGCGTCCGCGTACTCCGGGCTGTCGGTGAAGCCGGTCCACGACTCCACGACCTTGCGCTCGCGGAAGCCGTAGTAGGCGACACCCTTACGGCCGACGATGTACGTGTCGACCTCCTTGCCCTCGGCCGCCAGCCGCTCCCGCAGCTTCTCCGCCGCCTTGATGGCGTTGGAGGAGTAGCCGCCGGCCAGACCGCGGTCGCTCGTGAGGAGCAGGACCGCGGCCCGGACCGGGGACTCGGCCTCGGTGGTGAGCGGGTGCCTGGTGTTGGAGCCGGTCGCCACCGCGGTCACCGCGCGGGTGAGCTCGGTGGCGTACGGCATCGACGCCGTCACCTTGCGCTGCGCCTTGACGATGCGCGAGGCGGCGATCATCTCCATCGCCTTGGTGATCTTCTTGGTCGCGGTGACGGCTTGGATGCGGCGCTTGTAAACGCGAAGCTGAGCGCCCATCGATCAGCCCTCGCCCAGGAGCTTGCCGTCCGAGGTCTCGAACTGCTGCTTGAAGGCGGCGATCGCGTCGGCGATCGACTGCAGCGTGTCGTCGGACATCTTGCCGCCCTCGGCGATGCTGGTCAGGAGGTCCTTGCGCTCACGGCGCAGGAACTCCAGCAGCTCGCTCTCGAAGCGGCGGATGTCCTCGACCGGGACGTCGTCCATCTTGCCCGTGGTGCCGGCCCAGACCGAGACGACCTGCTCCTCCATCGGGAACGGCGCGTACTGGGCCTGCTTCAGCAGCTCGACCATGCGCTTACCGCGCTCCAGCGACGCCTTGGAGGCCGCGTCCAGGTCGGAACCGAAGGCGGCGAACGCCTCCAGCTCACGGAACTGGGCGAGGTCCACGCGCAGTCGGCCGGAAACCTGCTTCATGGCCTTGTGCTGGGCGGAGCCACCGACTCGGGAGACCGAGATACCGACGTTGAGCGCCGGACGCTGACCCGCGTTGAACAGGTCGGACTCCAGGAAGCACTGGCCGTCGGTGATGGAGATGACGTTGGTCGGGATGAACGCCGACACGTCGTTCGCCTTGGTCTCGACGATCGGGAGGCCCGTCATCGAACCGGCGCCCATGTCGTCGGAGAGCTTGGCGCAACGCTCCAGCAGACGCGAGTGCAGGTAGAAGACGTCGCCCGGGTAGGCCTCACGGCCCGGCGGACGGCGCAGCAGAAGCGACACGGCGCGGTAGGCGTCGGCCTGCTTCGAAAGGTCGTCGAAGATGATCAGAACGTGCTTGCCGTCGTACATCCAGTGCTGGCCGATGGCCGAGCCGGTGTACGGCGCCAGGTACTTGAAGCCGGCCGGGTCGGACGCCGGGGCGGCGACGATGGTCGTGTACTCGAGCGCGCCGGCCTCTTCCAGGGCACCTCGCACGGAGGCGATGGTGGAGCCCTTCTGACCGATGGCGACGTAGATGCAGCGCACCTGCTTGTTCACATCGCCCGAGCGCCAGTTGTCGCGCTGGTTGATGATCGTGTCGACGGCCAGCGCGGTCTTACCCGTCTGACGGTCGCCGATGATCAGCTGACGCTGGCCGCGGCCGATCGGCACCATGGCGTCGACGGCCTTGTAGCCGGTCTGCATCGGCTCGTGCACCGACTTACGGACCATGACGCCAGGGGCCTGCAGTTCGAGGGCGCGACGGCCTTCGGTCGCGATCTCGCCGAGGCCGTCGATCGGGTTGCCGAGCGGGTCGACAACGCGGCCGAGGTAACCCTCGCCGACGCCGACGGAGAGCACCTCACCGGTGCGCTGCACCGGCTGGCCCTCCTCGATTCCGCTGAACTCGCCGAGGACGATCGCACCGATCTCGCGCTCTTCGAGGTTGAGGGCGAGACCGAGGGTTCCGTCCTCGAACTTCAGCAGTTCGTTCGCCATGGCGGAGGGCAGGCCCTCCACCTTCGCGATGCCGTCGCCGGCAACGCTGACCGTTCCGACCTCCTCGCGCGAGGCCGCGTCCGGCTGGTACGACTGGACAAAGTTCTCCAGTGCGTCCCGGATCTCCTCCGGCCGGATCGTGAGCTCCGCCATCTGGGTTCCCTGCTCTCCTTGTTGGGCCCGAAGTTTCTTAAGGGGGTCTGGGGGCCGACCCCCAGGAATCTTCTGCAATTTCTGCACGGCCCAACCGGGCCGCTGGTCTTGCTCTGTTTCTGTTTGGTACGTCGCGCTGCGTCAGCCGGCCATGCGACGGGTCGCCTCGTCGAGGCGCTCCGCGATGGTGCCGTTGATGACCTCGTCGCCGACCCGCACCACGATCCCGCCGAGGACCTCGGGGTCCACGTCCAGGCTCAGGTGCATCTGCCGGCCGTAGATCTTCGCCAGCGCGGCGCCGAGACGCTGCTTCTGCCGGTCACTGAGCGGCACGGCCGAGGTGACGACCGCCACCACGCGGTCCCGGCGGTCCGCGGCGAGCTTGGAAAGGGACTCGAGTCCCGCTTCCAGGCTACGTCCACGGGGCTGGGTGACAAGCCGCGTGACGATGCGCTCGGTGGTGGGCCGCGCCTTCCCGCCGAGCAGGCTGCGCAGCAGCTCGCCCTTGGCGGCGGGGGTCGCGGTCCGGCTGGTGAGCGCGGAGCGCAGCCCGGTGTCCGAGGCCACGATCCGGCCGAACCGGAACAGCTCGTCCTCGACGTCGTCGAGGTCTCCGCTGCGCTGGGCGGCGGTGAGGTCGGCGGTGTTCGCCAGCTCCTCGGTCGAGTCGACCAGGTCACGCGACTGCGACCAGCGCGAGCGGACCATGCCGGAGACCAGGTCGAGGGCTTCGCCGCCCACCTGGCCGCCCAGCAGCCGTCCGGCCAGCTCGGCCCTGGCCTCGCCGGCCTGCGCCGGGTCGGTCAGGACCCGGCGCAGCGACACCTCGCGGTGCAGCAGCGCCGTGACGCCGGCCAGGTCCTCGGCGAGCTTCGCCGCGTCGACCGACGTGTTGTCGGTCAGCGCGTCGAGACGCTCGCGTGCGGCAGCCAGTGCCTCGCGGCTCGCGCTGTTCATCGGACTGCCTCGGCCTTCGCCTCGAGCTCGTCGAGGAACCGGTCGACGGTGCCGCTCTGCCGGGCGTGGTCCTCGAGGGACTCGCCGACGAGCTTGCCGGCCAGGTCGGTGGCGAGCTTGCCCACGTCCTGACGCAGCGCCGAAGCAGCGGCCTTGCGGTCGGCCTCGATCTGGGCGTGGCCGGCAGCGACGATCTCCTCGCGCTGCCGCTGGCCTTCCGCCCTCATTTCCTGCAGGATCACGGCGCCCTGCTCCTGCGCCTCCTGGCGCAGACGAGCGGCTTCGTGGCGGGCCTCGGCGAGCTGAGCCTTGTACTGCTCAAGAACGCTCTGGGCCTCGGTCTGGGCCGCATCGGCCTTTTCGATACCGCCTTCGATGGCCTCGCGGCGCTCTTCCAGAACCTTGTTGATGTTCGGGAGGAGCTTCTTGGCGAGGAAGCCGAAGACGATGACGAAAGCGATGAGGCCAATGACGAGCTCAGGGATCGGCGGAATGAGCGGGTTTTCCGCTTCCTCCGCCGCGAGCTGAACCAGGGGGTTCACGTCAGTGCCTTCCGTCGAATGGGCTGTTCGCGACCGGTCAGGAGGTCGGGTAGACGAACGGCATGACCAGACCGATCAGGGCGAGCGCCTCACAGAAGGCGAAGCCGAGAATCTGGTTGGCGCGGATGAGACCGGCAGCCTCGGGCTGACGGGCGAGCGCCTGGGTGCCGTTACCGAAGATGATGCCGATGCCGACGCCGGGGCCGATCGCGGCGAGGCCGTAACCGATCGAGCCGAGGTTGCCCTTGATTTCGACGCCGGCGGCGAGGGTCTGGAGAGCGGACATGCCGGTTCTTCCTTCTCTTTCAATGTCCGGTGGGGGTTGGCCACCGGGTGCTTCAGGAGGTGGGTGCTCAGTGGCCCTTGGCGAGAGCGCCCTGGACGTAGCTGCAGGCCAGCAGCACGAACACATAGGCCTGGACAGCCTGGATGAAGAGCTCGAAGGCGGTCATCACGATGACCATCACGAACGACACGCCTGCGTAGGCGAAGCCGATGCCGTTGAGCAGGTACCAGCTGGCGATCGTGAAGAGCAGCAGGAGCGTGTGTCCCGCGAACATGTTCGCGAACAGTCGGACCGCGTGCGTGAACGGCCGGACCAGCAGGTTCGAGAAGAACTCGATGGTCATCGAGAGCGGCAGGACCCCGCCGAGGCTCTTGTCGTAGCCCGTGAAGTTCTTGAACGCTCCGACGAAACCGTGCTTCTTGAAGGTCAGGACGACCCACAGGATGTAGACGATCCCGGCGAGAGCCGCCGGATACGAAATGATCGCCGTCACGGGGAACTGGGCAACCGGAATGATGGACCAGAGGTTCATCATCCAGATGACGAAGAACAGGGAGACCATCAGCGGGACGTACTTCTCGCCGTCCTTCTTGCCGATCGTCTCGTAGACGATGCCGCGGCGGACGAAGTCGTACCCCGCCTCGGCCACCATCTGAAGCTTGCCGGGCACCAACTTCGGCTTACGGAAGGCGGCCCAGAAGAAGCCAACGATGATGACCGAGCCGAGCAGGGCCAGCAGCATCGTCTTGTTGAAGTACAAGTTGCTGTCCGCGTCGCCCCAGAGGGGCTCGAACAGGAACGAGTGCAGGCCGGGTGCCGGGAAACCACAACCGTCGAAGATGTGGCAATCGGTCTCGAAGGCGAGCACCTGTGTCGGGTCAGCACTCACCGCGGGCTCCTTCAGCGTGGCGCATAGGTACGGCAACCTCGTTGTGTCGGCGCGGCGCGCAGCCGCGGTTCGGCACTGGACTGGTGTTTCGGATGTGTGAGCGGCAGTCAGGCATTTGAGCCTCGCGATCGAGCAGGCGTCAGCTCACATGCCCGCGCCCGCAGTGCCGCAGTTGGAACCGGACGATAGCAGGGTCGCGAACCTGCACTTATTCCGCCCCTACCCTTCACGCTGCGGACCCGGGCTTTTTGGGCTTTTCGTCCTTGTCGGACTCGGGTTCCACGTAAAGGATCTTGGCCTTCATGTGCGCACGCGCCTGTGCGCCGATCCACACGAGTGTCGTCACGACCAGAGTGATCGCGAAGGCCTTCGGGTTGAACAGCGAGGTGTTCTTGAATACGGCGACGAAGATGAACAGCAGCAGGAGTTGCGCCGTGTACAGCGCGAGACCCATCGCCTGGAACAGGTGGGGCATGGACCGGGCGGTCCGTTGCAGGACCATCAGTCCGATCCCCATGAAGAGGATGACCACGATCGTCGCAACGATCGCGCCCAGGGCTCCCTTGCCACCGGCGACGCCAGCGCTGATCGCGGCGGCGACTGCGCCGGCGACAGCGGTGGGTACGGCGGTCTGGAGGAGAGTCCGGACGTCGTTGGACGGCATGGCGGCAGCTCCGCTTGCTGGGGGTGGGCAGTGTGTCGTCATGGACGAGCGTAGGCCCGGTCCGAGTCGATGCCTCGGGGCCAAGGGACCGTGCTACTCAGGTCCTTCGGCTCTGTCACCGGGTTCGTGAACGGTATCACAAACTATTTGATGAGGTCTTTACCTAGAAAGTGTGCTTGCTGTCACACGTGAGAGCTAATTAGCGCGTGTGAGCAAGGCAACTCAACGACTTGTCTGGTATTGCCCCTTGGCGCCCGAATCAACGACGCGTCGAATCGGCCTCACGCCGGTCCGCGAAGCGCGAACGGTGGCCGATCGCCGTCGCTCCGTTGACGCCGGACACCCCCGCGGCGATCGGGGCCTGCGGGGCGGCCTCGTGCCCATTCTGCCCCATCTGATCACCCAGGAGCGCCTGTTGGCTCTCCAGCTCCTGCGAGGACCCCGTCCCGGGTTCCGCCTCGCGCCGGCGTCGGCGGTACCGCGGCGGTACGAAGCGCTCCGCCCATCGCGGGGCGCGCGGGGTGAACCGGGGCATCAGCAGAAGGATCAGGCCGAGCGCGCTCAGCCCCACGATCAGGAGCACGATCCACATCGACGTCGAGTGCACCGAGTAGCCGACCGCGCCGAAGGCGATCAGGGCCGACCAGAAGTACATGATCAGCACCGACCGGCTGTGCGAATGGCCGATCTCCAGCAGCCGGTGGTGCAGATGGCCGCGGTCCGCGGCGAACGGCGACTGGCCGTTCCAGGTGCGCCGCACGATCGCCAGCACCAGGTCCGCCGCGGGGATGGCGATGATCGTCAGCGGCAGGAGCAGCGGGATGAAGACCGGCAGCATCGCGTGGGTCGCCTGCCGTTCGCTTCCCGCGAAGAGCTTCATCGCGTCCGGGTCGACCTGTCCGGTGACGGAGATCGCGCCGGCGGCGAGGACCAGACCGATCAGCATCGACCCGGAGTCCCCCATGAAGATCCGCGCGGGATGCATGTTGTGCGGCAGGAAGCCGAGGCACATGCCCATCAGGATCGCCGTGAAGAGCGTCGCGGGGGCCGCCGCCTCGATCCCGTACCCGTACCAGAGCCGGTAGGTGTAGAGGAAGAGCGCGGCTGCGGCGATGCACACCATGCCGGCCGCCAGGCCGTCCAGGCCGTCGACGAAATTGACCGCGTTGATGGTGATGACGACGAGCGCGACCGTCAGCAGCGTGCCCTGCCACTGGGTGAGCGGGACCGTGCCGACACCCGGGATCGGCAGCCACAGGATCGTCAGGCCCTGGAGCACCATGACCGCCGCGGCGATCATCTGCCCGCCGAGCTTGATCAGGGCGTCGATCTCGAACTTGTCGTCCAGGACGCCGATCAGCCAGATCAGGGCCGCTCCGGAGAGCAGCGCGCGCGGTTCGTTGGAGAGCTCGAAGACGCCGTCGAGGTTGGCCAGATGATCAGCGACGATCAGCCCGGCGCACAGCCCGCCGAACATGGCGATGCCGCCGAGCCTCGGTGTCGGTTCGCGGTGGACGTCGCGCGCACGGATCGCGGGCATCGCCCCGACCGCGATGGCGAACTTACGCACCGGGCCGGTGAGCAGATACGTCACCGCGGCCGTGACACAGAGCGTCAGCAGGTAATCACGCACGGGCTGCCCCAGAAATATCGCCGGCCATCTCAGCCCACACTGTAGCTACGTCGGCCTCATGGTTGAGGACACGCAGGCCCCCGCGGTGGTTGCACAGGCTGCCACCACTGCGGACATCATGGGCTATTTCACCCCGGGTAGGGCGGATGTTGTGCCGCCATCTCCCGCACCTCCGCCGCCACATCGGCCTCCTCGCGCACCGCGGACCCCATCAGCACCGCGAGGCGGGCCATGTCGGTGTCGTCCATGCCCTGGGTGGTGACGGCCGCGGTGCCGAGCCTGATGCCGCGGGCGTCCCCGTACGGCAGAGCGCAGGTGTCCAGCACCAGGCCGGCCGCGGCCAGCCTGGTCCGGGCGGTGGGACCGTCGACGCCGAGCGGGGCCGGGTCGGCGACGATCAGGTGGGTGTCGGTGCCCCCGGTCGTGACGTCGAAGCCTTCCGCCTCCAGGCCGGCCGCCAGGACCCGGGCGTGGTTGACGACCTGGTGGGCGTACGCCGCGAACGCGGGCGCGGCCGCCTCGCCGAACGCGACGGCCTTCGCCGCCACCGTGTGCATCTGGGCGCCGCCCTGGGTGAACGGGAAGACGGCCCGGTCGATCCGCTCCGCCAGCTCCGCGCCGCACAGGATCATGCCGCCGCGCGGCCCTCGCAGCACCTTGTGCGTGGTGGCGCAGACCACGTCCGCGTACGGCACGGGGTTCGGCGCCGCTCCCCCGGCGATCAGTCCCATCGGATGTGCGGAGTCGGCGATGAGGTACGCGCCCACCTCGTCGCAGATCTCCCGGAACAGCTCGTGGTCGGGGTGACGGGGATAGGAGATCGACCCGCTGACGATCGCCTTGGGCCGGTGCGTGCGGGCCAGGGTGCGGACCTGGTCGTAGTCGATCAGGCCGCTCTCGGAGTCCACCCCGTACCCGATGAACTCGAACCAGCGGCCGGAGAAGTTGGCGGGCGAGCCGTGCGTCAGGTGGCCGCCGTACGGGAGTCCCATCGCGAGGACCGTGTCGCCGGGCCGCAGCAGCGCCGCGTACGCCGCGAGGACGGCCGAGGATCCGGAGTGGGGCTGCACATTGGCGTGCTCGGCGCCGAAGAGCGCGGTGGCACGGCGGATCGCGATGCGTTCGGCCGCGTCCGCCTGCTCGCAGCCGCCGTGGTGGCGGGCGCCGGGGTACCCCTCGGCGTACTTGTTGGCGAGCGGGGAGCCGAGGGCGGCCAGGACGGCGGGTGAGGTGAAGTTCTCCGCCGCGGTCAGCTGGAGGGTCCCGGACTGCCGGTGGAGCTCTCCCACCAGGACGTCGGCGACCTCCGGATCCTCCCGGAGCAGGGCGTCGAAGTCCTGCGGCATGGTGGCGGCGGCAGAGGGTGCGGCAGCAGCAGTGGTGACCGGCATCGGGGGCTCCGGGCCTGGGGAGAGGTGACGCCCGGCGGTGACGTCAGCTCCAATGTAGGCCCGGGGCGGGGCCGCTGCCCGCTGTCGTGAGCCGTGGCGCACCCGCCCGGCCTATTCGGAGGCCCGGCCCTCGGTGTAAGGCCCTCAGAGCGGCGCGGACAGCCTTGCGGGCGTCACTTCAGCGCGGCGCCGAGACGCCCGTCAGCGCGGTGACGACCGGGTCCAGGGCCTGGTTGATCTCGTCGCCGACGGACCGGAAGAAGGTGATGGGGGCGCCGTACGGGTCGTAGACCTCGTCGGCCTCGGCGGTCGGGGCCAGCAGCCAGCCGCGCAGCGCGGCGGCCGCCCGGACCAGGGCGCGGGCGCGCTCGACGACGCCCTCGTCGCTCGCGTCGGGCAGCGTCGCGGGGTCTATCGCCCGGACCAGCCGGGTGAATTCCTTGAGCGTGAAGGTGCGCAGTCCGGCCGAGTGGCCCATCGAGATCACCTGGGCCCGGTGGTCGCGGGTGGCGGTGAGCACCAGGTCGGCGCGGATCACGTGCTCGTCGAGCAGTTCGCGGCCGACGAACCCGGTGGCGTCGGCGCCGAAGTCGGCGAGGACCACCTCCGCGTTCGCCTCCATCGGGGCACCCTCGTGCCCCCAGGTGCCCGCGCTCTCCACGATCAGCCCGCCCTGGAGCGGGTCGCCCAGGCGGTCCACGAGGGCATGCCGCGTCAGCCGCTCGGTGATCGGTGAGCGGCAGACGTTGCCGGTGCTGACGTGGAGGATGCGGAAGGTGTCGGTCTGCCCCGCTATGCCACGCCCCTCAGGGGCGGTCAATTGGCCACCTCGAGGTCGGGTACCACCTTGCGCAGCTCCTCCGCGGAGAGCGCACCGGCGCGCAGCAGGACCGGCACCTTGCCGGTGACGTCGACGATCGAGGACGGGACGATGCCCGGGGTCGGGCCCCCGTCCAGGTACACGGACACGGAGTCGCCGAGCATCTCCTGGGCGGCGTCGCAGTCCTCGGGCGAGGGGTGTCCGGTGAGGTTGGCGCTGGAGACGGCCATCGGGCCGACCTCCGTGAGCAGCTCGATGGCGACCGGGTGCAGCGGCATCCGGATGGCGACGGTGCCGCGGGTGTCGCCGAGGTCCCACTGGAGCGACGGCTGGTGCTTGGCGACGAGCGTGAGCGCGCCCGGCCAGAACGCGTCCACCAGCTCCCACGCCTGCTCCGAGAAGTCGGTGACCAGGCCGTGCAGGGTGTTCGGCGAGCCGATGAGGACGGGCGTCGGCATGTTGCGGCCGCGGCCCTTGGCCTCCAGGAGGTCGACGACGCCCTCGGAACTGAAGGCGTCCGCACCGATCCCGTACACGGTGTCGGTGGGCAGCACGACCAGTTCGCCGCGGCGGACGGCGGACGCGGCCTCGCGCAGACCAGTCGTACGGTCCGTGGCGTCGTTGCAGTCGTATCGCCGTGCCATCAGCCGGCCTCCTCAAGCATGTACGGGTAGGGGTGGTTTCCTCCGGTCACGGCATGGCCTTGCGGGCCGTGGCGAACCGGGGGCGCCTGTTGAGGTCGGGGTGGTCGGCCGCGTCGGCCCAGCCACGCTCCTCGGTGAAGATCCACGGCACCTGGCCGCCCTGGGTGTCGGCGTGCTCGATGACGACGAGGCCACCGGGACGCAGCAGGCGGTGGGCGGTGCGCTCGATGCCGCGGATGGTGTCGAGGCCGTCCTCGCCGGAGAAGAGGGCCATCTCCGGATCGTGGTCGCGGGCCTCGGGGGCCACGTACTCCCATTCGGTGAGCGGGATGTACGGCGGGTTGGAGATGACCAGGTCGACCTGGCCGTCGAGCTCGGGAAGGGCCGTCAGGGCGTCTCCGCGGTGCACGGTGACCCTGGACTCCTCGGCGTTCTTCCTGGTCCATTTGAGGGCGTCCTCGGACAGCTCCACGGCGTGCACGCGCGAGCGCGGCACCTCCTGGGCCATGGCGAGGGCGATGGCGCCCGATCCGGTGCAGAGATCGACGATCAGCGGCTCGACGACGTCCATCGCGCGGACGGCGTCTATCGCCCAGCCGACGACCGACTCGGTCTCCGGCCGGGGCACGAAGACTCCGGGTCCGACCTGGAGCTCCAGGTAGCGGAAGAAGGCACGGCCGGTGATGTGCTGGAGCGGTTCGCGGGCCTCGCGCCGGGCGATGGTCTCCCAGTAGCGGGCGTCGAAGTCGGCGTCCGGCACGTTGTGCAGCTCGCCCCGCTTGACGCCGTGCACGAACGCGGCGAGTTCCTCCGCGTCGAATCGCGGTGAAGGGACACCGGCGTCGGCCAGCCGCTGGGTGGCCTGGGCCACCTCGGCGAGCAGCAGGTTCATCGCGGTTCTCCGTACGGGTTACGAGCGGGGCGGTGGGGCTCGGGGCTCAGGGCGACCGTCACGTGGGGTGCGGCGTCGCGGGGCTGGGCACGCGGATCTGCGGCGTTGTCGTCAATCACAAGGGCTCCGCCATTGCTCAATCCTCCGCCTTGCAGCTGCACGCACCCAGCCCCGCTCCTTCTTCCACCCCCCATGTGCCGGTCGCCCTTATGCGGCGGCGAGCTTGGCTGCGGAGTCGGCGTCGACACAGGCCTGGATCACGGCGTCCAGGTCCCCGTCGAGCACCTGGTCCAAGTTGTACGCCTTGAAGCCGACGCGGTGGTCCGAGATGCGGTTTTCCGGGAAGTTGTACGTACGGATCTTCTCGGAGCGGTCGACCGTGCGCACCTGGCTGCGGCGTACGTCGGACGCTTCCTGCTCGGCGGCTTCCTGGGCCGCGGCGAGAAGCCTCGACCGCAGGATACGCATGGCCTGCTCCTTGTTCTGGAGCTGGCTCTTCTCGTTCTGGCAGGAGGCGACGACACCGGTGGGCAGGTGCGTGATGCGGACGGCGGAGTCCGTGGTGTTGACGGACTGGCCGCCGGGGCCGGAGGAGCGGTACACGTCGATACGGAGATCGTTGGCGTGGATCTCGACGTCGACCTCCTCGGCCTCGGGCGTGACGAGCACACCGGCGGCGGAGGTGTGGATGCGGCCCTGGGACTCGGTGGAGGGCACGCGCTGCACACGGTGCACGCCGCCCTCGTACTTCATCCGGGCCCAGACGCCCTGGCCGGGCTCGGTGGCCCCGTTGCCGCCCTTGGTCTTCACGGCGACCTGGACGTCCTTGTAGCCGCCGAGCTCGGACTCGGTGGAGTCGATGATCTCGGTCTTCCAGCCGACGCGCTCGGCGTAGCGCAGGTACATGCGCAGCAGATCACCGGCGAACAGGGCGGACTCGTCGCCGCCCGCGCCCGCCTTGATCTCCAGGAGCACGTCCTTGTCGTCACTGGGGTCACGGGGTACGAGCAGGAGGCGGAGCTTCTCGGTGAGCTCCTCGCGCTCCTTCTCCAGGTCCTTGACCTCGGCGGCGAAGTCGGGGTCGTCGGCGGCGAACTCGCGGGCCGTCACGATGTCGTCGCCGGTCTGCTTCCAGGAGCGGTACGTGGCGACGATCGGGGTCAGCTCGGCGTAGCGCTTGTTGAGCTTGCGCGCGTTGGCCTGGTCGGCGTGGACCGACGGGTCCGCGAGCTTCTTCTCGAGATCGGACTGTTCGCCGATCAGTTCCTCGACCGCCTCGAACATCTTCGGGCTCCTGGTTTCTTCGATCGTCGTGCCTGCCGGCCGGCGGGTGCCTGCCGGGCGGGACTACGGAGTCGCCGTCGTCCCGGCCGGAAAAAAACGCCGGTCCCGGCGCCCCCGGGAAGAGGGCGCCAAGGACCGGCGCAGTGGCTCGCTACTTGCTGGCGGAGCCGGCGGCCTTGCCGAAGCGGGCCTCGAAGCGGGCCACGCGGCCACCGGTGTCGAGGATCTTCTGCTTGCCCGTGTAGAACGGGTGGCACTCGGAGCAGACGTCGGCACGGATGGCGCCGCTGTCCAGAGTCGACCGGGTGGTGAACGACGCGCCACAGGTGCAGCTGACCTGCGTCTCGACGTACTGGGGGTGAATGTCGCGCTTCAAGGGTTTCTCCTAGGTTCGGGAGGGCGCCGGGTCGTACGCGCGGATTGCGCGTCCGTGAACCGGGGCCGACGTACCAGTCTGCCAGGACTGGCCGTATCTCCCAAAACGGGGGTCGGCCGCCTGCTATTCCCGCTGCCGGTCGCGGGCGGGTCCGTCACTGCACGATCTGCCCGGCGTCGCCCTTGTCGCCCGCCGACTTCTCGGTGGCGGAGGCGGGGATCGGCCGGTCGTGGAGGAGCGCCTGCCACACCTGCTTGCCGGCCTCCTCCTGCGGGATGACGCGGTTCGGGTCTGCCGGGTCGTACTCGACGGGCAGGGTCACCATGTGGACGTCGTCCGAGCCGAGCCCCTTCAGGCCGCTCGCGAAGGACGCGAGTTCCTTGACCGAGCCGAGGTCGGAGTCGGTGGTGATGGCCTTGGTCGCGGTGTCCGCGATGCCGTACAGCTTGGTGCCGTTGAGGATGCCCACGCTCTTGGCCTGCTCCATCAGCGCCTTGATGAATGCCTGCTGGAGCTGGATGCGGCCGAGGTCGCTGCCGTCGCCGACACTCTTGCGGGTGCGGACGAGGCCGAGCGACTCCTCGCCGTTCAGGGTGTGGGTCCCGGGTTCGAGGTTCAGATGGCTCTTGGAGTCGTTGATCGCCTGCTTGGTGGTGATCTCGACGCCGCCGAGCCGGTCGACCAGCTTCTTGAATCCGGTGAAGTCGACCTCGATGTAGTGGTCCATGCGGATCCCGGACATCGACTCGACGGTCTTGACCGCGCAGGCCGGTCCGCCGACCTCGTACGCCGTGTTGAACATCGCCCGCTGTTCCCCGGCGACGGCCTGTCCGCTCTCGTCGCCGGTGCACTCGGGCCGGGTGACGAGGGTGTCGCGCGGGATGGAGACGACGCTCGCCGTCCTGTGGCCCTTGTTGACGTGCACCACCATCGCGGTGTCCGAGCGGGCGCCGCCCTGGTCCTCGCCGTACTGCGCGTTGGCGCCGGACCGGGAGTCCGAACCGAGGACGAGGATGTCCTCGGAACCGTTGTCGACGTTGTCGGGGCGGTCCTTGCCCAGCGCGTTGTTGATGTCGACGGCCTTGAGATTGCCGTTGAGGTGGAAGTAGGCGTAGCCGAGGCCGGATCCGCCGACGACGACGAGGCCGGCCAGACTCCACGCGGCTATGACGGTCGCCCTGCGGCGGCGGGACGGCTTCCTCCGGCGTTTGCCGGTGGCCCGTATTCGGCTGCTGCTCCCGCTCTGGTCGTCGCTCATCCGTCTCCTCGTTCCTCGGCTGCTCCCGGCTACCCCCTGCAATGGTGTGCGGGTCCGTATGCCGCTTTGTCACCCATGGCGTCACGCGTGGTGTCGCTCTTGGTCACGACGCGGCGGCGACAAGAAGGGTTGCACAGGGTCCTGTGGCCTCCGGGCGGGCCCGGGGCGGGTTCACGGAGTACGGGAACAACCGGTCACCCGGCGCTCACCTGCGGTTTCTTGCCTGCTACAGGCAACGGGCGTGGCCGTGCGGCCCACCGGCTGTGTACTGCCGACGGGCTGCGACTAGTCGTTGTTGCCCGGAGCCGGCGTCGTCTTCTGGATCTGGAGCAGGAACTCCGCGTTGGACTGGGTCTTCTTCATCCGGTCCAGGAGGAGCTCGATCGCCTGCTGCTGGTCCAGCGCGTGGAGCACCCGGCGCAGCTTCCAGACAATCGCCAACTCGTCGCTGCCGAGCAGGATTTCTTCCTTACGGGTGCTGGACGCGTCGACGTCCACCGCCGGGAAGATGCGCTTGTCGGAGAGCTTGCGGTCGAGCTTGAGCTCCATGTTGCCGGTGCCCTTGAACTCCTCGAAGATCACCTCGTCCATGCGCGAGCCGGTCTCGACGAGCGCGGTGGCCAGGATGGTCAGCGAACCGCCGTCCTCGATGTTGCGCGCCGCACCGAAGAAGCGCTTCGGCGGGTAGAGCGCGGTCGAGTCGACACCACCGGACAGGATGCGTCCGGAGGCCGGGGCGGCGAGGTTGTACGCGCGTCCCAGACGGGTGATCGAGTCCAGCAGGACGACCACGTCGTGACCCAGCTCGACGAGACGCTTGGCGCGCTCGATGGCCAGCTCGGCGACGGTGGTGTGGTCCTCGGCGGGACGGTCGAAGGTCGAGGAGATGACCTCGCCCTTCACCGACCGCTGCATGTCGGTGACCTCTTCCGGACGCTCGTCGACCAGGACGACCATCAGGTGGCACTCGGGGCTGTTGACCGTGATCGCGTTGGCGATCGCCTGGAGGATCATGGTCTTACCGGTCTTCGGCGGGGCCACGATCAGGCCTCGCTGGCCCTTGCCGATGGGGGCGACCAGGTCGATGATCCGCGTCGTCAGGATGTTGGAGTCGGTCTCCAGACGGAGCCGGTCCTGCGGGTAGAGCGGCGTCAGCTTCTGGAACTCCGGGCGGCCGCGGCCGGTTTCGGGCGCCATGCCGTTGACCGAGTCGAGGCGGACCAGCGCGTTGAACTTCTCGCGGCGCTCGCCGTCCTTGGGCTGGCGCACGGCGCCGGTGACGTGGTCACCCTTGCGCAGGCCGTTCTTGCGGACCTGGGCGAGCGAGACGTACACGTCGTTCGGGCCCGGCAGGTAGCCGGAGGTCCGGATGAACGCGTAGTTGTCGAGGATGTCCAGGATGCCCGCGACGGGGATCAGGACGTCGTCGTCGGTGACCGGCGGTGCGTCGCTCGCGAAGTCGTCACGGCCACGACGGCCGCGGCGGTCGCGGTAGCGGCCCCGGCGGCCACGACGGCCGCCCTCGTCGTCGAAGTCGTCCTGCGGTCCGCCGCCGCCCTGCTGGCCCTGGCTCTGCCCCTGACCGCCCTGGCCGCCGCCCTGACCGCCCTGACCGCCCTGGCCGCCGCCCTGACGCTGACGCTGGCCGCCCTGGCCGCCGCCCTGCTCGTCGCCCTTGCCGCGACGGTCGCGCTGACGCTCACGGCGCTCGCCGCGTTCGCCCCGCTCACCGCGCTGGCCGCGGTCCTGGCGCTCGCCACGGCGGCCTTCGGCGTTGTCCGCGGCGGCTTCGGCCTTGGACTCGGAACGGTCCTCGGCAGGGGCCTCGTGCTTCGGCTCGTCCTGCGTGCGGTCCTTGGCCTGCGCCTTGGTGTCCGCCTTGCTGTCCGGGCTGCCCGCCTGCGCGGTCGCACGGCGCCGACGACGCTCGCCCGTGGGCTGGTCGTCGCTGGCCGGCTGACCGGGGATGTCGATCTGCTGCTGGGCCGTGGCCTTCTCGGCGGGTGCGGCGGCCGGGGTCTCGCCCCCGGCGCCGGTGCGCGCCTTGGAGGTGGCCCGGCGCTTCGGCTTGGTCTCCGCCTCTTCGGCGGGGGCCGCGGCGGCCTTGGCCTTGGGCGCGGAGGAGCCGCCGGCCTGGGTCTCCTTGATGACCTCGATCAGCTGGCTCTTGCGCATCCGCGCAGTGCCCTTGATACCGAGGCCGGACGCGACCTGCTGCAGCTCGGCCAGGACCATGCCGTCAAGGCCGGTGCCGGAGCGGCGGCGCCGTGCGGTGGTGCCAGTGGCAGCACCTTCGGCGGGCGCGGCGCTGTCGACGTTCTTGTCGGCAGTCACGCCCATCAGATCGGTGGTGTCGCTCACGAAGGGTCCTTCCCTGGAGCGGACGTCGGCCTTCTGGCTCGGCGACCGGTTGTGCTGTCCGACTGCGGTCTACGGTGCCGACCGTGCCGGGGCGGTGGTCCGCCGGATAGGTGCGGCGGAGAGATGAACGTGTGCATGGGCCCGGCGCGAGCATCCCCCTGCTCGGCCCACTCCTGGACAAGCGAGGGGTGTCGTGCCGGTTCCGGAGCGTGCTCGAAACTGCTCAGGCAGGCTGCTCAGGCAGTTGGGGAGGCTCCCGGAAGAAAAGGTGGTCCCGGAAAGGGACACGAAGCAACGCGCCACATAGACGTCGATTGCAGACTTGAGGTTAACACTACCGGCTCCAACAAACATTCCCCCTCTCACTCACCGGCAATCACTTCTCGCTAAGGCGCGAGCGGCAGCACGCTCGCACCCTGGGCGTCGAGAGCGAGCCGGTCGGCCGCCCATCCCTCGCCCGCCAGTCGTGCGACCTTGTCGGCCGCACCGTCCTCGGCCAGCGCCAGCACGGTCGGCCCGGCACCGGAGATCACCGCGGGTACGCCGTCGGCGCGCAGCCGGTTGACGAGTTCCACGCTCTGCGTCATCGCCGGTGCGCGGTACTCCTGGTGGAGCCGGTCCTCGGTGGCCGTGAGCAGCAGCTCGGGGCGCCTGGTCAGGGCCTCGACGAGCAGCGCGGCGCGGCCGGCGTTGAAGGCGGCGTCGACGTGCGGGACGGTACGCGGCAGCAGTCCGCGGGCGGTCTCGGTGAGTACCGGCTTGCCGGGAACGAAAACCACCGGAACGATGGAATCCGCGGGATCCATCCTGATGGCGCGGGCCGATCCGCCATCCATCCACGCGAGCGTGAATCCGCCCAGCAGGCAGGCCGCGACGTTGTCGGGGTGGCCCTCGATCTCGGTGGCGAGCTCCAGCAGGGCCGCGTCGTCGAGCCGGGCGTCGCCGCCGGTCGTCACGTCGGAAGGCGGGACCGGCCATCGCTCTGACGACTCTCCTTGTGAGGCGGCGGGGAATGCGAGGAGCTGCGGGGTCTTCAGGGGCTCGCGCGGCTCTTCGGGTTCTGCTCTGTACAGGCTCTTCGTTGTGTTTCTGAACGAACTATTCGTGTTGTGCTTCTGTGCGGCTCTTCGGGATTCTGCTGGGCTCGGGGTTTTCCGGGTGGGGATTCTTCGGGGCGCGTGCGGCAGCGGGTACGGCCCTGATCCCGGGAATGAACCGACGGCCGCAACGGCCCGAGCACCCCGGCT
The DNA here is from genome assembly GCF_019399235.1 of Streptomyces poriferorum. Classification (GTDB taxonomy): domain Bacteria; phylum Actinomycetota; class Actinomycetes; order Streptomycetales; family Streptomycetaceae; genus Streptomyces; species Streptomyces poriferorum. Next base: position 32 of record NZ_JAELVH010000106.1, on the reverse strand, counting down.
CATACGGCGGGGCGGGTTGGGTACAGCTTATC
>NZ_JAELVH010000105.1 GCF_019399235.1 Streptomyces poriferorum | reverse complement strand
CTTACAAAGCAGATGTCGGCGGTTCGAAACCGTCCGCGCCCACCAGCACGAAGGCCCCCAACCGATCATGGTTGGGGGCCTTTGACATCTACTTCTGACATCAACGGGTGCAGTCATGCACGGTCGGGACGCTGCCGCTTCAGCATGCGGTCCAGGTGACTCACGGCCTCGCGCTGCGTGTCCTGGACGACGTGGGCGTAGATGTTCATCGTGACCGCGATCTGACTGTGCCCGAGGATCTCCATCACGACGCGGGGCGGGACGCCGGCCGCGGTCAGCAAAGTCGCGCAGCCGTGCCGAGCATCGTGCAGCCGGATCACGCGAAGCCCGGCAGTTCCGGCGACCCGCGTGAACGAGCGGTACAGGTTGCGCGGTTCGATCGGCCGGCCGGTGCGGGTGGTGAACACGTAGCCGGTGTCCTCCCACTTATCGCCAGCGGCTTCCCGTAGAGCAGCTTGCCGCAGCCGTTCCCAGCGCAGCGGAGCGACGCAGAGAGCGGGCAGGGGAAGCGTCTGCTTCCTACGGCGGCCCTTGGGATCGTCCTCGTACGCCTCACCGCGGACACGCTGTCGCTGGGTACGGACCCGGATCTCCCGCTTGTCGAGGTCCACGTTCTCCCGCCGCAGACCGACGATCTCACCGCGACGGAAGCCGAGCGCGATGGCGAGGACGAAGGCCGCGTAGAGCGGGTTCCGTAGCGGGGGTGGTGGTCCGCGAGGACGGGCGGGTGCTCACGATCAAGCGAGCAGACAATGGGACGTGGGAGCCGCCGGGGGGTGTGCTCGAACTGTCCGAGGCACCGGAAGACGGCGTGCGCCGCGAGGTCTACGAAGAGACCGGCATCAAGGTGCAGGTGGACCGGCTGACCGGGGTCTACAAGAACACAGCCCGGGGCATCGTTGCCCTGGTCTTCAGGTGTCGCGCCGAGGGCGGCCAGGAGCAGCTATCGGAGGAGTCCACAGCGGTCGAGTGGTTGACTCCGGACGAGGTGACCAGCCGCATGGCCGAGGTCTATGCAGTCCGAGTAACTGATGCCCTGCTGAACGATGCTCCTCACGTGCGAGCACACGATGGCCGGAAGCTCGCTAGCCACTGATGAGGGTCCCACTCAGAACGCACTTGCCCAGGAACGCTGGTCCCGCGCCACGGCATAGACCGCTTCCACTTGCTCAGGCCGCAGGGCCCCGACCAAGGGTGCCAAGGCGGCCAAGCCTCGATCGTCAAGTGCCCGCACGTCGTGTAGCGAAGGCACCACAGTAAGGCCGGCCGGGCGGACGAAGACGAGCACTGGGTTCACTTCAACGGGGAAGCCGCATCCTCGTTCGAGCACGCCCTTCACGATCGCAGCCTCGCGCCGGCTGTTCCGGAGGTATGGGCGCCCTTCTCCATGGTTGATCCGGACGGCATGGTCACCGACCCAAACGGACTTGTTTCGATGGTTCTTCGTGTTGATCGAGAAGACACCGCCGAGCCCTATGAGCAGGTGGTCGACATCCCAGGTCGGGGAAAGCGGTACAGAGTGCAGAGAGCGCCAGTTGTGCCGTGACAGGCGTGCCAGTTCACGGCTGACGATACGTTCGCCGCGGAGTCCGGCTTTCCAGGAATCGGCCTCAGTGGGACGACGCAGCATCCATGCGAGGTAGCGCTTCAGCAGGCCCGGTGAGACTTCTTCGATCTTGTCTCTCAGCGCGTCACCAGGGCGCCGTAGAGCCAAGTCATGTTCGGCGGGAGGGGGGAGTCGCGTCGTCCCGACCACAACGGGTGAAGTCGTTGGAGGGGGAATGTGCGGGGCTAGGACATGCAAGATCGACTGGCGTAACTTCTCGTCCTTGACTTCGAGATGTCCAGTGTTCCGATCGAACCATGCCACGGTCACGCCACCAGACGTGTTCACGTAGAGCCGGTCCAGTCCATGGCGCTTCCACTTCGACACTCGTAGCTCAGTCATGCCCGCCCCCCAGCGTTCCCCTGCACCCCGTACCACCATGGGACCAGGAGCGAACTCACCTCACAAGGCCGCCTCATGCTCATGTTCCAGCGAGCTGTTACAGGTTTCTCTACCTCATCAAGGCACCCGGCTGCGCTCCGCTCCGCCGGGCGCGCTTCCCGGCTCTGGCCGCTCCCGCGCTCCTGCCTTCGGCCCGCTCGTCGCTGCCGCCGCCGACGCGCGCCCGCATTGGATAGGCCGAAGGGCATGAGCCGAGACCGATCCGCGGACCAAAGACATGCCTCCGGCGGGGGCGCTCAGACTCCGGGATGGTCGGGGCGCCGTTCGCGGGTGCCGGCGGGTTCGTGGTGAGCATCGTGGTGGCTCCCATCCCGTCCGCCTTCGACCCAGGCAGAGCCGAGCGGGCGTGGTTCAGGGCGTCAAGGTCGTTCGTACAGTGGCGCGCTCCACCTTGACGCCCTGAACCACGCCCGCTCCACGGAGTGTGGGTCGAAGGCGGACGGGATGGAAGCTCGGGCAGGTGGTGGGTTGAAGCGGGGTGTGCATCGCCCGGATTCGGAAGGGGGCGTCCGCATCAGGGCCAACCCGAGTGCCGTGTCCTTGACCGCAAGCTGAGGCATGGTCAGACGAAGCTTATTGATCCCGTTTCGGCGGTCACTCATCTGAGGCCCTAGAAGGTGAACTACGCGCGAGGCCGCCTCAAGTCCCTTCCCCTGGCCGAGACCGGACTGGCCATCAGGCCCGCCTGATCAGCGGCATGGGCCTCACCCGGAGGAAGTCCTGTCTCTATAGTTTCCAAACGCGAGCCAACGCGTCGGCCGCCAGGAAACGCGACCTTGCCTCAATTTGAGTATCAGATGGAAAAGCTTCGGGGCTCGCTTCCCACGTATCGAGCTCCGCGTCGAAAAAGGCTCGTCCCTTCCTGAGTGCCCCCGCCTTGGACGCCAAAGGGGCATCTCCAAGGGAACTATTTAGACGAGTGGTGAGTAGCGTCAGATTGCCAATCGAATAGACCGAATCGCGATGATTCGTTGAGGCCAACGATTGAGGCTTGATGTGCTCAATTGACCACGTTGCGAGATTCTGGCCCGCCGGCAACAAGCCTTCCAGTTTCGCGAATGACATCAGCACGTAAGCGATGAAGATTTTGCGAGATCGCAGTTTTTGCGCCTGATTCAACTGAAGTGATGGGGCATAGAACAGCGAGCAAAATGCTTGGAAAGACCTCGAGTGATCCGGCAGACTTGTACGAAGTTTTTCCTTCAGGTCCTTGATGGCCAACGCCACGTCGGCGGAAGACTTAGCACCCTCCAAGCGAACAGCGAAGCGGTTGTACCTACTGCGAGTACCGCCAGTCGATCCACTATTCGTTAGCGCGGTATATTGGAAATGAAATGCTTCAACTAGCCTCAAAGCTTCGATTACCTGCGCCTGCTTAATCAATCCTGTTTCTCGAAATTTGCGAGCTACGGCGAGGATCATCGAGTTTGCTACAGAGACATTAAAGAGCGCAAGTGCGCGAACGCTGTCCACAAATTCCGGAACCGCGAAAGCATTACGCACACCACGAGATTTCGGCTGGACCTGTACGTGCTCAGCTTCTAGCCATTGATATGTTTCCGCATCGCGTTCGAGTTCTTTAAGATAGGAAAGGTGTGCGGCTGGACTGGCGCTCACAATGCGACTGATGGCCTTGAATAGCTCAGGCTCTTTAACCGCCTCGCGTCGCGAGTTCCAGGACTGCCAAATGAATCTGTCGACGACATCTGCGCTAACGCGACCGAGTTGAACACGGTCTACTACTCGTTCCCAACGATGTGCGACCGCGCTTCGATCTTCCGGTTCCGTGGAACCACCACGAATCAAAAGGTTCTTAACAAGATCTGAAAGTCGCAAGTCTGACCCGCGCGTATTCAATGTCTCGAAGACCAGAAAGCCGTCTTCCTCCGACGCCAATTCAACCTGAATTACGCGCGCCTTCAGGGCGTTTGATCGGATCAATTTAAGGTGCTCAACCTGCCCATTCGGCGTCAGATCCTTGATCGCAGTGAGAATCTTCTCCTCAAAGAATGAGCGCGCCTCTCCGATTCGCTCCGCGCTCCTATTCCACTTGGCTCCAGATGGAATGGCATTCGGGTTCTGGATCACTTCGTAGAACATTTTCTCAGGTCGGCGCAAAACGGGATGACTCTTGCCATCATCGTCTTTGACCACCAGATACTTTTGGGTGCTAAGGGCCTGGCTATTAGCTACATTCGCATCAAAACCATCGGTGCCAGCGTAACCGACAGCTACTTCTGTAAGTGCGTCACGCACAACAGACAGAAGAATTGCGCTCGTGGTCAGCCTCTGCTGGCCGTCGATGATTGAGTACGTGTCGCTAAATAGATCCCTCTTCTCGCTAACCCACGTCACCGTGGACCCGAAGAAGAAATCGCCCTTCGCCAGGATGACGTCGTCCCAAAAATCCATGAGCTGATCCCGTGACCAGCTGTAGGGGCGCTGAAAGTTGGGCACCTCATACAGGCACTGCTGGAAACAAGTCTGTATGGTCTTCGTTTTGCTTTCAATTGGAATTAGATCATTGCTCGGAACTGTCTCGGACATTCCCAACCCTCACGCCTCGCATCAATTAAATCACCTTGAACAGTAGCGCAAGCTGAAGAGCCCGTGCATGCGTTTCGATGAAGGCTCGACACCTCGCACGGCCTGGCCAGCAGATCAGTCTGGTCTTGGAGCGGGACGACGAGGTGCCGTGATGGCCCCCTGAGTGTCTAAGCGCGTGACAAGAGAGGAAGACAGCGGCGGACCTCCACGCACACTGACGGGCCATCGCAGCAGATCAGAGGCACTTTGATCCCAGGCCAAGCACTCGTCTGAGTTGCTTGGGGCGTAGAGCTCGTGCGCCACTACGGTGCGTCTGTTGGACGCCGAGGTTGTTGTCAGTGGTCGGACATACGATCCTCCTATGCGAAGAGGAGCGATCACGCGAGGGTCCGTGCTCAAGGTCCTTGCGGAGCATGACGAGTTGGGGCGTGAAGCCTTCCTGTCGAAGCACGGCTTCGGGGAGGCGCGGTCCTACGTCCTGGTCCACGGAGGCCAGGAGTACGACTCCAAGGCCGTCGCCGGGGTAGCCCACAAGTGGGATCAGGGGCGAGCACTCACATCGGACGAGTTCAGCGGGGGTAAAGACCACGCCGCGGCATGGCTCAAGCGAGTGGGCTTCCAGGTCAAGGCCATCAAGAACCCAGACTGGGCTCGCGACGAGATCATCCTTGCCTGCCACCTGGTAATGAAGAACGGTTGGAAAGGGCTGGACGCCGGGGATAGCAGGGTGGTGGAGCTGTCTGACCTCCTTCAGTTGCTTCCCATCCACGCGGAGCCGGACCGAAACGAGAAGTTCCGCAACTCCAACGGCGTCGCTCGCAAGACTTTCGACATCGCCACTCGCCACCCGGAGTACAAGGGGAAGCCCACCAACGGCGGCGCGCTGGACGTCGCGGTGCTGCACGAGTTCCTTGCCCGGCCGCAGGAGATGACCGAGGCCGCGAGGCTGATCCGGCAGGGCATCGCGACCGGCGACTTGCAATCCTTCGCGCCGACTGAGGACGAGGAGTTCGGCGACGAGTTCAGCGCGCCGGAGGGGCGGCTGCTCATGCGCCGGCACAGGGCGCGCGAACGGAACAAGGGCCTGCGCAAGAAGAAGATCGCTTCGGTTCTTCAGCGTGGCGGACAGCTCGCTTGCGAGGCTTGCGGCTTCGACTTTGAGAAGCTCTACGGGGACCGCGGTGCCGGATACATCGAGTGCCACCACGTCGTCCCGCTCCATGTGGCGGGGGAGGGGCAGACCAAGCTCAGCGATCTTGCCCTCATCTGCGCCAACTGTCACCGCATGATCCACCGGCGCGCACCGTGGCCGACCCCTGAGGAGCTGCGAGCCTCGATCGAGAAGAAGCACGCGAACGACAGGCGCGCCGCGGCGGCTTTGTCGCGACCGCGCAGGGCGGCTGACGAGCAGATGCCGAACCCGTGAGCTGACATCCACTCCTGACATCAACGTCGGTGGGCAACGGCATCCTTGGAGAGCCCTGAACGGCGGTCATGACCGGGTTCGCCAGGGCGCTTGGGCACCGTCGGCCGAACTTACAAAGCAGATGTCGGCGGTTCGAAACCGTCCGCGCCCACCAGTAGGAAACCGCAGGTGAGAGCCTGGATTGGCCTCCTGGTCCACACGGACTGGGAGGCCTTTTTCATGATCGATGCCACATAAATGCCACATCGTTCGACGATCCCGCTGTTTGCTCAGCACTGGGTCCCCGGCCACGCCGACACGAACTGGTCCACGTCCGCCCATCGAGCAGGGACATCGGGCGATCCAGGGCGGCCCCTGAATAGCTCGCCGGCGGTGGCGGATCGGCGACGCCGCGGGGGAGAGGGCTCATCGACTCGGGTACGACCGGGGTCGCGTTGGCGGGATGTCGCACACAACTTTGTGGACGCGGATCGTGATCCCTGTTCCGGTCGCCCCCGGGATGTCGTAAGGGCGGGATTCCTCAGGTCGCATCGGCCCGTCGCAGCGGTCGCACCTCATGACCGCCCCCGACGCCACGTCCGGCCCAGGGCATCCTTCGTCACGCAGGGCGCCCCGGCCAGGCAGGCGGGGCAGTACGTGGTGTGGCTCAGAAGAACGCGGTACGCAGTGTCGGCCTGATCCTCGGCGCTGCACTTCGGGCACTGGCAGTCCGGGAACGCGGCCGATGGATCCACCGTCGTGGCCGGCGCCACGGGGGCTTCCGCGCGCAAGACGCGGACCATGCCACTTCTGTTCACCTCGTACACCTTGATCGTCATCATGAATTGGCCCCCGGTCGTCGCTATTTGAGGGGCATCCGGCCAGTTCGCCGAGCGCACCTGCGGTCACACCCTGATGATGTGTGGGCACATCGAGAAGGTGATAGGTCGTTGTGTGGCCATGCGTGGCCACATTGCGGCCATGGCCAGGAGCGCGGACGATGACCCCTCAGACTAGGCACATGAGCCGCAACGACGCGCTGAGGGCCACGAGACTTCGAGCTGGGTGGCGGACCATCGAAACTGCGGCCATCGCCCTCACCGCGCATGGCCAACAGCTCCTCGACGACCGTCAGTTCACTGTGTCCGCACGGACGTGGCGCCGTTGGGAGGGTGATCGCCCGGGGTGGCCGGCGGAGGAGACCGCGATCGTCCTGCATGATGCGCTCGGCCGGTGGCCGGAAGACTTGGGATTCACCACACCACCGGGCTGGATCCGACCCGATCACCATGAAGAAGAGGGACCTGCGGGCCGACAGGCGTTCGTCTCCGTCACCGCCCCAGCGCTCGTTGCCGGACCGGTCCAGCCCCAACATGTCGACCCTGCCCTGATCGACTACTTTCAGCAGCAGTTGGAAGGGCATTACCGGGCGGACATGTTTCTTGGCCCGCACGACCTGATCGGTACGGTGTCAGCGCAGTACCAACTCATCGACAAGCTGGTGCGCTGCGCGAAGGGCGAGACCCGCCAGGGTCTTCTCCGGGTCGGAGCTGCCTACGCCGCGCTCGTCGGCTGGCTCTACCAGGACGCCGGCGACATGGACGGGGCCGCGTTCTGGCGGGGCATTACACAGGAGATCGCCATGCGGTCCCGGGATCCCCACCTCATCGGCTACTCCCTGGTGAACCAGGCGCAGGTCCGGACCGACCTTGGTGACGGGCACGCGGTCGTCGACCTGTGCGAAGCCGCGCTTGATGATGTCGATCGACTCGTTCCGAAGGTGCGGATCATGGCCATGCAGCAGCATGCCCACGGTGCCAGCCTCATCGGTGAACGGGGCCTCGTCGACCTGCTCATCGACCAGGCCGACCGGCTGCTCCGTCGGGTGGACGATGACCTGCCGTGGGGTAACGCTTGCCGGCGGACACCCGGATATCTCGAAGTGCAGCGCGCTACCTGCTACGGCCGTCTCGGGCTCGGTGTGGAGGCAGGCGTGCTGTGGACACAGGTGCTCTCCGGCGTACCGGAGACGGCCCGTCGCGACCGCGGGGTGTACATGGCCAGGCAGGCGACGGCGGCCGCAGCAGCGCGGGAGCCGGATCAGGCGGTGGAGCTCGCGCGCATGGTGGTGCCGATCGCGTCGGAGACCCGCTCGGCCAGGATGCGCCGGGAGTTGGTCACTCTGGAGCGTGCGATGCGGCCGTGGCAGGATGCCCCGGTCGGCCGGGATCTCGCAGAGATTCTGGGGCCTGTGACCGAGGGGAACTGAGTGTGTCCAAGGGACCGGTACCGCTGACGGACAGTGCGATCGAGGGGCGGCTCTTGGAGCTCCGTGGCTGGTCGCGAGTGGGGGATGAGATCACGCGGTCCTTCGGCATCCGATATCACGGCGGCGTCGCCATGATCGTGCACGTGGCCGATGTCGAGCGGCTCATCGGGCACCACGCAGACATCGACCTGCGGTGGGACCGGATCCGGTTCGGCATCACCACACACGACGCGGGCTACAAACTGACCGACGCCGACTTCGATTTGGCCACACGCATCGACCAGATCGCAGCAGCCCACGGGGCGGAGCCCGAGGCCTGACCCTGGGGCGCGGAGAAGCAGCCTGCCCCGCCCCCGACCGACGAGAGCCGAACCGACGCCAAGGTGTCGGCCCCGGCGGAGATCGCGGCGCGGCTCGGGATCGCCGAGGGCGAGCTGTGCGTGCGGACGACTTACGAGTTACTGGCGGACGGTAGGCCGGTGCAGCTGTCGACGAGTTGGGAACCGTACGACGTCACTGGTGGCACACTCGTCGTTTTCCCTGAGGGAGGGCCGTACGCCGGGGCGGGGGTCGTGGTCCGCATGGCCGCGATCGGAGTCACCGTCAGCCACGCGGTGGAGCAGCCCGAGCCGCGACAGGCGTCCGCCGAGGAGGCGTCGCTGCTCGGCATCCAGAAAGCCGCGCTCGTAACGCACATCCGACGGACGTACTACAGCGACCAGGGCCGGCCCGTAGAGACAGCGGACATCGTGGTGCCCGCAGCGCACTGCGAGATCGTCTACGAGATTCCGATCAGCCACTAACGAGCAGACCGCAGCAGCTCCAAAGCTGTGCCCAGCCGTGCCCCCGTGCCCGACAGAGCGGGAAACCAAGGGGAACAGCGGTGCCCGGCAGGGAACGGGCATGGCAGAGGCCCCCGACCATACGTACTGGTCAGGGGCCTCTTACCTGCGGTGGGTGTGGGATTTGAAGCAAGGTGACATCGCTGCCACGACGGTTTTCAAGCCCGTCCGCATCCGCGAAGGTCCGACCCGGTGGAAGGGGATCGGCCGTATGACGCCCGCTTTAGGGGTTCAGTCTTCCGTCGCCACCGTGCTGTCGATGGTTGGTGTGGCGGCCAGGAGGGGACGTTGGTGTGCACGTCCGTCCAACACCGTTAATGCCGGCAGGGGATGTCAGAGGCATGGTCAAGCTGGAGCGTCCGTGGGGGGTGGGGTTGCTTCCATTCCCTCAACGTCACCGATGAGTTCGCGCACGCTTCCGTACCGATGGGCAACATCGTGCGCCGTACATTTCCGCACGATCTGGCTCTGCGCATCATCTTGGGACAGCAGGGCTTCCCTGCCTCTGAAAATATAGGAAAGCACCCAACCGATCGAGTAGATTTCATTGCGTACGCCGTAGTCCTTGAAGCTCTCCAAGAGGGGATCCCGATAGGTTCCACGCATCTCAGTTTTTGTTCGCGTGTACTCAGAATTATTATCCTTGGCGAGGCCGAAGTCCGACAGCTTCACAAGCACGGCCCCACCGTCGAAGGTCTTTACTAGAACGTTCTGGAGGCTGACGTCGCGGTGAAGGAAGCCCTCGCTGTGGATGTAATTGACTCCGTACAAGAATTGAAGCGCAATTCTTTTTCGCGATGAGAATGACAGTGTGTTGTTACGTTTCTTGATGTACTTGCGGAGTGTGGACTCGCAAAACTCCATTAGGTATTCATTGCGACCCGCGTTGTACTTGAATACCTCAACTATGTACGGAAACCTTAGGCGCTTGAGGATCTCAAACTCTTGCTGGAACCGGTGGAGATCCCGTTCGCTCAAGTCGTTATTGGCGCGCTTGACTGCGAATTTGATTCCGTAGTCAGGGTCGATGAAAGAGAAGACCTTGGCGTACGAACCTTCGCCTATCAGTTGGAGCTGAGGGCGTTGGCTGGACTTCTTAAGTTTGATCTCGGTGTCTGGGCGAGAAAAAACTGGCTCATACCTGGTGATTGCAATTTGCTCGAACTCATCCGGGATGGTGCTGCCCCCGCTGCGTACCAGCCATGACTGGCAGCCCTCTATTGCGCTGGCATAGGATTCCACTAGGTGTACCTGCATGCCGGCATGCTTTAAGGAACCAAGGAAGTTGGTGACTTCCTTGGCGAGTGCGATCATTTCCCTGCTCTGTTCGGCCCAGTAGTGGCGGGTCGTCTCCGCCCTGTCGTTGATGGATTCGAAATGCTCGTTCAGCCGCTCGTGAAGGCTGGCGAAGGCGCGGTCGAAGCGGGAATCGCCCACGTATAGCCGAAGGAAGGTATTTGAAACTTTCGTGTCCGCATATGAATTCGAAAGGTCGGACAGCATTAGCTCGGTAGGGTCAGCCACTTCTTTGTCCTCCTGGCAGTTGCGTGTTGGTCGCCTTCCTCCCTTGATGCCTAGCCAGGTTACGGTTCGTTTGGGACTTGCAGGGCGAGAATCCAAGAAATGCGTAGGTTGGGCGTCCGCTCACGACTCGCCCCAGCTCCCATCCCGTCGGTCGTCGACCCACACGTCTGTGGACCGGACGAAATGGGCCGCGTCTGCTCGGCTCTGCCGGGGCCGATGGTGGACGCGATGTGAGCCCACCACACTCACTACGATGGGCCCGCAGCCGGGGACGGCGCCCCCTCCATTCCGGTGCCGGCCGATGCCCCGCCGGAGGCATGTCCTTGACTGCTGGGCCCCGTTCGTCGACGCGACTCATGACCTCGGGGCCTATCCGCAGTGGGCGGAGTGCAGCCGGGTATTTGAGGAGCCGCCTGTGGCTGGGGCTGGTGCACAGCAGCGAAGTACCGCAACCACAGCAACCGCCTCCGTCCGCTACCGCCTCTTCGGCGCCTCGCAGCAGCCGGTATGGCCGTCGCTGACCGATCCGGCTAGAGCTACGGATCAAAAGGCAGCCGTGCCCGTTCGGATCTCCTCGTCGGTGGCGTCCGCTGCGGTCTGAGCGGTTGGACCAGTCAGGTAGTCCGTACAGGACTCCGCGGTCATGAGAGGTGGCAGCTGGGGCCCCGGCAGTTGGCTCGGGACTCAACTGATGGAACCGCGCCCTGCCCTTTTCCATGCCCACCCGGTGCAAGCCCGGACGGCAGCGAACGACCGTGACCCAGGATGTTCGAGATGGGCGGAGCTGGAAAGCATGTTGGGGCTCCGTAACACAGTCGCGCACCCTGCTCCGCAAGAGCCCTTGCGGCTGGCGTCACTCCCATAGAAACGGATGAAGAGCCCGTGGCAGAGAAGGAAGCGGCCATTCGTACCGTGGCGCAGTTCGCTGACCACGTGCATTGGGTGCGAGCGTGGCCCGAGATGCCGACCTGGCGCGACCGGCTCCACCGGTGGGCCTACCCCGAGTTCTACCGATTCGATCGGTCCGCCACCCCACCAAGACCGTGGGTTGATCGTCCAGCCGGGGCCTACGAGCGGACGGGTTGGCGCATCCGAGCGGCATACGTGCGATCCAAGCTGGCTTTCGAGGTCGAGTACGTGGTCTGCGATTTGTGCGAGATCGGCTGGGTTGAGTCACCTCTCTCCTATGAGGGCTACAAGCGCTGCGGCCTCGCCTCAGCTGCTCTCCGGTCTCTACGTCGGGCCTACCCGGGCTTCGAGTGGCACACAGGCGGTGGGCACTTCCGCGAGGCCGAACCGTTCTGGGACTCCGTTGGCGTCGACGTCCCCGGGGGCTATGCCCGGCAGGAAAGGTGTCTACACGTGGAACCGCGGCGAGCGTAAGCGAGCCCCTGAAGCAGTGCTTGGGCGCCTCAGGTTGGGCCGTCTCTGGGCCGTCCGAGGTTGCTCAACGGCACCCGATGACGACCAATGACACCTGCTCAACCGCAACCGATCAACGCCCCCACCAGCGAAACCCTGGTCGGCGAGATTCCCCGCAAGACCCAGGGCAAGAAGGAGTGTCGACGGTCACTCAATTCGGCTCTGTGGGGGATCTTGTGATGCCGCAGGGCTGAGGTGGGCAGTCTCCAGGTGTGCGCTTCAGGGGTGTTGAGGCGGTTGTTGCCGCATCTGTCCGATGTTGTCATCGAGTCGATCAAGCGGACGGCCGGGGTGATCACGCTGCGTGCGGTGTGCCAAATGTCTCCGGTGAGATGCCCGGCATGCGGTATGCCGTCGTGGCGGGTGCATGGCCGGTACGTCCGCCGGCTCGGCGACGCGCCTGTGGCTGGCAGCCCGGTAGTTATCGAGCTGACCGTGCGACGGTTCAAGTGTCTGAGTAGCCGGTGTCCGGCGGTGACGTTCGCCGAGCAGATCGAGGGGCTGACCAGGCCGCATGCCCGGCAGACGCAGGTGCTGCGGTCGATGCTCGCCTCGATCGCTCTGTGCCTGGCGGGCCGTCCCGGCGCCCGCCTGGCCGCCGCCGTCGGGATCCGCATCGCCAAGGACGCCATGCTGGACCTGCTCCGCGCGATTCCGCAGCCACCGGTCGGCGCCGTCAGATTTCTGGGAGTGGACGACTTCTCTCTACGCAAGGGCGACTCCTACGCAACGATCCTGGTTGACCTGGAAGCACGCCGCCCGGTCGATGTCCTGCCCGGCCGGGACGCCGAACCGCTGGCCGCATGGCTGCGCCAGCACCCGGAGGTGGAAGTGATCTGCCGGGACCGCGCGGACGCCTACGCGGAGGGAGCCCGAAACGGTGCCCCGCAGGCGATACAGGTCGCCGACGCATGGCATCTGTGGCGGAACGTCGCCGAGGCGGTGGAGAAGACGGTCGGTTCCCACCACGGGTGCATCCGGGCCGCGTTCGCGGCGACCCCGGTCATGACGGAGGCGACCGCAAGGGACCTGGTCACGCCGGAGCCGTCTGAGGTCGTGGCTGTACCGTTCGTCCCGCCGGACGGCACCCTCGACGTCAGCGGCCAGCCCCGGCGTCTGGTGGCCCGCACGACCCAGAGATACGAGGCAGTCCAGGCACTGCTGGCCGAGGGGAAGTCGCTGGCGACGATCGGCCGGACGCTGCGGCTGGACCACTCCACCGTCCGCCGCTTCGTTCGAGCCAGCAGCCTCGACGAACTCCTGGTCAAAGCCACCAGCCGGCTGTCCGTACTGGACGAGCACAAGTCCTATCTTCATGCCCGCTGGTTGGAGGGCTGTCACGACATACCCCAGCTCCACCGCGAACTGCGCGAGCGCGGATTCACCGGGAGCGTCCAGTGCCTCCGCCGCTACTTCCGCGCCTTCAGACCTCCCCGCCAACCAGGACGGAAGTAGCAGCCGGTGTCCCGGCCGCAGCCCAGGCCGGCCCCGAAGCCCCGCCGCATCGTCCGCTGGATCATGACGAACTCCCAACACCTCGCCACCGCCGATGCCGCGGAACTGAAGGAGGTCCGTACGGCCTGCCCTCACCTTGACGCCGTAACACGGCACGTCCACGACTTCGCCGAAATGCTCCACAACCTCCGAGGAGACCAGCTCCCGGACTGGATGGAACACGTCCTTGCCGACGACCTTCCAGCCCTGCACTCCCTGGTCAGAGGCCTGCGACGAGGCTTCGACGCAGTTACCGCCGGCCTCTCCACCCCATGGAGCTCCGGGCAGGTCGAAGGCCACGTCACCCGCGTCAAACTCCTCAAACGCATGGCCTACGGTCGAGCCAACCTCGACCTCCTACGCCAACGCGTACTCCTGGGACCATAACCCTGCGCCAGGGACCTACCGCTGTGAGCACGCCCGAGCCTGCCGTCTATTCTGAACGCGTTCAGTCGGTGGTGGGGGGATGCGGATGTGCACTTCAGTGAGACGGTGGTCGCCTCTGGTCCCCGCGTTGGCGTCGGCTTGCGTTGGCTGCGCTGATGCAGGTGGAGACGCAGCTCGCGTTGATCAGTCGGCGCTTGCGGGCGAGTGGAGTAGCCCGGGTGGCGCTCTTCTTCGCTTGCGGGCGGACCACGGTATGACGGGGGGAAGCCTGAACAACGCGATGCTGGGAAGCACATCGTGCCCGGACACTGGAGCTTCTTCAGCGCGCCCGACGAGGCGGGTTCCTCCTTCGCTGACGACGCGCTCACCAGCGGCGACACCGTCTCCCTGAGTATCGACTCTCCGAAAGACTCCTGTCTCTTGTCGGCTCTGATCCGGCGGGACGAGCACGGACTCAATCTCTGCCTGGTAGAAGACCCTGATTCCGGCTGTTCCGCCGAAGAACTTCTCCGCCTTGAGTCAGCGTCCGCAGAACGGGCTGCGAAGTGACCCGCCGCCCCTGCCTTTTGAAGAGCATCACAAGATCCCCGACAGAGCCTAATTCCGTGACCGTCGACAAGGCGGGTTCCCGATGGTCCGGCACACGCGAGCTGCGCTATGGCGAGCCCGGTGACGACGTTGTGAGTGATTGTGGTGAGCTCTAGGTATGCGTGCCAGATGCGTGCCAGATCGAGCGGTCAGTCACGGTCATTTGGGGAACGTCACGGCGTCCGCAGCTGGTGGCAGCCATCGCAGCGCACAGACCAACTGAGCTGTGGTGATTACCTGGAGGCCGGCGCCAGGCTTACAAAGCAGATGTCGGCGGTTCGAAACCGTCCGCGCCCACCAGTCAAAACGCCCCCGCAGCGGTCCGCTGCGGGGGCGTTGACGGTAGTACTTGACGGCGGTCCCTCACTCCGGTCGGCGCCGTCGCAGTAGCCGGTCCATGTGACCCATCGCCTCCCGCCGGTTGTCGTCGGACACGTGGGTGTAGATGTTCATCGTGACGGCGATCTGCGAGTGACCGTGACCCAGGATCTCCATCACCACGCGCGCCGGCACGTCGACAGCGAACAGGAGCGTGGCGCATCCGTGGCGGGCGTCGTGCAGGCGGATGGGCCGCAGCCCAGAGTCCTCCGTGATGCGCTCGAACGCCTGGCTGAGATTCCTCGGCTCGATGGTTCGCCCGGTCCTGGTCGTGAACACGTAGTCGCTGTCATGCCAGGCGTGCCCCGCGTCGTTGCGCGGCGCGGCTTGACGGAGACGCTGCCAGCGCAGCGGCGCCACGTACATGAGCGGTACGGGGATGGCGCGCGTGCGGCGGTTCTTTGTGGAGTCCGCGTACAGCTCCTTCTGTGCCCGCTGGATCTGATTCCGCACGGTAAGCGTGCGGCGCTCCAGGTCGATGCCTGACCAGCGGAGGGCAAGGACCTCCCCTCGCCGCCGCCCCAAGGCCACGGCGAGCACGATGGCCGGGTACAGGGAATCTTTTCTCGCAGCCCCCAGGAAGGCCGTCGTCTCCTCCAGGTCCCACGGCTTCAGCTCCCGCGACTGAACCCGAGGGGCAGGAACGAGCTTGAGCACGTTCCTGCTGATCGCTCCTCGCGGTATGCGGCTGTGAGGGCGCTGCGTAGGACACGGTGCGACTCCTTGGCTGTCGCAGTCGACGCCTGTGTCCTCACGGGTGCGAGCAGGCGGCGCACGTCGGCTCGCACCAACGCCCCGATGGGCTGGACGTCGATCTGCGTGCCCCAGCGCCGAGGCATCCGGGCACCGGGGCGCGGATTCGCAGACCTGTCCGCCACGCCGACCGTGCCGGACCACCCCTTAGGGTTTGCCCATGGGTTTGACAGCAGGTCACGACGGAGGGGCCCTGCCCGGTCCGACAGCCCCGGCGCAGGGGTGGCAGGCGCCGAGCGCGGTGGAGCGGGGGCTGTACGAGGCGAAGGTGCGTGGCGACTGGCCCGCGTACTACGACCTCGTCGCCCGGGCCGACCTGTACATGATGCAGTCGAGGGCGTACGTCGACGCGAACCCGGGCAACAGCCGCTTCCACCCCTACTGGAGCCCGCAGACCCAGACCATGTGCCTGGCCGTTTACACCGGCGGCATGCTGCCACCGCCCGTCGCCGACCCGGTCTACAACTGCTACGACTTGGGCTGGTTCGCGGATGCCTGGCACCAGAACGACCCGCCCTACCTCGTCGTCAACCCCGGCAGCCCCTGCGAGGGCATCCTGCCGGCAGGGCCGGAGGGCCGCGCCCTGTGGCAGCGCCATTCCGCACCGGTCGAACGGCCGGGGCTGGTCCGGGACGCCGTCCACACCCTGGAGATGGGCGGTCCGCGCAGCGGTCCCGTCGCCTTCGGCCTCGCGGCCGGCGCACACATCAACGTGCGCAACGGCCACTACTGGAACGCGTTGGCCTACCACGGCAGCGGCTACCGCAGCGAGAAGCGCACGCTGGAACGCTGGTGGGGCGTCAGCACCCGTGAGGACTGGCAGGACATGCAGGCGCTGCTGCTGAGCGCCGGGATGGTCAGCAGCGTCTGGGAGTTCGTCCTGCGACTGCGCCGCTCCATGGCCCTGGACTTCGCGGGCCCCGTCGACGTCGACCACTGGCGCCAGGCCGCGGCCAATGTGGTGCGCCGGCGTACCGAGGCCGCAGCCGAACCCAGCCTGTCCGCGGACGGCGTCACCCAGGGACGTACCGTCACCGCCGCAGAGCTGGAGGGGCAGGTGACCGGCGTACAGCGGCTGATCGGCCGCATCGCCCGCTACGAGGCACGGTTCCGTGCCGATGGCCTGCTACCCGAAGGGGGCTTCGTCCAGAGCGTCGAGGCCTGGGACTACGGCCGGGCTTCCGGCATGGCCCGCTGGGGCCTCGCCGCCCGCTTGTGCTCCCTCCAGGAGACGGAGGCGGCCGTGGTCAGCGCCGGCCGTCTCGTCCAGGTCAACTACCGTTCGTGGGAGAACTTCTCGGCCGCGTACATTCTTGGCCGCTGCCTCCACTTCGACGAGGAGGAGTTCGGCGAGTGGTACGAGACTGCCCTCGCGACCCACCGTGCCCTGACCGGGGACCCTGCCAGCCCGTGGCGCACGCTCCCCTGGACCTGAGGTGTGCAGGCGGGCCGGGGCGTTCGGCCGAACTGCTAGGGCGGTGGATTCCTGGCAAGCAGCGGCAGCGGCCAGCCTGCGCAGGCCACTAGTGCGCTGCCGTCCTCGTTGAGGAAGAGCAGGGTGGTCCATGTCCGATCGGCAGCGTCGATCAGCCCTGTGCGCACGGGCCGGCCCTGTTCGCGGATGAGCTGCACTGCTCGTTCCAGCCCAAGAGGTTCGAGCCCGTGCATCCGCATGCGCTGAAGTCGGTGCTTGTAGACCCCGGCATGCCGGCCTGCGGGTTGTGCCCGCTCTGCCACCCAGTAGGTGGCGCCGCTGCGGAGGGTGGCCAGAGCTATCACGGACGGCTCGTCATCCCCGGCCAACAGCGATTCCAGCACGTGCCGTTCCATAGCCACCCCTCTTCTTCTGGGCCTTGCGGCACAGCAGTCACATACTGCCCCCGCGCGGCGTCTCTCCGAGCCCGCCCAGCGGTGGCCCCCAACCGATCACATCCTCAGCATCGAGGGCGAAGCCAGGTTGCGCTACTGGCGGCAGGGGGAAAGAGCGTGCCCGTCGCGTGCTTGCCTCTGAGGTAGTCGCGCCCTTGCCGACAGCAAGCCGGCAGGGAAACCGGTGAGCGTGCTGAAGGCCCGTCACGTGAAGGCCGCTCTGCCGGACAAGGCTTCGCTCTCCGGGTGGCGGCAGGCAGGCCCACGCAGCGTGGATACGACGGGGGATATGTGCGAGGTCGTAGCCGGCGAGGCCTGCGAGAGCGTGATCGCTACAGGCTCGGTGAACTTCACCCGCGGCGCGCAGAAGACGGACAAGTGGCTGAGGTTCAGTTTCACGGTCTACTCCTGCCGTACCGAAGGCGCCGCGCAACGCCTGTACAAAGCACTGACCGCCGATGACCCACGCTCCGATGGGGCAGAGGGTCCGCAACTCGGCGACGAGAGCGCAGTATCCAGTGATCTCCTGGCAGGCAAGTACCCCGTCGCCTACATCCACGACAAGGTGCGAGTAGGAAGCCCCGTTCTGTGGACCTACGCCATGGGGTCGGAGAAGGCCGTCACGAGCGAGCGGGCCGAGATGGCCGCCGAGCTCCAGACCCAGCGTGTGCAACAAGTGCACGAGGGCCTGGAACCCACCGCCAGTGCGGACGTTCCGTAGGCTCGCAGTGCTGCCACAGCCGGCGACTCAGCGAGCAGATGACCGCAGCGGCCCGGCTGTGATCCGCCGGGCAGGGCTCAGAACTGCCTCGCTTCCCACGGGTCCGGAGACGGCTTCAGGCCGAAGGCGCGGTGGAGTCGTGCCTGGGCAGCCTTGAGGCTCTTGATTCCTTCGTCGAACGTGTGCCACCCACGCAACGCCTGTCCGGCCTCTTGGGGCGACTGGATCAGTCCGGTCTCCGGCGCCGAATCGAGGACCTCGAGCGCGCCCGCATCGAGCTGGTCGATGGCGGCCGACCAGGCCGTTCGGGTCTTGGGGTCGGGGAGGGAATTGAACAGCCGGGCCGTGCTGAGCGCATCCATGAGACCGCCGAAGTCCAGTGTCACCAGCTCCATGTCGGCACCGGGGCGGCCTGATTGAGCCTTCACCGCTTCCTTGATCAGGCTGACCATCGCCGTCTCGCCTCCGTACGTGTACCAACTGCTGACGGCCTCGGCGATCTCGGCGGCGGTAGTCGGTGTGGGCGTCGCAGTCGGAGACGGGGGTGGGGTCGGAGACGGAGACGAGGTCGCCGTCGGGGTGGTCGGTTGTGTGGCAGGCGTGGCGCCGCCGTTGGCCGAGTCGGAGTCGGCTCCCGCGCAGGCGCTGAGCAGCACAGCCGCCGTGACGACCGTCAGCAGCGGCAGCAGCAGTGCGCGGGTGCGCCCCGGTCGGTCCACCGCGGCAGGGCGGTGATCAGCCGGACTTGGGGAGTCGGTCTCGAGCCCCCACGCACTCGTCGTCCGCCTGAGCTGCTGGGTTCTTCGTGGCACGGCACTTCCCCTCGTCCGGCATGGGGAATCAGGCCCCCGCGGTCATCGGAGCGGCCGGTGTGCGATCGCCCCTCTCGACGCTAGGGCGAGGCGATACATTCCACCAGCGACTGGATCGCATGGGAGTCATGCGGCATAGGAATGGCTGACGAGGGACGGAGGGTGGCTCGTGTTCGACATTGACGCGCTGCGGCTGCTGGTGAACGTGGCCGGGGCGGGATCTTTCACCAAGGCAGCGGTCAGCCTCAACTACACGCAGTCGGCGGTCTCCCGGCGCATCGCGTCGCTGGAGCAGGAGGCGGGCGGCCCGCTCTTCGAGAGGCTTCCGAGGGGCGTACGGCTGAACCCGGCGGGCCGCGCCCTGCACCGGCACGCCGTGGACGTCCTTGACCGCCTGGCCCGTGCGGAGCAGGAGCTGGCCGTACTGCACAGGGGGCACGGCGGGTTGCTGCACGTAGGGGCGTTCCCCACCGCCAACATCGCGTTGATGCCCGCTGCCCTGCGGGCGTTCCGGCAGGCCCGACCTGATGTCGAGGTCGTCGCCGTCGAAGGCCGCAGCGGCACGCTGACGGCTCGGATCGCGGACGGGGCGCTGGACCTGGCCGTGGTCAGCGACTACCCCTCCGGGCTGTGCTCTGCCGACGGAGTCGCCACGACGCCGCTGTGCGAGGACGAACTGCTCGTCGCCCTGCCCCGAGAGCACCGCTTGGCCGGAGCCGACGTGATTGATCTGCTCGAACTGCGCGACGAGGCCTGGCTGCAGGATGCGTACGGGGACCGCCCCACTATGCTCGCCGACGCCTGCGCCCGGGCGGGCTTCGCCCCCAGGAAGATCGTCCGGATCGCGGAGTGGACGGGAAAGTTCGGCTACGTGGCCGCGGGTCTCGGCGTCGCGCTGGTCCCGTCGCTGGCCGCATGGGCGGTCCCGGAGGGACTCGTGCTGGCTCGCCTCACCGACCCGGCCCTACGCCGGACCCTGCACATCGCCCTGCCCGCCACACCGCTGCCGGCAGCGCTGACCCTGCGCGAGTTGCTCCAGGACGGAAGCCTTCGACCTTCGGGAATGCGGAAGACGCCGGACACCCGGTTTGAGGTGTCGGCTTCGGGGGTGGAGTGGTGACGAACCGGCATCGGCGGCAGTCGGCCGTCTACATCTTCGAGATCGCCGACCCCGCCTGACGGAGACCGCTTGGGCTGAGTCGAAGCTGGATTCGAGATGCCGGTGGGAGTCCTTCCACTTCAACCGCAGCAGCTACGCGAACGTCTCGGAGCCAGGTTCTTCGGTGAGGAGGCAAAGCCCCAAGTGCTCGCGGAGGAAGCTCTCCAGCTGAGGAAGCTCGATCGCACGGGCCGGTAGATCACTGGAACGGGGACGGTGGAGCTCGACCAGCTGGGCCATCAACTCATCGTCGAGGTACGGCGCCTGATAACGGTCTGTCGTCCCGATGTAGAAAAGCCAGCTGTGCAGCCGGTTGGCAGGGCAATGCCCTCGGCCTGCATGCAGGTTCTCCGGTTCGTGCTCGTCACCGTACGAACCGATGTTGAGGTAGGAGGCTCGACGCAAGCCTTCGTCCAGAGCCGGGGTCGGATCGTCCTTGCAGTTCCAATAGATCCGAGCCTCCTTCTCAGGTATGGGGTTCGGTATGGCCGCCAACCGGAGATGGTAGTTCTCCTCCATGGCTGCAGTCCGGCATGCGGAGCCAGAGCGAGGCTCGGCGGTCGGGAGAGGCGGCAGCCCGACCGACAAGGGCGGCAGTCGGGGGCAGTGCGGAGGGTGACAGCGCGACGATCGGTGAGGAACTGCCCGGTCGATCACGCCACCCCTGTCCCACGGAATCCGAGATCTCGAAAGTATGGGCGGGCGGCCGGACTTATAGGGTTCGACCGGGGTGACGATGACCGATGGCGACTGGCACGACGACAGTGAGTATCACGAGGCGGTGCAACGGGCCGCACGTGCAAAGAAGTTCGGCTGGGCAGTGACCGCCGGGACGGCAGGAGCGCTGGGCTGCGCACTGATCGTCCTGGTCTCGTTCGTTGTCGTCGCGGTCGTGGCGGGCCTGTATGTCGTGGTGGACATGGATTCCTAGAACCTGCCTGCGGATGATGTGTCTCTGCCTCTCTGCGACGGGCGGGCTGTACCCAGTTCAAGCCGGTGCTTGGTAGGGCGCGGGCCATTTGGCCGCTTTGAAAGTGGGCGATGCTACTTGCCTCACTTGCCTCACTTGCTTCGTCTTTGAACTGTGTGAGGAGGATGGGAAGCGAAGAGCGTTCCTTGATGACCTGCATGTAGGTTTTGGCCATGGCTGGTGACTGGCGGATGGATCGGATCGGGACTGCTCTGAGCGGTGAGAACCCGACCGTGTTGCGGCGGTTGACGTCGGGATTCGCGGTGATCGGGGATGTCCAGTTCCTGCCGGGATACTCGGTGCTTCTCGTGGATGAACAGGAGGTGCAGCGGCTGTCGGATCTGCCGAAGGCAAAGCGCCTGTCGTTCCTGTCTGACATGGACCAACTCGGTGAGGCGGTCGAGCGAGCCTGTCGACGGCTGGACCCGGCTTTCCGACGGGTCAACCTGGAGATCCTGGGGAACACGGACCCCTTCCTGCATGCGCATGTGTGGCCGCGGTTCGAGTGGGAGCCGGCCGATGCGGTGAGCGCTCCGGTGTGGCTCTATCCGCGTGATCGGTGGAGTGACGAGCAGTTCAGGCTCGGCCCGCAGCATGACGTGCTGCGAGAAACGATCGGCAGCGAGCTGGACCAGTTGCGTTCGATGCGCTGACGGCGCGGGCGGAAACAGCTGCGGTTGCCTGCTGGGGCTGCCACGATCTTCCCGGCGTTGTTCTCCATCGGCGGCGACGGCTGCCGATCGCCCCCACAGCAGGTCTGCGCGATGCCCGGTCAGCATTCACGCCATGAAACGCTCCCCCCACACCACGTTCCAGGGGGGACCATGAACGCCAGACTCACCATCTCTGCCCTCGCGGCCGGCCTGCTTGCCGTCACGCTCGCCGCGTGTGGCAGCGGCAGTGACGACAAGCCCGCCACTTCGACCAGTGACGCCGTCAGCCAGGCCGACCGCGAGGAAGCCCGCGACGCAGCGCGCAAAGCCGCCGGCCTTCCGCCCGAGCCCAGCGCCACTGCCCGCTACGCGATCGACCCGCGCATTTCGAAGCCTGGCAAGGACGACCAGACAGTGTCCCGAGGCCTGACTCAGTGCGGGTCCATCAAGACCACGACGGACCGGGGCAGGCTCATCAAGCTGACCCTGGAGCGGTTCACCATCGACACTCGCCTGCCCGACATCAGCAACGAGGCCACCGGCGGCAAGATCCTCGATGTCGTGCACAAGCACCTCTGCCCCGACTTCTGACATGCGAACGGCCCATAGGCGTTGAGCCCGAGGACAGCATTGCGCTCCGTCGCGCTCGCACACGCTTGGGAGGCGACTGTGTCTGCTCTTTGGTCGGAGTACAGGATCAGACGGAGGCCGTGTTCATGTCCTCGGACTCCTCGGACGAGCGAGTGCGTTCACTTCGCAGTTCGAAGGCAGGGCCCTACGCGGTGCTCGGCTTGGCCACGAGTCGGTCTCGGCCTGGTGAACCGTGATGCGGTGCACGATGTCACGCTCCAGTGTGTGACCATGCCCTTCGAACCCAGTTCGCGTCTCCCGCACTTGCCGGAGAACGATATCGGCCCCGGGACGCCCTCGAATGTGCGAGGCGACGGGTTCGCGGGTGGCTGCGTAAGCCTGATCGTGCTGCTCACCGAAGTCCCGGTCGCCCTTCTGCTGGGGCTGACGTCGGTCATCCGTGGGTGGGTTGGTGCGGACGAGCAAACTGCGACACCAGCGATGGACTGGGTTCCTATCTTCTGGTTCGGCGGGTTCACGATGGGCGTGCTGGTGATCGCCGTGCTCTTTCTGTACTCGGCGCATCCGTTCGCAGGTGCGGTCCAGCTGATCCTGGCAGCCATCGCACTGCTCTTCACCATCACTGTGTGGCATGGCCAGTACGAACGCGCTCACTCAGGAGCGGCAACCGGCGCAGCGGCCAGCCGGATCGGGCAGGTCTTGATCGCTTTCGAGCCTGCTGATTAGGTGGCCGGCATGACTGAGTTCGGACCCGTCGCCTGGCCGCCTGCCCCGATCAGGACCGAGAGGCTTGTGCTCCGTGAGTCGCAGGCTCGGGACCGTGCGGCGTTCATCGAGTTGTTGGCGTCGCCGGAGGTGCACACCTACCTTGGCGGTCCCCGCCCTCGTGAAGAGCTCGAGCGCGAGATGCCCGAGGTCCCCGAGCGGTGGCCCGGGAGCTTCGTCGTTGATCTCGGCGGGGCGCTGATCGGGCAGATTCTGCTCAGGAGAGCGCCGGAGCACCGTCGTTCGGCTGCCGAGGGGAAGGTGGATCTCGGCTATCTGTTTCTGCCGCGAGCGTGGGGATTCGGGTATGCCTCCGAGGCGTGCGCGGCAGCGCTCGACTGGTTCGAGGGTGTCCTTCCCGGCGAACCGGTGGTGCTCACCACCCAGACCGCCAACGTCGGCTCGATGCGCCTTGCGGCAAAACTGGGATTCACGGAGGTGGAGCGGTTCCGAGCCTGGGACGCCGAGCAGTGGCTCGGTCAGTGGTCCCCGGTCACGTCCTCCGGCTGACGTCGTGAGCGACAACGCGGATCCGCGATGCAGACCAGTGCAGACCCTGGCGGGCGGACGGCGTCGGGCGTCGGTATTGCGCCAGGGTGCCGCCCAAGGCGGCGAGATGATGAACAAGGCCGGCCGTTGGGGCCATCCGCGCTGGAATCTGCTGATCGTGGTGCCGCTATTGCTCTTGGTGCTCGTTGAGGGCGACGCCAGGCGGTGTGACTTGTGGGTCGAGGCCCGGGGGTTGGCGGCCGCGGGTGTGTCCGTCGCCCGGTCGGCGGTCGTTCTGTTGTGCGTCGTGATGAAGGGGCCTGTTGCCCTGGGGCGTTCGGGCCGGCTGTTAATCTCCGGCTTCGTGAACGACAGCGTGTATGTGGGCAAGGCGGGCAAGGACGCGGCACTGGACCGGGGGTGGCTCCTCGGGCATTTCAAGGACGCGGGCGACCCGCGCCACAGCGAGGACGTAGAGATCAAATGGGGTGTTCACCCGCCGGGCGACGAGCGCCTGGAGTGGGTGAAGGGCGAGCATCGCACCGCTCTCCTGGTCCTGATCAGCGGTCGCTTCCGCGTGGAACTCCCCGGCCGCAGCGTGCTGCTGGAGGAGCAGGGTGATTACGTTGTGTGGGGGCGCGGGGTCGACCACTCGTGGGTCGCGGAGGACGAATCGGTGGTGCTGACCGTTCGATGGCCGTCGGTGCCCGGCTATGCCGTGGACGCGCCGGGACCGGTGGAGGCGCAGGGCTGAGTGTGCCGGGTCGCACCCCGGACACCCCTGCCCGCATTCACCCGGGCGCCGACGTGCGCCGTGGTCAGGCGGTGGAAGCCGGACCGGCCGGCAGGTGGACCGTCATGATCAGGTGGCACGCTTCGGGCCCGGTGCCGCGGTAGGTGTGAGGGGCGTCGGCGTCGAAGGTGGCCGTTTGGCCGGCCTCGACATGGTGCTCGGCGCCGTCGACGGTCAGCGTCATGCGGCCGGAGGTGACGCTGACCGTCTCCACGACCCCGGCCCGGTGCGGGTGGCTGGGGTACTCCTCGTCCGGTTCCAGCCGCCAGCGCCAGACCTCGACCGGGGCCGCGCCCGACGTCGTCAGCATCAGCCGGGCCTCGCTGCCCCGCGCGCCGGTCCACAGGGGGGTCACGGCGTCGGCCGTCACCACGCGGACGCGGCCTTCGGCCGGCCCTTCCATCAAGGCGGAAACCGAGACGCCCAGCGTGTCGGCCAGCCGGACCAGGGTGGCGAAGTTGGGGTTGCCCTGGGCCTTCTCCAGGCCCACCAGCGCGCCCTTGCTGACCTGTGCGCGCCGGCCGAGCTCGTCCAGGGACAGGCCGGCGCGGGTGCGGGCCGCTCTGACGTTGTGGGCGAGCGTGCGCAGTGCCGTGTCCGTCTCGGGCATCCGATCACCATCCTTGCGAGGACCACTGGAATGCACCGTGCGGTCGTTCGGTTGACATTCGACGGTCGGTTTGTTGTACCGTTGGGTCGTTCCACTGAATGGTAAGGGATGTGCCCGTGATTGCTCTGCTGCTGGCCCTGGGCAGCTCGCTCGCCTACGGGTGCGCCGACTTCCTCGGCGGTCTCGGTGCCCGCAAGGCCCATGTGCTGCGCACCGTGATGATCGCGGCCC
Organism: Streptomyces poriferorum; assembly: GCF_019399235.1. Taxonomy (GTDB): domain Bacteria; phylum Actinomycetota; class Actinomycetes; order Streptomycetales; family Streptomycetaceae; genus Streptomyces; species Streptomyces poriferorum. Next base: position 20,475 of record NZ_JAELVH010000105.1, on the reverse strand, counting down.
CGGCCTCCCTCGTGGTCGAGCTGCTGCTGTGGCCGTTCCTCGGCGCCTCCTTCGGTGCCGGGGCCCTGGGCTGGGGTGCCGCCTCCGGTGTCGCGTCGGCCGCCGCGTTCGCCCTGCTCTACCGGACCCTGGCCATCGGCCCGATGAACGTGCTGTCGCCCGTGACCGCCCTCGTGTCCGCCATGCTGCCCGTGGGTGTCGGACTGCTGCAGGGCGAGCGCCTGGGCGCCGCCGGACTGGTGGGGCTGCCGCTCGCCCTGGCCGCGGTGGTGCTCGTCAGTGCCGGACACGGGCCGGGGGCCGTGCGGCCCTCTCGTACCGCAATGCTGTCGGCACTCGGCGCGGGCGCCGCCATCGCCCTCCAGCTGGTCTTCCTGCACCAGGCGCCGTCCGACAGCGGTGTCGCCCCGCTGATCATCGGCAGGGCGGTGTCCTCGGCCGTCACCCTGGGCGCCGCCGCGCTGATGTTCCGCAGGCTGGGGTCCGAGCGGCCCGCCTACGCGATGTCCGCCGCGGCCGGCGTCCTGGACTCGGTGGCGAACCTGCTCTTCCTGCTCGCCGCCCGCAGCGGAGACCTCGCCGTCGTCGCCGTCATCACCGCGCTCTACCCCGCCGGCACCGTGCTGCTCGCCCGCGGTGTGCTGGCCGAGCGCATCCACCGCGGTCAGCTCGTCGGGCTCGGCACCGCCGCCGCTGCCGTCGGCCTGCTCGCCCTCACCTGATCCTCCCGCCCGCAGCCTCTGTCACGTAAGCACGTGCACGTACAAGGAGCAGCATGTTCATCCAGCCCTGGGACGCCGCCCTGGACGCGACCGAATGGCAGACCTGGATCGCCGGCGGCCACGACTTCGGAACGCTCAGCGTCAACGGCCTGCCCGGCCGCCCACCCGCCGTCGTCCCCACCCACTTCACCACCGACGGCAGCGACCTGCTGATCCACCTCGCCCGGCCCAACCCGGTCTGGGCGTCGATCGAGCACGCCCCGCACGTGACCTTCACCGTCATCGGCGACTACGCCTTCATCCCCGGCCCCTGGCGCGCCAAGCCCGACACCCCGCCCGCAGACGGCGTACCGACCAGCTATTACGCGGCCGTGCAGTTCGCCTGCCGCGCCACCGTCGTCGACGACCCCGAGGCCAAGGCCGAGCTGCTGCGTCGCCAGCTCGCCCACTTCCAGCCCGACGGCGACCACGCCCCCGTCGCCGTCGACCGGCCCCCGTACGGACGGATGCTGCCCGGCATCCGCGGGCTGCGCCTGGAAGTCACGGAGGTGGTGGCCAAGTTCAAGTACGACGACCACAAGCCCGTCGAGCACCGCACGGCCGTGGCCGACCGCCTCACCCGGCGGGGGAACGGGCTCGACGCCCCCACCGCGGACCAGCAGCGCCGCCGCCTGGACCGCATCGGGCCGTGGAAGGCCTGATCGTGCCCGATCCCGGCGCCACCGTTGTACGTACGAAGAAACGGAGCCCTCGCTCATGACCGATATCCGCCTTGCCCCCGCCGTCGCCGACGCCTTCCCTGACACCCTCATCGCCGTCGTCACCGCCACCGGTCTGCGCGGCCACGAGGACTGGCCTGCCACGGCCGGCGCTCTGGCGGGGCTGGAGCGGCAACTCGCCGACGGCACCTGGCAGCCCGCCGACGAGACCGACCCCCGCATCGAGGCGTGGCACACCGCCTACCGCTCCTTCGGCACCAATCCCCGGCGCATCCGCCCCAGCGTCGACGCGCTGGGCAGGCGCTTCGCCAAGAAGGGGGCCCTGCCGCGCATCAACCCGGCCGTCGACTCCTACAACTCCGTCTCGGTCCGTCACGGTCTGCCGGCCGGTGCCTTCGACCTCGACCGGGTCACCGGCGACATCGACATCCGATACGCGGACGGGACCGAGGAGTTCACCCCGCTCGGCGAGCCCGGCACCGTCGAGAACCCCAAGCCCGGCGAGATCATCTACGCGGACACCAGCGGCGTCCTGACCCGGCACTGGAACCACCGCGACGCCCACCGCACCCGCGTCACCGAGGACTCCGCCCACGTCGCCTTCCTCCTCGAAACCCTCCACGCCGTCCGCGACGGCGACCTCCTGAAGACCGCGGCCCTCGAACTGCGGGAACTGCTGGCCCCGCACGCGGAGCGGACAGCCGTGCACTACCTCGACCCGGGCCGGTCGCGGGTCGCCGTGTGAGGAGCTGCGTCGCTCGCCGGCGCCGCCATGCGGCGGACGCGGTGGGCGCGGTGGGTCATGGTCCCCGGGTGACTCCGATCTCTACGAGGCGCTTCGGGGGCTGTAGTCGCGACGCCGTGTGCTGTCCATGTCGATGGAGCAGCGGCCGCCGCCGAGCCCCGCCCCGCCGGGCTTCCGTCCTCGCCCGATGCGCCGAAGGAACGGGCGGTGCGGGGAGGAGCCGCCGGTCTTCCGCGCGGCCTGCTCACGCCCCGGGACGGCGGCCGTCAGTAGCGCCTCAATTGCCCTGAGGCGCAGCGCCCTTCAGCCGTTCCGGCACGCATCCAGTGGTTCGGCATGCTGCTCGTACGGCAGTTGTCGGCCCAGGCGCGCCAGCGGGGAGAACGCCATGAACAGCGGGGACAGGGAAAGGGCGACGGCGGTCACCAGCAGGCTCGTCCGCAGTCCCCAGTGGCCCGCCAGGTAGCCGCCCAGCAGGGAACCGACCGGGGTCAGGCCCATGCCGGCGAAGTTGATCGTCGCCACGACCCGGCCCTGTATCCATACGGGCGTGATGGCCTGCCGCACGGCCATCATCGTGACGTTGACCAGCTGGCCGAAGGCGCCGAAGAGGAAGTTGACGCCGATGAGTACGGGCAGGGTGACGGCCGACGAGCCGTGCAGTGCCGGTACGCAGAGCATCACGCCGTCCGCGACGACCGCCGAGCACACCAGGACCTTTCCGTACCCGAATCGTCCCGGCAGCTTCGCCGCCAGCAGTGATCCCACGACCGCGCCCGGGCCCATCGCGGCGAGCGCCAGGCCGATGGCCGTGCCCGACAGGTGCAGTCCGCGCGGGAGGTGCAGCAGATAGACGGTCATCAGCGCCGCGAACCAGAACTGGAAGAGCGCCGACGCCACACCCACCGCCCGCAGGGACGCGTTGCCGGCCACGAACCGCAGGCCCTCCTGGATCTGCCGCCGGACGCGGACCGGGCCGTCACCCCGTGCGGGGAGCCGCTCGCGCCTGCGGATCCGCCCGATCGAGACGGACGACAGCGCGAAGAAGAACGCGCCGGTGACGACCGCGACCGGGCCGGAGAACAACGACACCAGCGTGCCTCCGAGCGCCGGGCCACCGATCTGCGCCGCTGATCTGCTGCCCTCCAGCGCACTGTTGCCCTGCAGCAACCGCTCCCGCTCCACCAGCCTCACGAGCGAGGCCTGGTACGCCACGTCGAAGAACACGCTCAGCACGCCGACGAGCAACGCGACGACCAGCAGCACGGGCAGACCGAGAACGCCGAGCAGATACGCGGCGAGGACCGCCCCCAGCGCGAGTGCCCGGCCGCAGTCCGCCAGCACCATCACCGTGCGGGCCCGGCGGCGGTCCACCCACGCGCCCGCGAAGAGCGACAGCAGCAGGATCGGCGCCTGCTCCACCGCCCGCAGGGTGCCCAGCTGACCGGCGCCCGCGTCGAGCGACACCACGGCGATGAGCGGCAGGACCACCTGCGTGGCCTGCGCCCCGAACTGGGACGCGGTCTGGCCCACCCACAGCCTGCGGAAGTCCGCGTCCCGCCACAGACCCGGCGGAGCCCCGGCCCGGTTGTCGCCGGCCGCCTTCATCGCGTGCCCCGTACGGGCAGGTCCTGATGGCCGGCCCGGGAGGGAGTGGGCGTGGGAAAGGTTCGGGTGTGCGGCACCGGTTGCACGGGGACCCCTTGGGCTGCGGAGGACAGGGCTCGCCGGCCGGGGCACCAAGAAGTGCGCCGGCGGTTCGGGCGAGAAGGGCTCGCTGCGCCGCGGAAACAGGGGCGGCACGCGATGACGGGTCGATCACGACCTACGACGTCAGCGCGTGCCCGGACGACCGGGCATTTCCCACTCCTGCCCTCAGGGATCACATGTGGTTCGAAGGTTAGCCGCCGGCATCCATGAGGGGCAGCGATTTTTCCGCGCCGCACACAGCTTACGGACGGCCCGGGGAGTGCCTCGCCGCGCCCGTCCGCGTCACCCGTTCGGCCGCGTCGAGTAGCCGCGCCCGAACGGGCCGAGCAGGGTCGGTCTGACGTGCATTCCCACCGGCCAAGGAGTACTCATGGCACAGACCGCGCCCACGCCGGGCCCCTCGTCCCCGCCTCCGTCCCATCCCGGGGGCATCAACCCCTGGGCAGCCGGCGGGATCATGTTCGCCGGTGTTCTGCTCATGGTCGACGGGGTGCTGGGGGCGATCAAGGGCATCGCCGGGATCGCGTCCGACGACGTCTACGCACGGATCAACAACTACGTCTTCGAGTTCAACGTGACGACCTGGGGATGGATCCACCTCGTCCTCGGCGTCATCATCGCCGTCGTCGGCTGGTACATCCTCAAGGGTGCGGGCTGGGCGCGCGGGGTCGGTGTGGGGCTTGCGGCGCTCAACATGATCGCCAACTTCATGTGGCTCCCCTACCAGCCGATCTGGGCCGTCGTCTCGCTCGCCATCGACACCTTCGTGATCTGGGCCCTGTGCACGGACCGCTCCAAGGCGGTCATCTGACGGGTACCGGCCGGGTCCGGCCCGGCGGTGGCAGCCCCTGCCGCCGTCGGGCCGGACCGTTTCCCCACCGCGTACGGAAGAACCGGCCCATGCCGACGCTCACTGCTCAGACCGCTGAAGGGGAGATTCTCCATGTCCGACGAAGGAACGAACGAGCTCGTGGAGCTGGCAGCCGAGGCGTACGTCTACGGGTATCCGCTCGTCTTCGACCTGTCGATGGTCGAGACATGTCTGCACAAGGGCTTCGGCGCGCTGGCGGCCGCGCCTTTCAACGAGTTCGCCCACTCCGACCGGCTGGCCGACGCCGATGCGCACTTCGTGTCCGTCAACAACGACACCGTCTACTCCATCGCCCAGCTCGACCTCTCCGGCGGGCCGGTCCGGTTGCACGTCCCCGACACCGACGGGGCGTACTACGTCCTCCAGTTCGTCGACGTCTGGACCAACAACTTCGCCTACGTGGGCCGCCGGGCCACGGGAACGGAAGCGGGCGACTGGCTCGTCGTGCCGCCCGGATGGGCGGGCACCGTGCCCGATGACGTGCGCGGGGTGATCGACGCCCCGACGGCCGTCGTCACCATCGTCGGCCGCAACGCCTGCGACGGCCCCGAGGATCTGAAGCGGCGGGTCGGTCCGCTCCAGGAGCAGTTCACCCTCACCCACCTCGAACCGGGTGAGCACCCCACCGGCCTGCCCGCGCCCGACGCCGGTGTGCCCGCGGAGCTCCGCTTCTTCGAGCAGCTCAGGGTATGGATGGCCGACTTCCCGCCGTCCGCGGGCGACCGGGCCTACCAGGACCGCTTCCAGCCGCTGGGACTCCTGGAGGAGGGGCCTTCGCCCTTCGCCGCCGCCGGGCCCGACCTCGTGCGCGCCCTGACCCAGGGGCTGGCGCTGGGCAAGGAGCGCGTGGAAGCGGCCGGCGGATCGAGGGCCGGGGGCGTCCAGGGGTGGTCGATGGATCCCCACCTCTTCGACTACAACCTCGACCGGTTCGGAGTCGGAACCATCGACTCGCCGGAATGGAAGATCGCGGACCGGGGGGCCTCCTACCTGACCAGGGCCCTGGCGGCGCGGGTCGGGCTGTGGGGGAACCACGGGTACGAGGCGGTGTACGCGCATACCTTCCACGACGCGGACGGCGCGCGGCTCGACGGGGCCCACCGTTACGAGCTCCGATTCGAGGAGCCGCCGCCGGTCGAGGCGTTCTGGTCCGTGACCATGTACGACACCCCGGACTACTACCTAGTCGCCAACCCTGCGGGGCGGTACTCGATCGGCGACCGGACCCCGGGGGTCGTGTACGCCGACGACGGATCGCTGACCATCCACATCAGCAGGGAGCGGCCCGGCGATCCTGCCGCCGCGGCGAACTGGCTGCCGGCGCCGGAGGGGGAGTTCCGGCCCATGCTCAGGCTCTACATGCCGGGACGGGCCGTGCTGGAGGGAGAGTACGAGATCCCCGTCGTCCGACGGACCGGGGGCGCCGGCCGGGCGTGACGTGGTCCGGGAGGCGGCGTCGGGACGTGGTCAGGGAGGCGGCGTCGGGACGTTGTCAGTGGGGCGGTCCACACTGGAGACATGTGCCGAAGCATCAAGACCCTTCGCCCTCCGGCCCTCCCCGAAGAGGCCACCGAGGAGGACATCCGCGCCGCCGCCCTGCAGTTCGTCCGCAAGGTGTCCGGCTTCCGTGCCCCCGCCGCGCACAATAGGGACGTCTTCGACCGGGCCGTCGACGAGATCGCCGAAGCGACGGCCCGGCTGCTGGACGGCCTGGAAGTGCGGGGTGGTGTCAGGACGCCGTAGGAACGGGGTGGTGTCAGGATGCCGTAGGAACCGGGACCGGGGCCGAGGCAGCGGCGGCAGCGGCCGCCGCGGGGCGCTTCATCAGGAGTGCGGCGAAGGCGCCCGCGACGAACAGGGCCAGGACCGAGAGTGCCGTGCCCAGCCAGCTCGCGCCGAGCCAGTGGGCGCCGAAGTAGCCGAGGCCCACGCTGTAGCCCGCCCAGGCCACGCCCGCCACGGCGGACCACGGCAGGAATTCCTTCACGTCGCGGTGCGAGGCGCCCGCGCCCAGTGAGACGACCGAGCGGCCGGCCGGTGCGAAGCGTGCGATGACGACGAGGACCCCGCCGCCGCGGCTGAGGGCGGCGCCAAGACGTTCCTGCGCCGAGGTGAGACGGCGTGAGCGGGCGATGGCACGTTCCAGACGCTCGCCGCCGCGCCGGGCCAGCCGGTACGCGACGAGGTCGCCCAGGACCGATGCGGTGGCCGCGCAGAGGATCAGGGCGAGGACCGAGGGGACCTCCGTCACGTGACGGGCGGCGCCCGCGGCGTCGGCGGCCACGGTGGTGGTGCCGGCGGCGGCTGCCGTGGCGGCCGTGATCACGAGGACCCCGCTCGGCAGTACGGGGAGGAAAACGTCCAGCAGCACGGAGAGGGCGACCACGGCGTAGATCCATGGGCTGCCGGTCAGCGCACCCACACTCTCGAGCACCTTCTACTCCCCGGATCAGTAACAACGCCGCGACGTCGCAGGGGAGCGGCAGGAGCGGCAGGGCCAGCTGTACAGCGTACGCCTGCCGTTCACCTGGAGATCCCTATATATGCGTGATGTTGGGCATCTCACGTGCGTCACAGGCGCCCCGTGCGCACCAGTTGGCCGTGGCGGCGTGCTTCGGGCCCGCCGGGGAGCGGTTCCCGGCGGGCCCGAAGTGCGGTGATCGGCCCGGTCGGCGCGGGCCGGTGGGGTGGGCCTGGGGATCGGTCAGGCGGCGACCGGGGTGCTCGGCTCCGGTGCGCGGTCCTGCTCGCCCCTGGCGGTGGTGCGGGAGGTGAACAGCCGGTCCAGGGCCAGGGCGCCGGGGCCGGTGAAGACGAGCAGCAGGAAGGCCCAGCAGTAGACGGCCGAGGGCTCGCCGCCGTTCTCCAGCGGGAAGAGCGCCTCGGGCTGGTGGACCTTGAAGTACGCGTACGCCATGGAGCCGGACGCGACGAGCGCGGCGATACGGGTGCCGAGGCCCAGCACCACGAGGCTGCCGCCGACGAGCTGGATGACCGCGGCGTACCAGCCGGGCCAGGTGCCGGCGGGTATGGAACCGCCGCCCATGGCGCCGCCGAGTACGCCGAAGAGCGACGCGGCACCGTGGCAGGCGAAGAGCAGGCCTACGACGATGCGGAAGAGGGCGAGAGCGTAGGGCTGTGCCTGGTTCAGGCGTGTGTACATGTGGGGAGGCTCCTTCGGTCTGGTGGGGACGTGAACCGACTGGGCGCCACAGATTAGGTAGGCCTCACCAATACTTGCAAGTTCAACGTTTTGTCGACTGGCTGAAACTCGGCGGGGCGTCATCGGTCAGCAGGCGGTCGAAGGCCAGCTCCAGTACGGTCCCTGTCCTCCTTGATTTGGCCTGAACCAATGACAGCGCGGCTTTCCGGCCACTCAAGGTGAGCGTCATCAGCTGGTTGCCGAACCACGGTCCGTCCGTCCTGTGCCACCGGATCGACGGCGGTCCGGTGCGCCCGTGCCGCGCCAGCAGCCGGCCGAGCAGCCGTCCCGCCCCGCTCCAGGCGAAACGGAATCCGGCCCTGAGCGGCGCGGGAATGGAGTTGTGCACGGGAGAGCAGGTCAGCTGTAGGACGCGCGCGGTCGGTGTGCCGCCGGGGGAAGGAGCGGACTGGGAGGGCTCCGCGATGTACGCGTGGTGCACATCGCCCGACAGCACGCATACCGTCGCCGGAGCCTCCGGTCCCTCGGCCACCTCCCGGATCAGCTCCGTCAGCTGCCCGAACGATTCGGGGAAGGCCGCCCAATGTTCCAGGTCGGAGCGCTGTCGCAGGGACTCGCCGATCCGTGCCCAGCGGCCGTCCGGCCCGCCCCGCTCGCCGCGGCACAGGGCGGCGCTCCACTGCTCGGCGTCATGGACCAGGGGCGGCAGCAGCCACGGCAGCGAGGTGCCGATCAGGAGGTGGTCGCAGGAACCGGGGGCGGCCAGGGCCTCCTCCCGCAGCCACCGCGCCTCCTGCGGGTGGAGCATCGCCCGCTGCTGCTCGTCGAGCACCCGGGCCGCTCGGCTGTCCACCATGAGCAGCCGTACTCGGCCGAAAATGCGTCGGTAGCTCCAGCGGGTGCGGGTGGGGTCGGCGGCGGCCTCGGCGGCGAATTGACGCACCGCCTCCGTGCCGTCCGGGGTGGCGTGGACGGCCGCGTGGAGCGGGTCCGCGGCGAGTTCGGCGGGGGAGAGGTTGCCCAGGTGCTGGTACACCCAGTACGACATGAGCCCGCTGACGATCCGCTCGTGCCACCAGGAGGTGGCGCGGATGCCGGCCAGCCAGGCGGCGCTGGTGTTCCAGTCGTCGATGACGTCGTGATCGTCGAAGATCATGCAGCTGGGGACCGTCGAGAGCAGCCACCGCACCTCGGGGTCGCGCCACGACTCGTCGTACAGGCAGGTGTACTCGTCGTAGTCGGCCACCTCCGCCCCCGGCGGCTCGTCCAGATCGCGCCGGCCCGCCAGCCTGCGCCGGGTCTCCTTCGAGGTCTCGTCCGCGTACACCTGGTCGCCCAGGAGCAGCAGCACGTCGGGGCGTTCGGCGTCGGGGTCGGCGGCGAGACGGGCGGCGAGGGTGTCCAGGGCGTCCGGGCCGACGGGGTCGCGCCGGCCCGGCAGGTGGCCGCCACCGGGCGGTGCCGCCCAGCGGCAGGAGCCGAAGGCGACCCGGACCGTCTGGGGTGCGGCCTTCGCCGCGCCGGATATGGACGGCGTGGTGATCGTGCTCGGCGGAAACCCGTACTGCTCGGGCGGCCACACCACGCGGTCGTCGAGCAGTACCTCGTACGCGGTCGTGGAGCCGGGCGTCAGTCCGCTCACCACCACCAGAGCGTAGTGGTGCCCGGCGACCGCGAAGGTGCGGGACGAGCCCGACGCCCCGTCCGCGCACCGGACTTCGGCCGTGCAGGGCCGGTCCGCCTCGACCCAGACGGTCGCGGTGGAGGCGGCCTCCCAGTCGACGTACCGCAGCAGTGGTCCCAGGCGCAGCCCGGCCATATGAAGCTCCTCGCGTCGTTCCGTACGGGACGGTCCTGACGTTCCCGGTGGACGGTGCCGTACGGCGGATGCGTACGGCGGGTTCGTACCGTACGGAACGACGGAGGAGTGCGGGGCGGTTCCGGGGCGGATGCTTTCCCGGTCGGGGGGCGGCCTGGTCTCAGCAGCCGCTGAGCGCGGACTGCAGGGCGCTCTTCTCTGCCGAGTCGACGCTCAGGTCGTAGTAGTGCTTCACATGCACCCAGGCCCGCACGTACGTGCACTTGTACGCGGTGCGCGAGGGGAGCCAGGTCGCGGGGTCCTGGTCGCTCTTGGACTGGTTGACGTTGTCCGTGACGGCGATGAGCTGGGGGCGCGTCAGGTCGTTGGCCAGCGCCTGTCGTTGGGCGGTGGTCCAGCTGGACGCCCCCGAGCGCCAGGCCTCGGCGAGCGGGACCATGTGATCGATGTCCAGGTCGGACGCGGCGGTCCAGGTGGCGCCGTCGTACTCCGAGTACCAACTGCCGCTGACAGCGGCGCAGCTGGAGTCCTGCGAGACGTTCGTGCCGTCGCGCTTCAGGACGACCTCACGGGTGTTGCAGGCGCCCGACTGGGTGATCCAGTGCGGGAACTTGTCCCTGCTGTATCCGGTGGACGAGCCCTCCGCCTTCACGGTCAGCTCGCTCAGATACGTACGGGCGGTGGATGCCGAGACCGGAGTGGGCATGGCTGCCTGGGCACTTGGGGCCGTGAGCAGTCCGGTGGTTGCGGCGAGGGCGGCTGATGCGGCGAGGACGGCTATGCGACGCGCGTAGACACCTGACATGCGAACTCCCTTGATGTGGGGGGTGATTGGACGTGACCGTTCGGACCGGCCCGGCCATCGTGGCGGCGCAGGGTTTCCGTGGGGTGGGCGCCAGGTAACAGAGTGGCGACATGGGCACGTCACATCAAGGGGTCTGACGAAGAGCTTCGGGTCGAGGGGGCGTACCGGAGTGAGTGCGCGGGCGTACGTGACCACGGGTGCGGGCGTACGGAAGTGAGGGTGCGGCAGGTCCGTCGGGCGGGGCGGGGCGTGTGGCGGGGGTCCGTTACCCGGGCGCCGGCCGGTCATATGGTGGCGGCGTGCTGCTTCCGGTCACCATCACGCTCGGCGTCGTCCTGGCCCTGCTGCTCGCGGCGGCCGCGGCCGTCGCCGCGGTTGCGTCCCTCGGCCGCTCGCGCGAGATCGTCGTGGCCGGGCTGCGGGCCGCGGTCCAGCTCGCCGCGGTCTCCTCGCTCATCGGGTGGGTGGTCCACGCCCTGGCGCCGATGTTCGCGTTCATCGCGCTGATGTACGCGGTGGCCGTGTGGACGGCGGGCCGCCGGGTCACGGGAAACCGCACGTGGTGGTGGGTGGCCGTGCCGATCGGGGCGGGGGTCGCGCCGGTGGTCCTCGTGCTGCTGCTCACCGGTCTCGTGCCGGTCCGGGGCATCGCGCTGATCCCGGTGACGGGCATCCTCATCGGGGGAGCGCTGACCGCGACGGTGCTCGGCGGCCGGCGGGCGCTCGACGAACTGTCCACGCGGCGGGGAGAGGTGGAGGCGGCGATGGCCCTCGGGTTCCCGGACCGCGACGCGCGGCTGGAGATCGCCCGGCCCGCGGCGTCGGACGCGCTGCTGCCGGGGCTCGACCAGACGCGCACGGTGGGGCTGGTCACGCTGCCCGGGGCCTTCGTGGGCATGCTGCTGGGCGGCGCCTCACCGGTACAGGCGGGCGCCGTACAGCTGTTCGTGCTGGTGGCCCTGATGGCCGTACAGGCCGCGGCCGTCGCGACCGTGCTGGAACTGGTGGCGCGGGGGCGGCTGCACCGCGCCCCGGCGGAGGAGCCCGCCGCGGCGCGCTGAGGTCCTGCGGCCTTTCGTTCGGATCAGGCCGGACCTCGCGGGCCCGGCCTGATCCGAACCGGAGGCCCTGGCTGCCCTAGCTGATGTGGAGCACGATCGTGCCGTCCGTCGCCGCTTCCACCCGGATCCGCGTCAGGTCGTCGACATGGGCGTCGGGCGAGAGTGCTGCCGCGCGCGGGCCGACGCCCACGACGCGCATGCCCGCCGCCCGGCCGGCCGCGATGCCCGCCTCGGAGTCCTCGAAGACGATGCAGTCCGCCGGTGCGAAGCCGAGTCCGGCCGCGCCCTTGAGGAAGCCCTCCGGGTCCGGCTTGCTGGCGCCGACGCTCTCGGCGGTGACGCGGAGTTCCGGCATCCGCAGTCCGGCCGCGGTCATCCGGGCCCGGGCCAGCGCGAGGTCGGCCGAGGTGACCAGGGCGTGCGGGAGCTGGGCGATCGCGCCCATGAAGGCGGGGGCGCCGCCGACCGGGACGACGCCGTCGGTGTCGGCGGTCTCCTCGGCGAGCATCAGCCGGTTGTCCGCGTAGTTCTCCTCCATCGGGCGGTCCGGGAGGAGTACCGCCATGGTGGCGTACCCCTGCCGGCCGTGCACCACCTTGAGGGCCGCCTCGGGGTCCAGGCCCTGGCGCAGTGCCCACCGCCGCCAGCAGCGCTCCACGACGGCGTCGGAGTTCACCAGCGTGCCGTCCATGTCGAGAAGGAGTGCGTGGGCGGTGAGGGCGGTGGCCGGCATGGGCGGGCTCCAGAGCGGGGGGAAGCGAACGCCGCGGGGAGATGTGCGGCGCGGGAAAGAGAGACAAGTGGCCCCCGCTCGCCGGTCAGGGTGTGCGCGCGGAGGCCACTTTGTTCCACCACGATACAAAAACGGGGCCGGGAAAGCGAATCCCGGCCCGGGGCACCTCGGTGAGGTCGGCGGTGCCCCCGCGCGGTCCGTGATCTGTGGGCCGGTGGTCTTCCGTGCGCCCGCCGGCGTCCCTGCGTCCTCAGTGGCGCCCCTTGCCCGTCGTGGCGGCTTCCAGTCGTTGCCGGGTGTGCGGACCGTAGACCCCGGCCGGGTCGCCCTCGACGTTCCACCAGATCTGGAAGTCGTGTACGGCCTTCTCGACCCGCTTCGTGTAGTCGTTGCTGAGGGAGTCGTCCGTCAGCGCCCAGACCTCCTGGAGCCTGCGCTGCAACTCGATCACCTCAGGACCGCGGTCCCCGATCTGCAGCGTCTGGCCGCCCTGTGGCTGTGCGGGTGGCGCCACCGCCGCGGGGGCGCTGCTCCCCGTCGTGGCAGCCGGGGACGAGGCGGCGGGTGACCCGGTCGCCGAGGCCGACGCGGACGCGGAGGCGGAGGCGGACCCTGATGCGGACGTGGACGGCGACGCGGAAAGGGTCGCCGAGGCCGATGCGGACGGCGAGCCGGACGTCGTGCGCGAGGGCGACGGGGAGGTGGACGCCGACTCGGAGGCCGACGGCTCGACGCTCTCGTCGGGGAGGCTGGTCACCGTGGAGGGCAGCGCCTGGTCCAGGTCCGCCTCATGGTCCCTGTCCCCGTTGAACAGTCCGCCGACGAAGGCCGCCGTGCCGACCACCGTGACGACGGCCGCCCCCGCGACCAGCGCCGCGAAGGGCCGGCGGCGGCGCGGCTGTACGGGGTCCGGGCCGGTCATGAGGAGTGCGGTGTCATCGGCGAAGCCCGCCGTGCCGCCCGGGGCGGCCGGGTCCGGCAGCGGTCCCGGCCCCGCCGGATCCAGGAACAGCGGCATCGTCGTGGCGGCGTCCCCCTGCTGCCCGCCGGGTACGTGTCCCTGCCCCTGCCCCTGTGACGGGCCGGCCGTCGCCGTGTCCTCGCCGCCCAGCGTCACGTACGGCCGGATGCGCAGCGGGTCGAAATCCTCCGCCGCCGCCATGTCGGCCGACCGCTCGGCGTGGTGCTGTTCCGTGATGCGCTGCTGTTCGGCGGCCCGCTCCTCGTCGCTGAGGTGGTGCGCTCCGGCCGCCTGCTGCGTGAAGGCGGCGCCGCCGTGGGCCGGGCGCGCCGCGCAGGCGCAGCCCGGGCCCGTGCCGGGTCTGTTGTCCGTACCGCACTCCGGGCATATATGTCCGGTCATTGTGGGTCCCCTCCCCTTGAACTGCCTGCGATTATGCAGCCCGCCGCCGGGAAGCCCAATCATGGAGCTCCTCGGCAGGCCATAACGGTGCAGAACGGACAGGATGGGGGTGTAGCGGACCCGAGGAGATGTTCTATGGCCCAGCAGTTGAGCACCCCGGCCCCGGGCCCCGGCGCCGAACGCTCCACACGGTCGGTTCTGGTGGCGATCGGCGCACTGCTTCTCGGCATGCTCCTCGCCGCACTCGACCAGACGATCGTCTCCACCGCACTGCCGACGATCGTCAGCGATCTCGGCGGACTGGAACACCTGTCGTGGGTGGTCACGGCCTATCTGCTGGCCTCGACCGCCGCGACCCCGCTCTGGGGCAAGCTCGGCGACCAGTACGGACGCAAAAGGCTCTTCCAGATCGCCATCATCATCTTCCTGATCGGCTCGGCGCTGTGCGGCATCGCCCAGAACATGCCGCAGCTGATCGGTTTCCGTGCCCTCCAGGGGCTCGGCGGCGGCGGTCTGATGGTGCTGTCGATGGCGATCGTCGGCGACCTCGTCCCCCCGCGCGAACGCGGCAAGTACCAGGGCCTCTTCGGTGCGGTCTTCGGTGCGACGAGTGTCCTCGGACCGCTCCTCGGCGGCTTCTTCACCGAGCACCTCAGCTGGCGCTGGGTCTTCTACATCAACCTGCCCATCGGCGTCGTCGCCCTCGTGGTGATCGCCGCCGTGCTGCACATCCCGGTCCGCCGGACGAAGCACACCATCGACTACCTGGGCACCTTCCTCATCGCCTCGGTCGCCACCTGCCTGGTCCTCGTCGCCTCCCTCGGCGGTACCACCTGGGCCTGGGGTTCCTCGAAGATCATCGGCCTCGCCGTCCTCAGCGTGGTGCTCCTGGTCGCCTTCGTGTTCGTGGAGCGGCGCGCGGCCGAACCGGTCCTGCCGCTGAAACTGTTCCGGATCAGGACCTTCAGCCTCGTCGCGGTGATCAGCTTCGTCATCGGCTTCGCGATGTTCGGCGCGATGACCTATCTGCCGACGTTCCTCCAGGTGGTGCACGGCATCACGCCGACGATGTCCGGCGTCCACATGCTCCCCATGGTGTTCGGCCTGCTCATCACGTCGACCGTGTCCGGTCAGATCGTCAGCCGTACGGGCCGCTGGAAGGTCTTCCCGGTCCTCGGCACCGGCATCACCGCGATCGGCCTGCTGCTCCTGCACCGGCTGACGGAGTCCAGCAGCACCTGGGAGATGAGCATCTACTTCTTCGTCTTCGGTGCGGGACTCGGCCTGGTGATGCAGGTGCTGGTCCTCGTCGTGCAGAACGCCGTCTCGTACCAGGACCTCGGCGTGGCCACCTCGGGCGCGACGTTCTTCCGCTCCATCGGTGCCTCGTTCGGTGTCGCGATCTTCGGCACCATCTTCACCAACCGGCTCACCGACAAGCTCGGCTCCGCGCTTGCCGACCGTCCGCTGCCGCCCGGGGTCAGCGCCGAGGGACTGGCCGCCGACCCGCGCGCCATCGGCCAGCTGCCGCCGGCGCTCCAGCAGCCCGTGCTCAACGCGTACTCGACATCGATCACCGATGTGTTCCTGTACGCGGCCCCCGTCGTCCTGATCGCCTTCCTCTTCGCCTGGCTGCTCAAGGAGGACAAGCTGCGCGGTTCGGTGACCGCCCCCGACACCACCGAGACCCTGGCGTCGAACCCGGTCGAGCGGTCCTCGTACGACGAATGCGCACGCGCCCTCTCGGTCCTCGCCACCAGGGAGGGCCGCCGCGAGGTCTACGTGAAGATCACCGAGAAGGCCGGCTACGACCTGCTGCCGGCCGCCAGCTGGATGCTGCTGCGCATCAAACGGCACGGCACCGTCGAACCCGCCCTGCTCGCGGATATCGCCCCCGTACCGCTGCGCGTGATCAGCGACGCGGCCCGGCAGCTGGAGGAACGCGGCCTGGCCCGCCGGATCGGGGTGGAGATGGTGCTCACCGACACGGGCGCCGAGGCCGTGGTGAAGCTCGCGCAGGCCCGGGAGGAGTCCCTCGCCGAGCTGCTGGGCGACTGGTGGGGGCCGGACCGGCCCACCGACCTGGTCGCCCTGGTGTCGGAACTGACGGAGGAGACGAGCGGGTCGAGCAAGGAGCGCCCGCACAGTCCGGCGCCCAAGCGGGACCACGCGGCCGGCCACCCGCACGAGCGCCCCGCTCCCTAGCGCCCGGGGGCTCCTGCGCCTCCCGGAGCTCCTACGCCTCCCGGAGCTCCCGCAGCTCCCATGGCTCCCGCAGTTCCTACGGCGGGAGCGGCTCCTACAGCTCCTTGGCGAACCAGTGCTCGGCGTACTGCCTGCGGTGGAAGGCCGGAACCTCGCGGTAGCCGTGCTTGGCGTACAGTCCGCGCGCCTCGACGAGGTCGTTACGGGTGTCGAGCCGGATCTGCCGTACGCCCAGGTCCCGTGCCAGGCCCTCGATGGACGCGAGCAGCAGCCCGCCGCCGCCCGTGCCGCGCGCCTCGGGGCGTACGTAGACCCGGGTCAGATCCGCGATGCCCAGGTCCGTCACGATCAGCCCGGCACAGGCCGCCGCACCGCCCCCGACGCGGCCGACGACGAACGCGCCGGTCGGCGGCACGAGCTTCTCGGCGCCGTCGTCCGTGAGCCCCTCGTCGATCTCCTCCGCCGTCGCGGGGCGACCCCAGTAGCGGCTCGCCACCTCGTCGTAGTAGTCCCGGCGCAGCAGGGCGGCATCGGGGGAGTCGAAGCGTTCGGGCGTCATGGTCCACGTCATCGGACCAGTCTGTCGCGCACCCGGTTGTAGAGGGAAACGATTTTGGTGCGCGGAGGCGAGGTGAGGACCGCTGTCCCGCGATTCACCCCGCGTACAGATGTCCCCACTTCACCGGCCCGGGCCCGGCCCGGTTCTCACGCCAGCGGCGGTGGCACGGTGACCGGCGGCGGCGGGGTCACCGGACGCCGCCGCCGGGCCCGCAGTGCCAGCAGCAGGGCCATGACCACCACCGCCGCTCCGCCGAGCAGCGACAGCACCCAGGCCGGAGCGCCACCCACGGTCAGCAGCTCGTCCCGGTAGTAGGTGGTCCGGTACGCGGTGTCCGCGCCGGCCGCCCGCAGTTCATGGTCGCCGTCGATCAGCTCCGGCCGTGGGAACGACTGGTCGATCGCCGTGACGAACACCGGCCTGCCACCCGTCAGCGCCCCGAGCGCCGGGTACTCCTCCCGCACCTGCCCGGCGTCGACCCGCCCCGCGTACGTCACCTCGGGCCGGCGCCCGCCGATCGTGCCGCGCGGCTCCATGCGGTGCGCCGCGAGCACGTACAGGCCGAGCGACTGCGGTGTCGCGGCGAGCCGGGACAGGCGCATCGGGTAGACCGGCCGGTCGCTGGCGAAACGCAGCCGCAGCGGGTCGAGCGTGCCGCTCAGCGGGCTTCCGGACTCCCGGGGAGCCAGGCGCACGGCCACGTACTCCCACTTCTGCTCGACGTAGGGGCGCAGTGCCGTCGCGAGCCGCTCCGGCAGCTCGAAGCCGTTCTCCTTCAGCCAGCCCTCCAGCGCGGCGGGGTCGGTCGCGGCCAGCCGGGCCACGTCGAACGGCCCGAGCCGCTCCCGGCCGACGACCTCGACCGGTTTGGCGGCCGAGGGGGCGGCGGCGCTGTCACCGGACCTGCCGCCCGTACCGCCGAACGGCCAGTCCTTCGCACGTGGCCAGAAGTAGTGCCTGGTGGCGCTCACCGGGGCCGTGAGGGTGTGGAGCTCGGAGAAGAGCGAGGCGTCACCGAGCTCGACCGTGGCACGGTGCGGCACGGGCATGATCCAGGCGGCCTCGGGGGCGTTCCCGCGCACGGTCAGCCGCATCACGATCTGCTCGGTGCTGCCGTCCCAGTCGACGACCGAGGTCTCCCGGTCCACCGACACACGGGCCGTGCGGTCCACGACCATCGCCCCGCAGCCGCACGCGTACGCGGGCGCGATCAGCGACCCCAGTTGAGCCGCGAACACCATCAGGACCAGGGACAGCGCACGCAGCGCCCACCCGCGCGGCCGATCCCGCACCTCTTGATCTCTCCCCGCACACCGCATGTTCCGTGGTCCTCCCCGTGGTCACCGATCAGGGGCTCAGACGTGCGGGTGGCCCCGCCGGTTCCGGCCGTTCCGGCCGGTCCACACCGCTCGCCCGGGCATTCTTTCGGACAAAAGCGGGATGACAGTCAGGTGAAGAGGGGGTGATTGTGTCTACCTGATAGGGCAATGCGAAGGTTTCACAGCATGCCGGTCGGAGAACCGGCACCAAACGTTGGGAGGGTCGGCGCAACGTGGCGAACGCGGAGCACAGTGTGCGCACAGACGCGGCTACGGGAGCGAGGACCGGGGCTGCCCGCGCCGTGCTCTGGCTGGTGGTCGCCGCATTGGCCGTGCGGCAGATGGCGGTGGTGGTGCGCCAGCCACCCGGCGAACGCCTCACCGATCTGGAGACCTGGATCGGTGAGAACGGTGTGCTTCATGTGACGGGTTCGCTGTACGACACCGACCGGTTCACCGGCACCCCCTTCGCCGGCCTGGTACTCAAGCCGCTGACCCGCACGGCCGAACAGAGCCTCGGCGTCGCCTGGACCTTCGGTTCGCTGCTGCTCGTCGCAGCCCTCGGCATCATCGCGGCGCGCGCCCTGCCCGCACCCGTCAGCCGCCGCACGGCCCTGCTGGCCGCTCCCGTCGCCATCAGCCTGCTGATGGTCTCGCTGCCGGTGCGCAACGCCCTCCATCTGGGCCAGACCAGCATCCTGCCGGTCCTCCTCGTGCTCGTCGGCCTCTTCACGGTCCGCGGCGAACGGACCTCCGGCGTACTGATCGGGATCGCGGCAGCGCTCCAGCCGACCGTGCTGCTCTTCGCCGCCCTGCTCTGGCTGACCGGCAGACGCAGAGCCGCACTGACCGGTGGCGCCGCCTTCGCCGCCTGCACGGCGCTGGCCTGGGCCGCGATGCCGCACGACTCGTGGACGTACTGGGTGCACCACGTCGCGGGCGCCGGGCTCGGCGACCAGGCCGACAGCCTGGCCAACCAGTCGCTGCACGGTGCGCTGCTCCGGCTGGGCCTGGAGGGGCCGCTGGAGATCGCCCTCTTCGTCGTGCTGGCCGCGGCCGTCTGCTTCATCGGCCTGCGCCGCGCCGCCCAGTACGCGCGCGACGGCCAGCTGCTGCTCGCCGTGGCCGTGACCGGCTGCGTCTGCGTCGCCGTGGCGCCCACCGCCTGGCAGCACCAGCTGCTGTGGGTGCTGCTCGCCGTGGTCGGCCGGGTCGGCAAGCGGGCCTCCGACCGGCTGGTGTGGCCGGCCGTCGTGATCCTCGTCGTCACGCTGCCGGGCAAGATGCTGCTGCCGAACATCGAGGCGGTCTTCCCGGTCCGCGACAACGTGCTGCTGATCGCCGCGCTCGCCGCCGCGTGCGTCGCCCCGTTCCTGCCGCGCACCTCGCCGTACTGGCAGCACCCGGTCCCCACCGCCTACGCGGCCCCGGTCGCCTCCCGCTGGAGCAGGGTGCCGCTGGCGCCGTTCTGGCGACGGGTGCTCAGCCGGCCGAACCTGCTGCTCGAACTCCTGCTGATCAGGGTCGTTTACTCCGCTTACCAGCAGGTCAGGCTGGCCGCGACGGCCGGCCGCGCCACCGCGGAGCACCACGGCCGCCAGATCCACTCGATCGAACAGTGGCTGCACATCGACATCGAGCACTGGGTCAACCACTCGGTCGTCAAGGTCGGCTGGCTGCGGGACTTCTTCGACTACTACTACTCGACGTTCCACTTCATCGTGCCGCTGGCCATCCTGGGCGTGCTCTACGTGCGCCGGCCCGCGGACTACCGCTGGGTCCGCAGCTCCATCGGCTTCGCCACGCTGCTCGCCCTGGTCGGCTTCTGGCTCTACCCGCTGGCCCCGCCGCGGCTGATGCCGGGGCTCGGCTTCATCGACACCGTCCACGGCGTCCAGGACTTCGCGAAGCCCGACTACGGCACGCTGACCGGGGTGACCAACCAGTACGCGGCGATGCCCTCGCTGCACTTCGGCTGGTCGCTGTGGTGCGGTGTGGTGATCGTGATGCTCGCCCCGAAGATCTGGATGAAGGCGCTGGGTGTGCTGCACCCGCTGTTCACGGTCTCGACGATCGTCGCGACCGGCAACCACTGGGTGCTCGACGCGGTCGGCGGGGCGGCGGTGGTGGCCCTCGGCTTCGGCCTCACGTACGCGCTCTCCGGGCCGCGCAGGCTGCGGGAACCGGGGGACGAGGAGCCGGAGTCCGGGGCCGCCCAGGAACCGGGGGGCGGGACCAGGACGACGACGTTGTCGAAACCCGTCGGGCGAGGGCGGGTCACCGAGAGCGCCTGACGACGGGGCGTGGCCGAAGGGGTGCCGGACGGCAAAGCCGCCCGGCACCCCTTCGGCATGTGGATCGTCGCCCACCCAGCATCCGCCCGCCCGGCGCGCCCCGCCACTCCAACGGGTCAGCGGGACGGGCCCAGCACCCATGTGCCGAAGGACAGCGTTCCCATCGACACCACGGTGGAGGCCACCACGCAATGGCGGGCGAGCCCGGTGTCCAGGCCGTACTCACGGGCGTAGAGGTAGGCGTTCTGGGCTGTCGGCAGCGCGGAGCAGAGCACCACGGCCAGCACCTGGTGGTCCGGCAGGCCCAGGAGCGGACCGGCGACGAGGAAGGCGACCAAGGGCTGGACCACCGTCTTGAGCGCGACCGCGACCCCGACCTCCGTACGC
>NZ_JAELVH010000104.1 GCF_019399235.1 Streptomyces poriferorum | reverse complement strand
GCTGCAAGGCGGAGGATTGAAGCATGGCGGAGCCATGGTGATTGACGACAACGCCGCAGATGCGCGTGCCCAGCCCCGCGACGCCGCCCCCCGATGACCGGCCTCTCTCAGCCTTGCCCCACCTGCTTGACTGACGGGGTGGCGGATCTCCGCAAGGAGGCCGCCGCCCCGTTTCCCTGTTCCTGCCGCCACCCGCCCGTACGCGAGGAGACCCAGCGCCATGTCCGACGCCACTGACCCCTGGCTGATCGTGGGCCTGGGCAATCCCGGTCCCGAGTACGCGGCGAACCGGCACAACGTCGGCTTCATGGTCGCCGACCTGCTCGCGGAGCGGATCGGCGGGAAGTTCAAGCGTGCCCCCAAGGCCCAGGCGCAGGTACTGGAGGGCCGGATCGGCCCGCCCGGACCGCTGAGCCGCCGGGTGGTCGTGGCCAAGCCGATGTCGTACATGAACCTGTCGGGCGGCCCGGTCACGGCGCTGCGCGACTTCTACAAGGTGCCGCTCGACCATGTCGTCGCGGTGCATGACGAGCTGGACGTCGACTACGGGACGCTGCGGCTGAAACTGGGCGGCGGCGACAACGGGCACAACGGCCTGAAGTCGATGACGAAGTCGATGGGTCCCGGCTATCACCGGATCCGGTTCGGGATCGGGCGTCCGCCGGGCCGGATGCAGGTCGCGGACTTCGTACTGAAGGACTTCTCGTCCACGGAGCGCAAGGAGCTCGCGTTCCTGGTGGACCGGGCGGCGGACTCGGTGGAGTGCCTGCTGGCGGAGGGGCTGGAGCGCGCGCAGAGCGCGTACAACTCCTGAGTCCCGGCGGGGCCGGCGTTCACCAATCCCGACATACCCGCCGGTAAGTGGGCTGTTTTCGGCCACAGCTTGACCGACCGCAGGGCCCTGGCCAAGGATCGGCCCCCATGAAGCGCAGCTCCTCCCACCGTGCCCTGCAGTACGGCCGCAGCGCGGCGCTCGGCTGCGTCGTCCTGCTGCTGCTCGTCGCGGGCGTGCTGTCCTCGTGGGACTCGGCCCACCACATCGTGCTGGCGAAGGGCCGCGAGCACGGGACGATGACGGTCACGGGGTGCGGCAGCGAGGTCTGCACGGGCCCCTACACGCCGGCCGACGGCGGGGCCGCGCGCTCCCGGGTGTCGGTCGAGAAGTCCGTGGCGGCGAAGAAGGGGGATCGTTTCCCCGTCGTCGTGAAGCCCGACACCTTCGAGGTCGTACGCACCGGGACGCCGGGTTTCCTGCATGCGTGGATGCCGCTGGGCGGGGCGCTGGTGCTGGCCGGTCTGGTGATCGGCGGCGGTCTGCGACTGCCCCGGGTGGGCTGGGGCGCGGGGATCGCGGGCGGGGCCCTGCTCGTGGCGACGTTCATCGCCCTGTGAGGGGACCCCGCCCCGCGACCGCGTGGATCAGCCGGTGTTGCGCAGCCCGGCCGCGACACCGTTGACGGTGAGCAGCAGGGCTCGGGCGAGCAGCGGGTCGGCTTCCTCGCCGCGCTCGGCCGCCTGGCGCTGGCGGGCCAGCAGGGACACCTGGAGGTAGGAGATCGGGTCCAGGTAGGCGTCGCGGATGGCGAAGGTCTGCTGGAGCACCGGGCTGGTGCCGAGCAGTTCGGTGTTGCCGGTGATCTTGAGGACTTCCCGCACGGTCAGCGCGTGCTCGGCCTCGATGGCGTCGAAGACGTGCTTGAGCTCGTCGGGGACGAGCGTGTCGACGTAGTGCCGGGCGATGCGCAGGTCGGTCTTGGCCAGGGTCATCTCGACGTTCGAGAGGAAGTTCTGGAAGAAGTGCCACTGCTCGTGCATCTCGTCCAGGACGGTGTCCAGGCCGGCCTCGCGCAATGCCTTGAGGCCGGAGCCGACGCCGTACCAGCCGGGCACGATCTGCCGCGACTGGGTCCAGCCGAAGACCCACGGGATGGCGCGCAGGCCGTCGAGCGAGACGCCCGAGCCGGGGCGGCGGGAGGGCCGCGAGCCCAGGTGCAGGTCGGCGAGCTGGTCCACCGGGGTGGAGGCGAGGAAGTACGTCGGCAGGTCGGGGTCCTCGACCAGCTTGCGGTACGCGGCGTGGGCGGCGTCCGAGACGGTGTCCATGGCCGCGTCCCAGCGGGCCAGGGCCTCGTCGGACTGACGGGGTGCGGTGTGCAGCGCGGAGGCCTGGAGGGTGGCCGCGACGGTCAGCTCCAGGTTCTCGCGGGCGAGCGCCGGGATGAGGTACTTGTCGGAGATGACCTCACCCTGCTCGGTCACCTTGATCTCGCCCTCCAGCGTGCCCCACGGCTGCGCGAGGATCGCGTCGTGCGAGGGGCCGCCGCCGCGGCCGACGGTGCCGCCGCGGCCGTGGAAGAGGCGCAGCCGTACGCCGTAGCGGTGGGCGACGTCGCGGAGCCGGCGCTGGGCGCGGTGGATCTCCCACTGGGAGGTGGTGATGCCGCCGAACTTGGAGGAGTCGGAGTACCCGAGCATGACCTCCTGGACGTCGCCGCGGAGCGAGACGAGACGGCGGTAGGACGGGTCGGCGAGCATCTCGTCGAGGATGACGTCGGCGGCCTTGAGCTCGTCGGTGGTCTCCAGGAGCGGCACGATGCCGATCTTGGCCCAGCCGCCGTGCAGGTCGAGGAGTCCGGCCTCACGGGCGAGGACCGCCGCGGCGAAGACGTCGTCGGCGCCCTGGCACATCGAGATGATGTAGGACTCGATGACCTCGGGGCCGAAGCGCTCGAAGGCCTGGCTGATGGTGTGGAAGACGCCGAGGGTCTTCTCGCCCGCGGCGTCCAGCGGGGCCGGGGTCGGGGCGAGCGGGCGACGGGAGCGGAGCTCCTTGGCGAGCAGCTTCTGCCGGTAGTCGCGCGGCATGTCGGCGTAGCGCCAGGACTCCTCGCCGAGGCGGTCGAAGAGCTGGCCGAGCGCGTGGTGGTGGGCGTCGGCGTGTTCGCGCACGTCCATGGTGGCGAGCTGGAGGCCGAACGCGGAGAGCGTGCGGATGGTGCGGTCCATCCGGCCGTCGGCGACGATGCCGCCCTTGTGCTCGCGCAGCGAGGTCTGGATGAGGGCCAGGTCGGCGACGAGCTCGGCGGTGCCGAGGTAGTCGCAGCCCGGGCGGTGCGGGGTGCCGGAGGCGAGGCGCTCGCGGGTGTTGACGAGCTTCTGCCGGATGCAGGTGGCCTTGAGCCGGTAGGGCTCCTCCGCGTTCAGCCGCTTGTAGCGCGGGCTGATCTCGGGAAGCGCCTCCAGGTCGGCCTGGAGGGAGGCGAGGAGCTCGTCGGTGGCTCCGGTGTAGCGGATGGAGTTGGAGAGCAGTCCGCGCAGCTGGTCGACGAGTTCGAGGGCGTCGGTGATGCCGTGCTCGTGCTGGAGGATCAGCACCTCCCAGGTGACGGCGGGCGTCACGTTGGGGTTGCCGTCGCGGTCGCCGCCGATCCAGGTGCCGAAGGTGAGGGGGCGGGTGCCGGCGGGCAGTTCGACGCCGACGCGCTCCAGTTCGGCGGCCAGGTCCTCCAGGACGTCGCCCACGGCGTTGGCGTGGAGCTCGTCGAGGTAGTAGATCGCGTTGCGGGCCTCGTCGGCGGGCTCCGGGCGGACCACGCGCAGCTCGTCGGTCTGCCAGATGAGGTCGATGTTCTCGGCGAGCCGGATGTCCTGGCGGCGCCGGTCGGCCTCGATGACCGGGGTCTCCAGGAGTGCGGCGATGCGGCGGAGCTTGTTCAGCACGGAGCGCCGGGCGGCCTCGGTCGGGTGCGCGGTGAAGACCGGCCGGACGTTGAGGTTCTTGACGGTCTCGCGCAGGTGCTCGGGGTCCGCGTCCTTGAGCCGGTCGGCGGTGCGGGCGAGGAGACCGCCCTCGGCTGCGCGCCGGTCGCGCATCTCGTGGGCGCGGTGGACCTGCTCGGTGACGTTCGCGAGGTGGAAGTAGGTGGAGAAGGCGCGCACGAGCTGCGCGGCGGTCTCCAGGTCCGTGTCGCCGAGAAGCTCGGCCGCGGCCTCGCCGTCGGTGCGGGTCAGGGCGCGGACGCGCTCGACGAGGTCGAGGAGCTCCTGCCCCTCTTGGCGTACGAGGGTCTCGCCCAGCAGGTCACCGAGGCGGCGGATGTCGGCGCGCAGCTCGGGGCTGGCGGCAGGGGTCTGGTCGGCACTGCTCACAGTGTGCGGCTCCTTGCAGTGGTTGAGCACGGGATCCGGGGCCCGCGGCCGGCGCGGTGCCGACGCGACCCCCCGGGTGGCAGGGTGCGGACCGCGCTGTCCGACCTCCCCAGGATAGGTGTCCGTGCTGTCGGCGCTGTTCGCGCCCCGAGGCGTGCCCGCTGTTCATGGCGGGTACGTGCGGGGTGCGCTCTCTGTCCCCTACCCAGTACGGCACCGGTCCGTGCCCGGTCCGTCGGCCTCTCGTGTGGCGGGCCTCACCGCTGCCATACTTACGACGCCGTAGGTTACGGGTGCGTAGCCCTGCCTGTCCGCAGCATTCCTACCCACAGGGGACTCCCCATGAAGTCCAGCCCCGAAGTGATCGAGGCCGCCGAGGCGGCCGACGGTCAGGTTCTCCCCCTCGCCACGCTCGGCGGGGACAACAAGCGGTCGATCGAGCAGATCGCGCTGCTGCTGTTCATCGTCGTGCCGTTCGTGGCCCTGGTCGCGGCGGTGCCGCTGGCCTGGGGCCGCGGTGTGAGCTGGCTCGATCTGGGCCTGCTGGTCGCGATGTACTTCATCGGCTGCCATGGCATCACGATCGGTTTCCACCGGTACTTCACCCACGGCTCGTTCAAGGCGAAGCGTCCGCTCCGTATCGCCCTGGCCGTGGCCGGTTCGCTGGCCGTGGAGGGTCCGGTGGTCCGCTGGGTGGCCGATCACCGCAAGCATCACCGTTTCTCGGACGCGGAGGGTGACCCGCACTCCCCGTGGCGTTTCGGCGAGACCCTGCCGGCCCTGATGAAGGGCCTGTGGTGGGCGCACATCGCCTGGATGTTCGACGAGGAGCGGACGCCTCAGCAGAAGTACGCCCCCGATCTGATCAAGGACCCGGCAATCCGCGGGATCTCCCGGCACTTCCTCTCGTTCACGATCGTCTCGCTGGCCATTCCGCCGCTGGTCGGTGGCCTGGTCACGATGTCGTGGTGGGGTGCGGCGACCGCGTTCTTCTGGGGCTCGCTGGTCCGGGTCGCGCTGCTGCACCATGTGACCTGGTCGATCAACTCGATCTGTCACGCGGTCGGCAAGCGCCCGTTCAAGTCCCGTGACAAGTCCGGCAACGTGTGGTGGCTGGCGGTCCTGTCGTGCGGTGAGTCCTGGCACAACCTGCACCACGCCGACCCGACGAGTGCGCGGCACGGGGTGATGCGGGGTCAGATCGACTCGAGTGCCCGGCTGATCCGCTGGTTCGAGAAGCTCGGCTGGGCGAGCGACGTGCGCTGGCCCGACTCCGCGCGTATCGAGTCCCGGCGCCACCCCGCGCAGGCCGACGCGGCATGATTGACGACGTGGCGACCGATGGAAGCACAAGCAGCGAGAACACCCGCGCACCGTCCGCCCGGCGTACCCGCCGGGTGCGGATGACCGGGAAGGAACGCCGCGAGCAGCTGCTGGACATCGGTCGCACCCTCTTCGCCGACAAGGGGTTCGAGGGCACGTCGGTGGAGGAGATCGCGGCACGCGCCGGAGTCTCCAAACCGGTCGTGTACGAGCACTTCGGCGGCAAGGAGGGGCTGTACGCCGTGGTGGTGGACCGGGAGATGCGTCAGCTCCTGGACATGGTGACCAGTGCGCTGACCGCCGGACATCCGCGTGAACTTCTGGAGCAGGCGGCGTTCGCGCTGCTGGACTACATCGAGACGTACACGGACGGTTTCCGCATCCTGGTCCGTGACTCGCCGGTGGCCCAGTCGACGGGCACGTTCGCCTCTCTCATCAGCGATATCGCCACGCAGGTGGAGGACATCCTGGGCCTGGAGTTCAAGGCCCGGGGCTTCGACGCGAAGCTGGCTCCCCTGTACGCGCAGGCGCTGGTCGGCATGGTGGCGCTGACCGGTCAGTGGTGGGTGAACGCCCGGAAGCCGAAGAAGGCGGAGGTCGCCGCCCATCTGGTGAACCTGGCCTGGCACGGTCTGGAGAACCTGGAGTCGAAGCCGCGGCTGATCGGACATCGCAAGAGCTGAGCGGGGGTGCCCGATTGCTCCCCACCGCGTGTCCGATTACTCCCGCCGTGTGTCCGATCCGAGATGTCGTTCACTGCTAAATCACTTCAGTCCCCCCGGTCACGGTTGTAGAGTCTGTGACCATCCCGGGAATGCTTCACCCTGCATGTAATGCACCTGTGAAGGCGTTTCTCCCGGTTCCACCACTTACCCCTGGGGGGGCTTTGTCTTCTGTGGAACCCGGCCGTCGTGCCATGCCCGCGCGCTCGAAGCGCGCGGGCCGGATCGCGGCCTGCACCGCTCTCGTTCTCTCGGCCGGCATGCTGCTGGCCGCCCCGGCCTCGGCCGATGACACCGCACCGCACCGCACCGCGGTCGAGCAGCCCGTACCGGCTCTCGGCTCGCTTCCGTCCCTCACGCTCCCTGAGCACCCGGCGCAGAAGTCGCGTGCGGCGGCCGTCGAGGGTGCCGGTGCCGCCGCGGTCGTGCCCGCGAAGCCGCGCCTGGACATGGACGGCGACGGTTACAGCGACACGATGTACCGCGCGATCAACGGCAAGGTGTACGTCGAGCCGTCGACCGGCGCGGACTCGCACGAATACACGATCTACGGCGACTCCAACGAGCAGTACAAGGACCTCGTCGCGCCCGGCGACCTGGACGGCAACGGCCGCCCCGAGTTCCTGACGCTGTCCGCCACCGGCACGCTCTCGCTCTTCCAGAGCCAGAGCGACAACAACACCGGTTACGCCACGTGGTCCGGCATGGGCTGGCAGATCTACAACAAGCTGGTCGGCGCCGGGGATCTGACCGGTGACGGCCGCGGCGACATGCTGGCCCGCACGCCGTCGGGCGAGCTGTATCTGTACGTCGCCAACGGCGCGGTCAACAGCAACCCGTTCAAGTCACGGGTCAAGGTCGGCAACGGCTGGGGTGCCTACGACCAGCTGGTCGGCGCCAACGACGTGACGGGCGACGGCATCGCCGACTTCTTCACCCGTACGCCCGCCGGTGAGCTGTACTTCTACGCCGGCACCGGCAACGCCGCCAAGCCGTTCGCGGGGCGCGTGAAGGTCGGCAACGGCTGGAACACGTACAACCAGATCATCGGCGTCGACGATGCCAACGGTGACGGCCTCGGCGACATCGTCGCCCGGACGACGGCCGGCGCGATGTATTACTACGAGTCGACGGGCGTGGGCAGCTTCCTCACCCGTTCGGGCGGCGGCACCGGCTGGTACGTGGCGTCGCAGTTCGTCGGAGCGGGAGGCAACCCCGACTTCGGCAAGAACGAGATGTTCGGGCTCGACACCAAGGGCAGCCTGTTCTGGTACTACCCGAAGAACAACGGCCTGTTCGCCGCACGGCAGGCGGTCGGTACGAGCGGGGGCTGGGGCGGCGCCAACCTCACCTTCACGTCGTCGCTCGACAACGACGGCCGGGCCGAGCTGCTGGAGCTGTATGCCGGCACGCTGTACAACGAGAATTACGCCATCGGCAACGGCTGGGGCGTCTACAACAGCCTCGTCGGCCCCGGTGACCTCAGCGGTGACGGCAAGGGCGACCTGCTGGCCCGCACCAAGGGCGGCACGCTCTACCTCTACCGGGGCTACGGCACGGCTACCTCGTTCGCCTCCCGGATCAATGTCGGCGGCGGCTGGGACGCGTACGACAAGCTGGTCGGGGCCGGTGACTACAACGGCGACGGCCGCACCGACCTGCTCGCCCGCACCAAGGGCGGCACGCTCTACCTCTACCCGGGTACGGGCGTCGCGTCGAAGCCGTTCAAGTCCCGCGTGAACATCGGCGGGGGCTGGAACACGTACAAGAAGCTGGCCGCGCCCGGCGACATCAACGGGGACGGCAAGGCCGACCTCGTGGGTGTCGACGGCAAGGGCGACCTCTACCGCTACACCTCGACCGGCACCGGCAAGTTCGGCGCCCGGGCGAGGCTCGGCGGCGGCTGGGGAACGTACGCCAACCTGTACTGATCAACCGCACGACCGCACCATCACGAGGGCGGGGCCCCGTCACCGGTTTTCCGGTGCCGGGGCCCCGTCCGGTTCCAGGAACTCCAGCCGGTTGCCCACCGGGTCGTGGCTGAAGAAGCGGCGGTGGCCCGGCAGGTCCCCGTCCCAGCGGACCTCGGCGCCCCGCTCCGTCAGCCGGGCCGCGAAGGCCTCGATGTCCCGGACGCGCAGGCCCGGGTGCGCCTTGCGGGCCGGGCGGAAGTCCGCCTCGATGCCCACGTGGAGCTGGACCGGGCCCGCTTGGAACCAGCAGCCGCCGCGGGCGGCCAGGACCGGGGGCTTGGGCATCTCCGTCATGCCGAGGATGTCCACGTAGTACGCGCGCAGCGCCTCCTCCGAGCCTTCGGGGGCGGCCAGCTGGACGTGGTCGAGGGCGGCGATCATCACTTCTCCCGGTGGGCGACGGCGAACAGGCGGCGGAACGGGAAGACCGTGCCGTGCGGGCCCGCGGGGTAGGCGGCGCGCAGCAGGTCGCGGTACTCGGCGAGGAAGGCGTCCCGGGCCTTCTCGTCGTCGGCGAGGGTGGTGAGGACCGGGCGCAGGCCGGTTCCCTTCACCCAGTCGAGGACGGCGTCCTCGCCGTGCAGGAGGTGGAGGTAGGTGGTCTCCCAGACGTCGGCGGTGATGCCGGGGGCCGTGAGGTGTTCCAGGTAGCCGGCCGGGCTCAGGACCGCGTCCGCGTGGCGCAGGCTCCCTCCCAGACGGGAGCGCCAGCGCGGGGACTCGGCGAGCTCGCGCATCAGGGCGTGCGAGGGCTGATCGAAGTTGCCCGGAACCTGGAGGGCGAACGTGCCGCCGGGGGTGAGCGCGTCCAGCCAGTCCGGGAAGCGGCCGGCGTGGCCGGGAACCCACTGGAGCAGGGCGTTGGAGACGATCAGGTCGTACGGCTCCGACGGGGTCCAGGTCGCGGCGTCGGCCTCGGCGAAGTCCAGCAGGGCGGTGGCGTGGGCGCGGGCCCGTTCCAGCATCTGCGGGGAGTTGTCGTAGCCGGTGATACGGGCCCGGGGCCAGCGCTCGGCGAGCAGGGCGGTGACGTTGCCCGCGCCGCATCCGAGGTCGGCGATGCGGGGTGCGGGGGCGTCCGGCAGCTCGGGGACGCGGGCCAGCAGGTCGCGGAAGGGGCGGGTGCGGTGGTCCGCGTGGCGCAGGTACTGCTGCGGATCCCAGAGAGGTGCGGTCATGCCGTCCAGGATCGACCCGAGGTATCTTGATGTCAAGACACTTGAATTCAAGAGACTTCATGTCGACAGACCCTCTACACTGATCCACATGGAGGACGAGGTCGACCGACTGGTCGCTGCATGGCGCCGAGAGCGCCCCGACCTCGACGTGGAACCGCTCGAGGTCCTCAGCCGCGTCTCCCGCCTGGCCCGCCATCTCGACCGGGCCCGCAGAATCGCCTTCGCCGAGCACCATCTGGAGCCGTGGGAGTTCGACGTCCTCACGTCGCTGCGCCGCGCCGGCTCCCCGTACCAGCTCTCGCCCGGCCAGCTCCTCACCCAGACCCTGGTCACGTCGGGCACGATGACCAACCGCATCGACCGGCTGACCAAGAAGAACCTCGTCGAGCGGCTGCCCGACCCCACCGACCGCCGCGGCGTGCTGGTCCGGCTCACCGCGGAGGGCCGCGACAAGGCGGACCAGTCACTGGCCGGCCTGCTCGCCCAGGAACGTGCCATCCTGGGCGAACTCTCCCGTCAGCAGCGGGGTGAACTGGCGGGACTGCTACGCCAGTTGACCGCCCCGTTCGACAACGTCCCCGGCTAGGACCGGCGCCGCCAGGTCTGCGGGACCGACGCCCGCCCGCCGGGCCAGCGCGACCGCCGCCAGCGTCGAGTGCACGCCCAGCTTCCCCAGCACGTTCTGCATGTGCGTACGCACCGTGTGCGGGGAGAGGAAGAGCCGCTCCGCCACCGCCTTGCGGCCCAGGCCCGCCACCATGCAGCGCAGCACCTCGCGCTCCCGCGGGGTCAGGGACTCGACGAGCTGTTCGCTCTCGGTGCGGTGCTTGCGGTCCGCCATCAGCTCCCGCAGCACGCCCGTGAGCAGCGCGGGCGGCAGATGCGTCTCGTCGCGCAGCACGCCCCGGATCACCGCGAGCAGCCGTTGCAGCGAGCTGTCCTTGGCGACCCAGCCGCAGGCGCCCGCCTGGAGCGCGAGCGCCGCCCGGCGCGGGTCGTCCTTCTCGGCGAGCACCACCGTACGCACCTGGCACCGCAGCGAGCGGATGCCGGCGACCAGGGAGATGCCGTCGACCAGGCGGTTCTCCCCGGCGTTCGGCGCGGGCACCGGGACCTGGCCCGCGGCCGGGCGGCCGGGCGGGCGCAGGATGCCCAGTTCGGCGTCGACGAGTATCACGTCGTAACCGCGGCCCTCGGACGCCGCGCGTTCCAGGCAGCGCAGGGCGGCCGGGCCGTTGCCCGCCGCGGCCACGTCGACGTCGGGCTCGGCTGCCAGCGCCGCGGCGAGCGACTCGGCGAAAATGCGGTGGTCGTCGACGACGAGAACCCGGATACGGGCCACAGGCACCCCCATGCTGTGTGTTCTGGGGCGCGCGAAGGATGCGGCCCCCGGCAGGGACGGACCGGCGCGGGTACGACGCCCGGATCGGGGAGTTGAACCGCAGTCCACGGCCGCCGCCGTGCACCGACTGCCCTCCCGCCCGGGCGTCGCACCCGGCTGTCTCGTACCCCTGAATCAGCACCGGCCCCCACCGGTGCTGTGCATCAGGGTACGGGCGGCGGCTCCGGGGGGAAGGTAATTCGCAGAACTGACAGAGAGTCGGGTCCTAGGGTGTTGCTCATGTTCCGTCTTGAGACAGAAGTGGACAAAGAGCGACGTCAGCTGCTGAACAAATGGCTGCGCGACGACAACACCGCTCGCTCACCGCGGCTGCGCGCCCTGCGCGATACGCCGGCAGCGCTCGAAGTCCCGCTGGAGGTATGGGCGCTGGACGCCGATGACCGGCTCGCCGCGGGACTGACCGGCCGCACCTGGGCGACCTGGCTCCATGTGGACCTGCTCTGGGTCGACGCCCGCCATCGCGGTTCCGGCCTCGGCTCGCGGCTGCTCGCCGAGGCGGAACGCGTGGCCGGGACCGAGCGGTCCTGCGTCCGCTCCCGGGTGGAGACCTGGGACTTCCAGGCCCCTGACTTCTACCGGAAGCGGGGTTACGAGGTGCGGGGGCGGATCGAGAACTACCCGCCGGGCATCACCGAGTTCACCCTCGTCAAGGAGCTCTGACCGGTCCGGCCGGGGCGCGCCCCGGCCGGACCGGCCGGCTCAGACGAGCCGGCGGGCTCCCGCGGACGGCACCGCGGGGAACACGCCCGGGGCCGCGTACCCGGCCGCGGCGAACGCCTCCCGCACGGACTTGGTGACGGTGTCCTCCTGCGACTCCTCGACGAGCACGATCGCCGAGCCGCCGAAGCCGCCGCCGGTCATCCGCGCACCGAGTGCGCCGGCCGCGTTCGCCGTCTCGACGACGAGGTCCAACTCCACGCAGGACACGCGCAGATCGTCGCGGAGCGAGACATGCCCGGCGGTGAGGACCGGACCCGCCGCGCGCACCTCGCCGGAGTCGAGCAGCGCGATGACCTGCTCGACGCGCTGGTTGTCGCCGACCACATGGCGTACGTAGCGCACGACGGACTCGTCGGCGCCGGACGCTGCCAGCGTGTCGAGCGCCGTGCCCAGCTCCGCGTACGGGAGTTCGCGCAGGGTGCGGATGCCGAGCAGCCGGGCGCCCTCCTCGCAGCCGGCCCGCCGCTCCGCGTAGGCGCCGTCGCCCAGCGCGTGCTTGACGCGGGTGTCGACGACCAGGAGACGCAGACCGTGGGCGGCCAGGTCGAAGGGGACCTGGCGCTGGGTGAGGTCGCGGGTGTCCAGGTGCAGGGCATGGCCCTCGGTGCAGCAGGCCGACGCCATCTGGTCCATGACGCCGCAGGGGACGCCGACGAACGCGTTCTCGGCACGCTGGCCGAGGACCGCGAGCTCGGCGGCGGTGAGGCCGAGTCCGAAGAGGTCGCTCATGGCCAGTCCGGTCACCACTTCGAGGGCGGCGGACGAGGAGAGGCCGGCGCCGGTGGGGACGGTGGAGGACAGCTGGATGTCGGCGCCGGTGATGTCGTGGCCGGCCTCGCGCAGCGCCCAGACGACACCGGCCGGGTAGGCGGCCCAGCCGTGGCCCGAATGCGGGGCCAGCTCGTCGACGCGGAGCTGGACGACGCCGCCGGGCACGTCGGTGGAGTGCAGCCGCAGCTCACCGTCGGTACGGCGGGCGACGGCGGCCCGTGCGGTGTGCGGCAGGGCGAGCGGCATCACGAAGCCGTCGTTGAAGTCGGTGTACTCGCCGATCAGGTTGACCCGGCCGGGGGCGGCCCAGATTCCCTCGGGCTCGGTCCCGTAGAGCGCGGTGAACGAGGCGGTCAGCTCAGCGTGGTCGGTCATGGTGCGGTGGGCTCCTCTCGGCGGGCGAACGTCCAGGCGTCGGTGACGATTCCGGCCAGGTCGGCGCGGGACGGCTGCCAGCCGAGGCGCTCCCTGGCGGTGGCGGCGGAGGCGACGAGCACGGCCGGGTCGCCGCCGCGGCGCGGGGCCGCGGTCTCGGGGACCGGGTGGCCGGTGACCTGGCGGACCGTCTCGATGACCTCGCGGACCGAGAAGCCGTTGCCGTTGCCGAGGTTGCAGATCAGGTGCTCGCCCCCGGTGGCGGCGTCGAGGGCCAGCAGGTGGGCCTCGGCGAGGTCGGCGACGTGGATGTAGTCGCGGACGCAGGTGCCGTCGGGGGTGGGGTAGTCGTCGCCGTAGACGGAGATCGACGCGCGCTGCCCGAGCGCGACCTGGAGGACCAGCGGGATGAGGTGGGACTCGGGGCTGTGCCGCTCGCCGCAGCTGCCGTACGCCCCCGCCACGTTGAAGTAGCGCAGCGAGACGGCGGCCAGGCCGTGGGCGGCCGCCTCGCCGGTGATCATGTGGTCGACGGCGAGCTTGGTGGCGCCGTACGGGCTGGTCGGGGCGGTGGGGTCGGCCTCGGTGATGGGGCTGGAGACCGGCTCGCCGTAGGTGGCCGCGGTGGAGGAGAAGACCAGGGTGCGCACCCCTGCGTCGCGCATCGCGGCGAGCAGGGCGGTGGAGCCGCCGACGTTGTTGACCCAGTACTTCTCCGGGTCGGCGACGGACTCGCCGACCTGGGAGTACGCGGCGAAGTGCAGCACCCCGTCGTAGGAGGAGTCCAGCCATTTGGCGGCGTCCTGGATGCGGCCCTCGATGAACTCGGCGCCGGCCGGGACGCCCTCGCGGAAACCGGTGGAGAGGTCGTCGAGGACGGTGACGGCGTGCCCCGCCTCCAGCAGGTGCTGGGCGACCACACTGCCCACGTATCCCGCGCCGCCGGTCACCAGGTACTTCTTCGGGGACTTGCTCACTCGCTCGCTACCTCTCGCAGTCGCTGGGCCGCGGTCTCCGGCGGCACGTCGTTGATGAACACGCTCATGCCGGATTCGGAACCCGCGAGGAACTTCAGCTTGCCGGAGGTACGTCGGATGGTGAAAAGCTCCAGATGGAGCGCGAAGTCCTCCCGCCCCTCGACTCCGAACGGTGCCTGGTGCCAGGCGGAGATGTACGGGGTCGGCGGCTCGCCGGGGCCGAAGATCCGGTCGAATCGCCTCAAGAGTTCCAGATAGACCTGTGGGAATTCCGTGCGGGCCGCCTCGTCGAGCTGCCGCAGGTCGGCGACGCGGTGGCGCGGGTACAGATGGACCTCGTACGGCCAGTGCGCGGCGTACGGCACGAAGGCCACCCAGTGCTCGCCGGCCAGCACGATCCGTGAACCGTCGGCCTCCTCGCGGGCGACGACGTCGTCGAAGAGGTTGCCGCCGGTCTCCGCGCGGTGGGCCGCGGCGGAGCGGAGCATCAGCTCGGTGCGCGGGGTGACGAAGGGGTAGCCGTAGATCTGGCCGTGCGGGTGGCCGAGCGTGACGCCGATCTCGGCGCCCCGGTTCTCGAAGCAGAACACCTGCGTGACCTGGGGAAGCTCGGCGAGCTCGGCGGTGCGGTCGGTCCACGCCTCAAGGACGAGTCCGGCCTGCTCCTCGGTGAGGTCGGCGAAGGAGGCGTTGTGGTCGGAGGTGAAGCAGACGACCTCGCAGCGGCCGGAGTCACCGGCGAGCGAGGGGAAGCGGTTCTCGAAGACGGCGACGTCGTAGTCAGGCTCCGGGATCTCGCTCTGCCGGCCCTCCCGCGAGGGGCAGAGCGGGCACTCGTCGGCCGGAGGGTGGTAGATGCGGCCCTGGCGGTGCGAGGCGATGGCGACGCTGTCGCCGAGGAGCGGGTCGCGGCGGACCTCGGAGGAGGTCGAGACGGGATCCAGCGGGCGCCCGTCGACCGCGTCGCGCACGACGTCGTCACGGCTGTCGTAGTAGATCAGCTCCCGGCCGTCGGCGAGCGTCGTAACCGTCTTCTTCACCAGACTCCTCCCAAACAGAACCAAACACAATGAACCACAAATCAACAGGCTCGTCAATGAGTCGACGGTGGCGGGAGTGGCGTGAATCTCGGGGGTCCGGAGAGGGTTGAGGCCGCCCTTTTCGGCAATACGATCACAATCCAACAAAGAACCTCATCGGAAGTGTTCAGTTTCTGAACACAAGAGCGTAGTTTCCTTCGGGTTCAGTTCGCGCAACGAAGCGAGTACCCCCACATGCAATATCTGGCTGCAGGGCTCCGGCTCCCCACGAACGGGCTCGACTACACGATCCTGGCGATCTACTTCGTCGTCGTTCTCGGCATCGGCTTCGCCGCTCGGTCGAGCGTGAAGACGAGCCTCGACTTCTTCCTGTCCGGACGGTCACTGCCCGCATGGGTGACCGGTCTGGCCTTCGTCGCGGCGAATCTCGGCGCCACGGAGATCCTCGGCATGGCGGCGACCGGCGCGCAGTACGGCGTCGCGGTCGTCCACTGGTACTGGATCGGCGCCATCCCGGCCATGGTCTTCCTGGGCCTCGTGATGATGCCCTTCTACTACCGGTCGAAGGTGCGCTCCGTACCGGAGTTCCTCCTCCAGCGCTTCGACAAGTCGGCTCACCTGCTGAGCTCCATACTCTTCGCCTTCTCGGCGGTCCTGATCGCGGGCGTGAACCTGTACGCCCTGTCGATCGTCGTGGAGGCGCTCCTCGGCTGGCCGCAGTGGGTCGCGATCGTGGTCGCGGGCCTCTTCGTCCTGATCTACATCACCATCGGCGGGCTCTCCTCCGCGATCTACAACGAGGTGCTGCAGTTCTTCGTCATCCTCGCCGCGCTGATCCCGCTGACCGTGCTGGGCCTCAAGCGCGTCGGCGGCTGGGACGGGCTGAGCGACTCGCTGGAGTCGAGTCACGGCGCGAACTTCATGACCGCCTGGGGCGGCACCGGCATCGGTGACGCCAACCCGCTGGGCGCCAACTGGCTGACGATCATCCTCGGCCTGGGCTTCGTGCTCTCGTTCGGCTACTGGACGACCAACTTCGCCGAGGTGCAGCGCGCCCTGTCCGCGAAGAACCTCTCGGCCGCCCAGCGCACCCCGCTGATCGCCGCGTTCCCGAAGATGTTCATCGTCTTCCTCGTGATGATCCCCGGCCTGGTCGCCGCCGTGGTCGTGCCCAACATCGGCGCCGCCGGCTCGGACACGACCTACAACGACGCCATCCCGCTGCTGATGCGGGAGTTGCTGCCCAACGGCGTGCTCGGCATCGCCGTGACCGGTCTGCTGGCCGCGTTCATGGCCGGCATGGCCGCCAACGTGTCCTCGTTCAACACCGTGTTCACCACGGACATCTGGGCGCGGTACGTGAAGAAGGACCAGCCGGACGCCTACTACCTGGGCTTCGGCCGCAAGATCACGGTGCTCGGGGTGCTGGCCTCCATCGGTACGGCGTTCATCGCCTCCAGCTTCTCCAACATCATGAGCTACCTCCAGACGCTGTTCTCCTTCTTCAACGTCCCGCTCTTCGTCGTCTTCATCATCGGCATGTTCTGGAAGCGCGCCTCGGTGAAGTCGGGTGTCTGGGGCCTGCTGGCAGGCACCACGGCCGCGATGGTCAACTACTTCGTGATCTACAAGCAGGGTGTCATCGACATTCCGAGCGACCAGGGCGCCAACTTCGTCTCCGCGATCGTCGGCTTCGTCGCCGGTGCGGTCGTCATGGTCGTCGTCACCCTGTTCACGGCTCCCAAGCCCGAGGCGGAACTGGCGGGTCTCGTCTACGGAACCGAGCCCCCGGACTCCGACGAGGTGCCCGCGGAGGGCGACGACGCCTGGTACCGCAGGCCCGCGCTGCTGGGCTGGAGCGCGATCGTGCTCGCCGCCCTGTGCTACGTCCCCTACTCGTTCTGATCGGAGTCAACCACCATGTCCGACCTGCACAAGGAAGTCTCCGATCTGGAGAAGAAGTCCGCCACGGCGGCCCGGCTGTTCGACATCCGGACGATCATCGGCGGTCTCTTCGTGGTGTACGGCGTCATCGTCACCATCGCCGGGATCAGCCCGTCCGACGCCGACCTGAAGAAGGCCGAGGGCGTCCACATCAACCTGTGGACCGGTATCGCCATGCTGGCCCTGGGACTGTTCTTCCTGGGCTGGATGAAGCTGCGCCCGGTCCAGCCGCCGGCCGCCGCGCCGGACACCACGGACACGCCCGGTAACTGACCCCGGGTCAGTACCGCGGGCAGGGTCTTCCGAACGAGAGACCCTGGGGCCGGACACCGTCAGCCGACGGCGTCCGGCCCCTGCGGCGTCTCCAGCACGGCCCGGTCCAGCAGTCCGGTACGGGCGGCGAGCGCCGCAGCCTCCAGCCGGGAGCCGACACCCAGCTTCATCAGCACGCGCTGCACATGGGTACGGGCCGTGCTGGGCGCGATCCGCATGCCGGCCGCGATCAGCCGGGTGTCCTCGCCCTCGGCGACCCGGACCAGGACCTCGACCTCGCGCGGTGTGAGCATCTGCAGCAGCCGCCGGCCCTCGTCGTCCGGCTGCTCCGCCGGGTTGAGCAGCTCGGCGAAGGCGCCCTGGAGCAGTTGCGGCGCGATCGCCGCCTCACCGGCGCGCACCTTGGCCATCGCCCGCTCGACGCCTTCGATGCGTTCGTCGTGCCGGACGTACCCCGCAGCGCCGGCCGCGAAGGCCGCAGCGATGCCGCGGGGGCTGGGCACCGGGCCGAGGACCACCACGGCGGTCTGCGGGCGCTCGCGCCTGATCCTGACGACCGGGTCGAAGGTGCCCGGTTCGGCGGGTGCCGCCGTGCCGAACAGACAGATCTCCGGCGCCCTGCTGACGACCAGTTCAGCCGCCCCGGCGGTGGGCGCGGCGGCGGCGAGCACCCGGTGCCCGCGCAGTTTCAGTGCCGAGGCGAGCGCCTCGGCGAGCAGTCGGTGGTCGTCGATCACCATGAGCCGCACACCCATCGGGCACTCCCCCCTCGCACCGGCAGGCCCCCCGGCCCCCTACAGACCCGGCAAGTTACACGCTTGTTCGAGGCAGCGGGCCCATTGGCGGACAGAAGGATCGAGATAGCCGACTTCGGGTGCTTTGAGAGCGAGTTGATGGCCCATCATGGCCGAATACTGCCTGTTGTAATCTCCATGCTGACCTATCCGGATCACCTTCTGGGGGAATCTTGCGTCTCAAGAAGACTCTGCTCGTCTCGGCGGCCACGTGTGCCGTACTGGCAGGGCCCGCGTTCACCGGGACGGCCGCCGCCGCGTCCAACGTCACGGCCGAGGACGTCTCCACGACGTGGGGATACGCCGAGGTGAAAGCGGCCTGGCGGCTGAACCCGTACAAGCTCGACCCGCTCTACCTGTACGTGAAGGACAAGGACGCGGACGGTCACTCGGTGGGCGTGCGTCTGATCACCACCGGCGACGCCGGCACCCACTACTTCCCGGTCCACCGGGTCTCCACCGGCGCCGGCACCGCGTGGGGCGCGACCAGTTACGCCAACCCCGGTGGCTGGATCAGCACCGCGCGGATCGAGCTGTGCCAGATGGAGGGCAGCACGATCCTGAAGTGCGTCTCGTCCGGCATCATGTACCCGGCGTTCGACGACAGCACCAACTCCTGACCCGGTTCGGGCAGGACATGGGTGAGGGGGTGGAGCCGGCCGGCTCCACCCCCTCACCCATGTCCTGCGGTCAGTTCGTGCTGAACGAGACGACGAGGTACTCCTTGTCGTTCAGCGAACTCTCCCGCGGCTTGCTGACCATCGTCTCCGAGATGAACAGCTTGCCGCTGCCGTAGATGTACTCGGCGTAGTCCGAGGAGAAGCTGGTCTCCGCATCCCGGACGGACTCGTCGCCCGGGTTGTCCATCAGCACGGTCTGCTTGAAGGTCGCACCGTCGATGGAGACGATCTGGCCGCCCTTGTCGTAGGGGGGCTCCTTGTACGCGATCAGGTTGCCGCCGTCCATGCGGACCGGGAACATCGAGTACCGGTCGCCCGCGTCGGCCCGGTCGCTGGTCGGCTTCCCGGTGGTCAGGTCGAACGACACGATCTCGTTGGTGTTGCCGTACTCCCCGGTGCCCTCGTGCTCCTCGGTGGGCACGTAGATGCGGTTGTTGCCGACGGCCAGGTGCTGGCAGCTCTCGACCTTCGTGGCACGGCAGCTCGCCGCGTACTTCTCGCCGTCCGCCGCGATCCGGGTGAGCAGCTTGCCACTGGCCGGGTCGATCGAGAAGAAGTCCGAGATGCCGCTGCCGTCACCCGCGGTGTCGCCGACATCGGCGGCGACGACCAGGGGCTTGGTGGAGACGATGCTCGCGTAGTCGACACCGGTCGGCATCTTGTACGAGGAGAGCGGGGCACCCGACGTCGGGTTCAGGGCCTGGATGATGAGCTGCGGGTCGTCGTACGTCCCGCACTTGCGGACCACGGCGAGTGCCTCGCCGCCGCCGTATCCCTTGTCGTAGCAGCCGTCGGTGCTGACCTTCGGCTTCCAGCGCTCGGCGCCGGTGTTCAGGTCGAAGGCCGCGCCGCCCTCGGTGCCGCCCGCGGCGACCGTGCTGCCGCTGAGCGTGACCTCGTCGAAGCGGACCGGGCGGTCACCACCGGTGGAGGCGGTGATCGACTTGTTCCACATGAGCTTGCCGGTGTTCAGGTCGAGGGCACCGACCTGGTTGCAGCTGGGGTACTTGTTGGCTGCGGACCGCTTGGCCTCCTCGAAGACGATGGCCGTCTTGAAGTCCTTGCTCATGTGCCGGGAGGCGGCGCACAACTGGCCGTCCAGCGGGATCGACCAGAGCTTGGTGCCCTTGGCCGGGTCGTAGCCGACGATCTCGTTGGCGCCCGTCTTCACGTACGCCTTGTCGGTCAGCCAGGATCCTACGACCGTGGTGACGTCGGTGACCTTGGGCTGCGGAAGCTGGAAGCCGACGTGGGACTTGATGTCGGCCGGGGCCTTCTCCTTGCCGCCACCGCCGATGCCGCCGCTGCCCGAACCGCCCTTGTTCTCACCGGTGGTGCCGGCGGAGCTGACCGCCTCGTCCTTCTTCTTGTCGTCGCCGCCACTGGAGACGAACCAGACACCGGCGCCGACGATCAGCACCACGGCGACCGCCGCGGCGACGATGATCTGGGCCTGCGTGGAGAACTTCTTCGGCCCGTTGCCGCCGGGCTGCTGCGGCTGGTACGGCTGCTGCATCGGGGCGGTCGGGTAGCCGTAGCCCTGCTGCGGCGGCTGGCCCTGCGGGAATCCGTACCCCTGCTGGGGCTGGCCCTGCGGGGGCGTCTGCGGGAATCCGTAACCGGGCTGCGGCGGCTGGCCCTGCGGGTAGCCGTAGCCCGGTTACGGATTCCCGCAGACGCCCCCGCAGGGCCAGCCCCAGCAGGGGTACGGATTCCCGCAGGGCCAGCCGCCGC
>NZ_JAELVH010000103.1 GCF_019399235.1 Streptomyces poriferorum | reverse complement strand
GAGTGAGGCCCGTCGGGCCGCAGTGGCCGGCCCGACGGGCCTCACTCCGCCAGGAGTCTTGCCTTCTGGGCCTCGAACTCGGCATCGGTCAGGATGCCTTGCTTCTTCAGCTCCGCCAGTCGCTCCAGTTGGCCGATGAGATCGTCGGCGGGCGCCGGGGCGGCCTGTTGCTGGGCGGTCTGTTGCTGGGCGGCCTGCATCTGCATCTGCTGACGCATCTGCTCCTCGGCCATCTGCTCGGAGTCGTCCTCGGCGAACCTCGCCTGCTGACGCCGCTGGACGCGGCCGCTGACCGCCGAGGCGGTTCCCGCGACGACGGCCGTGCGCGCCGCCGCGCCGAGCAGACCGGGTCCGCGACGGTTCATTCCAGGTCCTCGAAAGATCGGCATGTCGTACGCCTTTCCGGTGCGGTGCGTGCGGTGCGTTGCGGTGCGTTCGTCAGCGTGCGGACGCGGACGCGGCGGCTGACACCGCGGCCTCCGCCACGTCTGCGGGAATCCGCTCATGGGCCACGAGTTGCCCGCCCGACGCGCGGACCGCCTCGGTGAGGGGCAGCGCCCAGAGGTCCTCCCACACGATCAGCGCCGCGGAACTGCCCGGCGGCACGCTCTCGCCCAGGGTCCGGATGTCGTCGCTGTTCAGCATGCCGCCGACCTCACCCTCGACCGGCTCGAAGGAAACGAGGTCGTCCGGATCGAGGTCATCCAGTTCGATGATCTCGATCGCACCGTCCTCGGCCCGGTACACGAAGGTCAGGTCGATGATGCGTACCGCCTTCGACGCCACCGCTTCCGCGAGCGCCGGCGCGATGGCACCGGTGAAGCGACTGCCGGGGAAGGCGACGACGAGGTACTCCACAGGTCCCACAGCCACGGGCGTGTCCTCTCCGGAAGGATGAATTGCCAGCAGCATAACTTCGGACATTTGTTGCCGCACTGCGGCAAATCACCACCGGCCGGTGGATGCGCACCGGCCACGGCCGCCGGCAACCGGCGTCCTCCGGGATCCTCCGGGCTGCGGGAAGCGGCCATTCGGCGAAGGCAGCCGCCGCCTTACGCGACCGTACGTGAAGGATCAAGTGCGTTCGGAGAGAGGGCAAGGTCACAGGCCGAGCCTCTGCTGACTGTCCGGGACCTGTCCTAGCATCTGGGCATGACGGTCCAGCCTGCTGACGGGCTTTCGTTGGCCGCCGAATTCCCTGATCCCGCCCACGAGCAGTGGCAGAGCCTCGTCGAAGGTGTGCTGCGCAAGTCGGGCAAGGACGTTTCGGGTTCGGCCGCCGAGGAAGCACTGTCCACCACGGTGGAGGACGGGCTCATCACGCGCCCCCTCTACACCTCGCGCGACGACGCGCCCGATGCCGGTCTCCCGGGCTTCGCCCCCTTCACCCGCGGCAGCACACCGCAGGGAAGTACGGCGGGCGGCTGGGGCGTACGGCAGCGGCATGCGTCGACGGATCCCGTACGGCTCAACGAGGCCGTGCTCGGGGATCTGGAGAACGGCGCCACCTCGTTGTGGCTGACCGTCGGGGGCGCCGGCGGCGTGCCGGTCTCCGCTCTGGCGCGCGCGCTGGACGGCGTCCACCTCGATCTGGCACCGCTCGTCCTCGATGCCGGGGACGAACTCGACGCCGCAGCAACGGAGTTGTTCCGGCTCCACCAGGATCGCGGCGTCCCGGCGGACGCGGTACGCGGCAACCTCGGGGCCGACCCCCTCGGGCAGGCCGCCCGCAGCGGCGACGAGGCGGACCTGACGTCCGCCGCACGCTGGGCGAAGCACTGCGCGGCCGGGTATCCCGGGCTGCGGGCGCTGACCGTGGACGCGCTGCCGTACCACGAGGCCGGCGGCTCGGCCGCGCAGGAGCTGGGCAGTTCGCTGGCCACGG
This sequence comes from Streptomyces poriferorum, assembly GCF_019399235.1. GTDB lineage: Bacteria > Actinomycetota > Actinomycetes > Streptomycetales > Streptomycetaceae > Streptomyces > Streptomyces poriferorum. The sequence goes on along the minus strand of NZ_JAELVH010000103.1, from coordinate 22,207 downwards.
GCGTCGCCTATCTGCGCGCACTGACCGACGCGGGGCTCGGGGTCGACGAGGCCTGTGCCCAGCTGGAGTTCCGGTACGCGGCCACCGCCGACCAGTTCCTGACGATCGCCAAGCTGCGGGCCGCGCGCCGGCTGTGGGCGCGGGTCGCCGAGGTCTGCGGGGCGCCGGAGGCCGGGGCGCAGCGCCAGCACGCGGTGACGTCGCCGGTGATGATGACGCGGCGCGATCCGTGGGTGAACATGCTGCGGACCACGCTGGCCTGTCTCCGGGACCGTGCTGCCCTTCGATCACGCGCTGGGCCTGCCGGACGCGTTCGCCCGGCGTATCGCCCGCAACACGTCGACGATCCTGCTGGAGGAGTCCCATCTGGCCCGGGTCATCGACCCGGCGGGCGGTTCCTGGTACGTGGAACGGCTGACGGACGAACTCGCGGACGCCGCCTGGGCCTTCTTCCAGGAGATCGAGCGGGCCGGCGGTCAGGCCGCGGCGCTCGGCTCGGGCATGGTGGCGGACCGGATCGCGGCCACCTGGGCCGCCCGCAGCAAGGACCTGGCGCGGCGCAAGGAACCGATCACCGGCGTGAGCGAGTTCCCGCAGCTCGCGGAACGCACCGTGGAGCGCGAGCCGGTGCCGCCGGCCGCAACCGGGGGTGGCGGCCTCCCGGTGGTCCGCCGTGATGAGGCCTTCGAGGCGCTGCGCGCCCGTTCGGACGCCCATCTGGCGGCGACCGGCGCCCGGCCGCGGGTCTTCCTCGCCGCGCTCGGCCCCGCCTCGGCACACACCGCGCGCGCCTCGTTCGCCGCGAACCTGTTCCAGGCGGGCGGCATCGAACCGGTCCACGAGCCGGTCCGGGTGGACGCCTCGTCGGCAGCGGCGGCCCTTGCCGCCGCGGGAACGGACGTGGTGTGTCTGTGTTCCAGTGACGCGCTCTACGCCGAGCAGGCCGGCGAGGTCGCGGAGGCGCTCGTCGCGGCCGGTGCGCAGCATGTGTACCTGGCGGGACGGCCCGGCGCGTACCAGGGCGTCGACGAGTACGTCTTCGCCGGATGTGACGTGGTTGCCGTGCTCTCTTCCGTTCTCGACCGTATGGGTGTGGCGTAATGCGGATCCCCGATTTCTCCGACATCGAGCTCGGGCCGGGCGGCGGCGCCGAGGTGACCGAGGACCAGTGGCGCGCCGCGGTCAAGGAGTCCTCCGGGAGCTCCGACGGCGACCTGCTGTGGGAGACCCCGGAGGGCATCGCGGTCAAGCCGTTGTACACCGGGGAGGACCTGGAGGGCATCGACTTCCTGGGTACGTATCCGGGAGTGGCGCCGTATCTGCGGGGCCCGTATCCGACGATGTACGTGAACCAGCCCTGGACGATCCGGCAGTACGCGGGTTTCTCCACCGCGGAGGAGTCGAACGCCTTCTACCGCCGCAACCTGGCGGCCGGCCAGAAGGGCCTGTCGGTCGCGTTCGACCTGCCGACCCACCGCGGCTACGACAGCGACCACCCGCGGGTGACCGGTGACGTCGGCATGGCCGGTGTCGCGATCGACTCGATCTACGACATGCGTCAGCTGTTCGACGGCATCCCGCTGGACAGGATGTCCGTGTCGATGACGATGAACGGCGCGGTGCTGCCCGTACTGGCGCTGTACATCGTGGCCGCCGAGGAACAGGGCGTCGCGCCCGAGAAGCTGGCCGGGACCATTCAGAACGACATTCTGAAGGAGTTCATGGTCCGCAACACCTACATCTATCCGCCCAAGCCCTCGATGCGGATCATCTCCGACATCTTCTCGTACACCTCGCAGAAGATGCCGCGCTACAACTCGATCTCCATCTCCGGCTACCACATCCAGGAGGCCGGGGCCACCGCCGACCTGGAGCTGGCCTACACCCTGGCCGACGGGGTGGAGTACCTGCGCGCCGGACGCGACGCGGGCCTGGACGTCGACGCGTTCGCACCGCGGCTGTCGTTCTTCTGGGCGATCGGCATGAACTTCTTCATGGAGGTCGCCAAGCTCCGGGCGGCCCGGCTGCTGTGGGCCAAGCTCGTCAAGGAGTTCGAACCCAAGAACGCCAAGTCCCTCTCCCTGCGCACCCATTCGCAGACCTCGGGGTGGTCGCTGACCGCGCAGGACGTGTTCAACAACGTCACCCGCACCTGCGTGGAGGCGATGGCCGCGACCCAGGGCCACACCCAGTCCCTGCACACCAACGCCCTGGACGAAGCCCTCGCGCTGCCCACCGACTTCTCGGCCCGCATCGCCCGCAACACCCAGCTGCTGCTCCAGCAGGAGTCCGGCACGGGACGGGTCATCGACCCGTGGGGCGGCAGCGCGTACGTGGAGAAGCTGACCTACGACCTGGCGCGGCGGGCCTGGCAGCACATCGAGGAGGTCGAGGCGGCGGGCGGTATGGCCAAGGCCATCGACGCCGGCATCCCCAAGCTCCGCATCGAGGAAGCCGCCGCCCGCACCCAGGCCCGCATCGACTCCGGACGCCAGCCCGTCATCGGCGTCAACAAGTACCGCGTCGAGACCGACGAGAAGATCGACGTCCTCAAGGTCGACAACTCCTCCGTCCGCACCCAGCAGCTGGAGAAGCTGCGCCGGCTGCGCGAGGAGCGCGACGAACAGGCCTGCCAGGACGCCCTGCACGCCCTCACGGCCGCGGCCGGCCGCGACCCGGGCCCCGGCCTGGAGGGCAACCTGCTCGCCCTGGCGGTCGACGCGGCACGCGCGATGGCGACCGTCGGCGAGATCTCGGACGCGTTGGAGAAGGTGTACGGCCGGCACGCGGGCCAGATCCGTACGATCTCCGGTGTGTACCGCAACGAGGCAGGGGAGTCGCCGTCCGTGGACCGTACCCGCGCGCTGGTCGACGCGTTCGAGGAGGCGGAGGGACGCCGGCCGCGCATCCTGGTCGCCAAGATGGGCCAGGACGGGCACGACCGGGGCCAGAAGGTCATCGCGACCGCCTTCGCCGACCTGGGCTTCGACGTGGACGTCGGCCCGCTGTTCCAGACGCCGGGCGAGGTCGCCCGGCAGGCGGTCGAGGCGGACGTGCACATCGTGGGCGTCTCCTCCCTGGCCGCCGGCCACCTCACGCTCGTACCGGCGCTGCGTGAGGAGCTCGCGGCCGAGGGCCGCGAGGACATCATGATCGTGGTGGGCGGAGTCATTCCGCCCCAGGACATCGACGCCCTGCACGAAGCGGGTGCCGCAGCCGTGTTCCCGCCCGGGACGGTGATCCCGGACGCGGCCCACGACCTGGTCACGCGCCTGGGCACCTCACTCGGCCACGAGCTGTGAGCCGCTGAACCGATGGCCCCGAAGATCGATCTCGACAGCTATGTGAAGGGCGTACTCGACGGGAGGCGGGCGCACATCGCCCGCGCCATCACCCTGGTCGAGTCCACCCGCCCCGACCACCGGGCACTGGCCCAGCAGTTGCTGCGCGAACTCCTGCCGCACTCGGGCAACGCCCGGCGCATCGGCATCAGCGGGGTGCCCGGCGTCGGCAAGTCCACGTTCATCGACGCGCTCGGCACGATGCTCACCGGGCTCGGACACCGGGTCGCGGTGCTCGCCGTGGACCCGTCCTCCAGCCGCACCGGCGGCTCCATCCTGGGCGACAAGACCCGGATGGAGCGGCTCGCGGTGGACCCGGCAGCCTTCGTCCGCCCCTCCCCCACCGCCGGCACACTCGGCGGAGTGGCGAAGGCGACCCGCGAGTCCATCGTGGTGATGGAGGCGGCGGGTTACGACGTCGTGCTCGTGGAGACGGTCGGCGTCGGCCAGTCGGAGACCGCCGTCGCCAACATGGTCGACACGTTCCTGCTGCTGACGCTGGCCCGCACCGGTGACCAGCTCCAGGGCATCAAGAAGGGTGTGCTGGAGCTGGCGGACGCCATCGCGGTGAACAAGGCCGACGGTCCGCACGAGCGTGATGCCCGCTCTGCGGCGCGTGAACTGGCGGGCGCGCTGCGCCTGATGCACCCGGTGGACGCGGCGTGGACCCCGCCGGTACTGACCTGCAGCGCCAGGGAGTCCAGCGGTCTGGACACCCTGTGGGAGCGGCTGGAACAGCACCGGACGCTGCTCGAGTCGACGGGCCGCCTCGCGGCCAAGCGGAGTGAGCAGCAGGTCGACTGGACCTGGACGATGGTGCGGGACGAACTCCTGGAGAGCCTGCGCAGCCATCCCGGGGTGCGGGCACGCGCGCCGGAACTCGAACTGCGCGTACGGGAGGGCTCGTTGCCTGCCACGCTGGCCGCCGAACAGATCCTGGAGGTGTTCCGGGGACCGGGTCCGGCGACCGGGCGCGAAGCTCTCTAGAGGTCGAGCTGGTACTCGTACGAACGGTGTGTCGGCTCGTATCCGAACGCGTCGTTGATGCGCCGCATGTACGTGTTGCTGTCGGCCGTGTCCGCGAGCAGGCCGCCCAGGTCCGGGTGGCGCTCACGGGCCCCGAGGATGGCCGCGGCCTTCATCCACCGGGCGAGGCCGTGGCCCCGGTGCTCGGGCAGGACGCCCGTGCCGTAGTGCTGCCCGTCGCCCTGTCCGTCACCCGGCACGACGAGTTCGGTGAAGCCCGCGACCGACCCGTCGGCCTCGTCGACGGCGGCCACCGTGTGAATGTGGTCGCCGCGGTCCGTGACGGCCCGCGCGACGGCCCTGACCCGGTCGACGTCCCAGGTCACGGTGCCGTAGTCGGTGTCGTCCATGGGCATGTCGTCCATGGCGCGGCGGGACGCGGCGAACGTGTGCGCCAGCGGTTCCGGGACGATGCCGTCCCAGGACTCCAGCCGGTAGCCCGGATGCGGTTCCCGGGTGATGGTGGTCAGGGCCGCGTTGTCCACCTTGCCCAGCGCCAGCCGGGCGTAGGTGAGGGCGAGGACCCTGCGCACCCCCCTGGCCTGCAGGAACAGGTCTCCCGGGGTGCCGGCCTCGGTCTGCGCGACGACGGAGCGCCGGCCGTGCTCCCTGGCTCCCCGGACCGCCGCCTCGAGCAGCTGGGATCCGGTGCCCTTGCGGCGTTCCGCGGGGTGCACGTGGAGTTCCAGTTCGGCGAGGTGGTCCTGGCCCTCCCGGGTGAAGACCCGGAGGAAGGCCGATCCGACGGGCGCTCCCCCTTCGTCGGACGCCAGCCAGACCAGGCGGTAGCCGCCCGCGTCGCGGTCGGGATCGGTCAGGGCGGTGAGGTGTATCGGCAAGGTGACTCCGCAGTCGGGAGGGAGAAAGGGGCCCGGAGTACCAAACCACCCCCCGCTCCCCTGCCGCAACGGGGTAACGGGGTAACGACCCCGATGAGAAACCCCGGCCGCATCACATCGGCCTCCGGAGCCCTGCGGCCGTGCTACATTGCAATCGGTACATGTGTACGCCTCTCTTTCAGGCTCCGGTACCGTTTCACCTTCACCACGCTGATGCGCCCGTCCTTTCCGGCCGGCGATCCAGCTTCATCGCATTGCTTCTCCAGTCCGGTTCGGGCTCTTTCCCACCGGTCTTTCCTGCCCGTCGTCCGGGACGTGATCTCTCCGCCCCTGTCTCTGCCGGGCCCCTTCATTCGCATGTCCGCGAAAGGACCACCCCGCATGACCACCACACTCGAAAACCCCGTATCCACCGCCCGGCCCGCGGCCCCCACGGCCGCCGCCGGCATCCTCGACCTCACGCAACAGGGGCACGGCTCCCTGCGCTCCCCCGGCGGCCACCCGGCCCCCGGGGACGTACAGGTGCCCTCTTCCCTCATCCGCCGGTACGGCCTGCGCAAGGGCGACGCCGTCGAGGGTCTCTGCGAGCGGCGCGGCGCCCTGAGCGCCGTCGCCCGCGTCAACGGGCTCGCCCCGCAGGTGCTGAGCGGCCGCCCCCACTTCCGTGACCTCACCCCGCTCCACCCCCGGCAGCGACTGCGCCTGGAAACACCGTCCGGGGGTCCCTCGACGCGCATCGTCGATCTGGTCGCCCCGATCGGCAAGGGACAGCGCGGGCTGATCGTCGCACCGCCCAGGACCGGCAAGACGGTCCTCCTCCAGCAGATCGCGGCCGCCGTCGCCGAGAACCATCCCGAGTCCCATCTGATGGTGGTGCTCCTCGACGAACGCCCCGAGGAGGTCACCGACATGCGCCGCTCGGTTCGCGGCGAGGTCTACGCCTCCACCTTCGACCGGCCCGCCAAGGAACACATCGCCCTCGCGGATCTCGCCCTCGAACGCGCCAAGCGGCTCGTCGAGCAGGGCCGCGACGTCGTCATCCTGCTGGACTCGCTCACCCGGCTCTGCCGGGCCCACAACAACGCCGCGGGCAACGGCGGACGCACCCTCAGCGGCGGTGTGGACGCCGCGGCGCTGACCGGCCCCAAACGCCTCTTCGGCGCCGCACGCCTGACCGAGGAGGCCGGCTCGCTGACCATTCTGGCCACGGCTCTCGTCGAGACCGGCTCCCGGGCGGACGAGTACTTCTTCGAGGAGCTGAAGGGCACCGGCAACATGGAGCTGCGGCTCGACCGCTCACTCGCCGAGCAGCGGATCCACCCGGCGGTGAACATCGCCGCCTCGGGCACCCGCCGCGACGAACTCCTCGTACCGGAAGAGGAGTTGGCCGCCGTACGAGGACTGCGCCGGGCCCTGCACTCCAGGGACGCCCAGACGTCACTGGAGACACTGCTGGACCGGATCCGGAAAACCGCGGACAACGCCGCGTTCCTGCGCCTGATCCGCACCACCGTGCCGTCGGCCTGACGGACCCCGGCCCCGGATCCGGCTCCAGCTCACTTCATCCGGGCGTTCAGCGAGGCGGTGTGCTCGCGGACCTGGTCCGGGGTGAGATAGCTGTCCGTGTACTCGAAGTCCCGCAGGGTCGCGGGCTTGCGGGACTGGAATCCGGTACGGACGAAGTCGTCGCCCGCCGCCGCGTTGATCAGCCAGTTGGCCATGACGCGGGCCTTCGCCACATTGGTCCGCAGCGCCGACCAGTGGTAGCCACGGGCCACCGCCTGGGCCGTGATGCCGTGCATCTCGATGCCGAGCGGCTTGGACACGGCGTCCTTGCCGCCGAGGTCCACGACGAGTCCGAGGTCCTTGTGGACGTACGGGCGCAGCGGCTGGTGCCGGAGCGTCGCGAGCAGGTTGTCGGCGAGCCTGCGGCCCTGACGCATCGCGTGCTGGGCGGTGGGCGGGCAGACCGCGCCGTCGCCCTTGACGAGGTCCGGCACCGCCGCCACATCCCCGAGGGCGAACATGCCGTCGTAGCCGGGCAGGTTCATCTCGGGGGTCACCGCCAGCCTCCCGCGCACCGTCTCCGCGTCGAACGTGGTGACCAGCGGGCTCGCGGTGACACCGGCCGTCCAGATCAGCGTGCGGCAGGGCAGCACCCGGCCGTCGGTGAACGTCACCTTGTCGGCGCCCGCCTCGGCGATCGAGACGCCGAGCGACACCTCGATGCCGCGTTCCCGCAGCACCTTCAGCGCGCTCTCGCCCAGCTTGTCGCCCAGTTCGGGCATCAGCTTCGGGGCGATGTCGATCAGATGCCACTTGATCAGTTTCGGGTCGAGCCGGGGGTAGTGCCGCACCGCGTTGCTGGTGAGGCGCTGGAGGCAGGCCGCCGTCTCGGTTCCCGCGTATCCGCCGCCGACCACCACGAACTGCAGCCGGGAGGCCCGCTCCTCCTCGTCGCTGCTGGCGTCCGCGAGGTCGAGCTGGGCGATCACGTGGTCACGTACGTACGCCGCCTCGGCCAGCGTCTTCATGCCGCGGGCGTTGTCGAGCAGTCCGGGAATGTCGAAGGTGCGGGTGACGCTGCCCGGGCTGAGCACGATGTAGTCGTACGGCTCATAGACGATCTCGTCGGTGATCTTGCGGATGACGCAGACCTTCGCCTTGGGGTCCACTCCGACGGCCCCGCCGGGAATGATGCGGGTGCGGTGCCGGCTGCTCCGTCGCAGTGACACCGCCACCGACTGCGGGGTGAGGACGCCGGAGGCGACCTGCGGCAACAGGGGCAGGTAGAGCTGGTACGAGAACGGCGCGACGAGCACGATGTCCGCCTCGCCCGGGCGGAGCCCGCGCTCCAGACGGCGTACGCACTCGACCCCGGCGAATCCGGCTCCGACAACGAGAATCCTGGGTCGTGCCACAGTGTTCGTCCCTTCTCGGGGTCTGCAGGGTCGTCCGTTCGCCTGCCCCGTCACACGCGCCCGTCACCTCTCATCTTTACGAGACGGGCGCGAGACCGCCTCCTGGGCGGGCAGAACGGACGACCCCGGCCCGGATCATCTGCCCAGGTACGTCCAGGCGGTACAGGCGCCTCCCGCCGTACTCGCCACCACCGCGGCGGCGACGCAGCGCGCCCTGAGCCTGCGATACCGCTCGCTGTACTCGTCTCGCAGCCCGGCTGCGCGGACCGACACACGTACGAGCATCGCCCGCGAGGCGGCGGCCCGGTCCGCCGTGTAGACCCGTTCCACGTCCTCGCGCTGGGCCGTCGTCAGCCACGGAAGTTCGTCCGTGAAGCGGCGGGCGCGCCGGCGGGCCTCCTCGACCTCGGCGTTCCACAGCAGATAGCCCTCCATCTGGGCCAGTCCGCGGGCGGTGTCGTCGTCACGGTCGGGACCCATGCGCTTCTCCTCTCCGCCGGCGGCCCTGCTCACGCCTGCTTGTCCCCGGGTGCCACCGTCGCGGAGCGGTCCTGGCGGTTGGCGGCGTCGTCGAGCTCACGCACGGCCGGGTGGTGCAGGTCGAACGCCGGCGATTCGGAACGGATCCGGGGCAGCGTGACGAAGTTGTGCCGCGGTGGCGGGCAGGAGGTCGCCCACTCCAGCGAACGGCCGTAGCCCCACGGGTCGTCGACCTCGATCTTCTTGCCGTACTTGGCGGTCTTCCACACGTTGTAGAGGAACGGCAGCATCGACAGGCCGAGGAGGAACGAGGAGATCGTCGAGATGGTGTTGAGCGCGGTGAAACCGTCACTGGCGAGGTAGTCGGCGTAACGGCGGGGCATGCCCTCGGCGCCGAGCCAGTGCTGGACCAGGAACGTGCCGTGGAACCCGACGAACAGTGTCCAGAAGGTGATCTTGCCGAGCCGCTCGTCCAGCATCTTGCCGGTGAACTTCGGCCACCAGAAGTGGAATCCGGCGAACATCGCGAACACCACGGTGCCGAAGACGACGTAGTGGAAGTGCGCGACCACGAAGTACGAGTCCGAGACGTGGAAGTCCATCGGTGGCGAGGCCAGGATGACGCCGGTCAGACCACCGAAGAGGAAGGTGACGAGGAAGCCCATGGACCAGAGCATCGGTGTCTCGAAGGACAGCGAGCCCTTCCACATCGTGCCGATCCAGTTGAAGAACTTCACCCCGGTGGGCACCGCGATGAGGAACGTCATGAAGGAGAAGAACGGCAGGAGCACGCCTCCGGTGACGTACATGTGGTGCGCCCACACGGTCACGGAGAGGCCGGCGATGGAGATCGTCGCGGCCACGAGGCCGATGTAACCGAAGATCGGTTTCCGGCTGAAGACGGGGATGATCTCAGTGACGATCCCGAAGAACGGGAGCGCGATGATGTACACCTCCGGGTGGCCGAAGAACCAGAAGAGGTGCTGCCAGAGCAGCGCGCCGCCGTTCGTCGCGTCGAAGACGTGGGCGCCGAACTTCCGGTCCGCCTCCAGCGCCAGGAGCGCGGCGGCGAGCACCGGGAAGGCCAGCAGGACCAGTACACCGGTCAGCAGGACGTTCCAGACGAAGATCGGCATGCGGAACATCGTCATGCCGGGCGCGCGCATGCAGATGATCGTGGTGATGAAGTTGACCGAGCCGAGGATCGTGCCGAAGCCGGAGAAGGCCAGCCCCATGATCCACATGTCGCCGCCGATTCCGGGCGAGCGGATGGCGTCCGTCAGCGGGGAGTAGGCGAACCAGCCGAAGTCGGCCGCACCGTTCGGGGTGAGGAAGCCGGCCACCACGATGAGGGAGCCGAAGAGGTAGAGCCAGTACGCGAACATGTTCAGCCGGGGGAACGCCACGTCGGGGGCGCCGATCTGCAGCGGCATGATCCAGTTGGTGAATCCGGCGAACAGTGGCGTCGCGAACATCAGCAGCATGATCGTGCCGTGGATGGTGAACGCCTGGTTGAACTGCTCGTTCGACACGAGCTGGGTGCCGGGACGGGCCAGCTCGGCGCGCATGACGAGCGCGAGCAGGCCGCCGACGATGAAGAACGCGAACGAGGTGACCAGGTACAGCGAACCGATCGTCTTGTGGTCGGTGGTGGTCAGCCACTTGATGACGACGTTTCCCGGCTCCTTGCTGTGCACCGGAAGCTCGTTGGCGTACGACTCCTCTTCTTCCGTCGGCTCTGCTGTGCCCGTCGTCGTCACAGGGACGCTCCTTCGGTTGTCATCCGCGGGTGGACCGCGCACCCGGCGTGGCGCCGCTCCGGCGAGTCGGCCGAACGGCCCTCCCCGCGCGTCGCGCGCGTTTCCGGTTGCAGCAAACCAGCCACGGGCCTTCCGAGGGCCGCCCGGCGCCCGCCACGGCGGCACTTTCACTCGTCAGGGCGTCCCCCGGTCCGCCGCCGGCCGGGCCGCGCGGGGACGTCACCGCAAACAGCTCCGCCCCGGCTCGACGGAAGGTCGGCCGGGGCGGAGCAGCAGTCACCGGGCGTAGGGACGGGGCAGTGGTGCGGGCCCCCTGGTCCTTGCGCCCCTGTCACCTCAGACGAGGCTCGCGATCGCCTGGTTGAACGTGACCGACGGGCGCATGACGGCCGCGGCCTTGGCCGGGTCGGGCTGGTAGTAGCCGCCGATGTCGACCGGCTTGCCCTGGACCGCGATCAGCTCGCCGACGATGGTCTGCTCCTGCTCGGCCAGCGTCTTGGCGAGCGGGGCGAACGCCGTCGCGAGGTCCGCGTCGGTGCTCTGCTTCGCCAGCTCCTGCGCCCAGTACAGGGCGAGGTAGAAGTGGCTGCCGCGGTTGTCGATGCCACCGAGCTTGCGGCTGGGCGACTTGTCCTCGTTCAGGAACGTGGCGGTCGCCCGGTCCAGCGTGTCGGCCAGAACCTGGGCGCGCGCGTTGTCCGTGGTCTGCGCGAGGTGCTCGAAGCTGACCGCGAGGGCGAGGAACTCGCCCAGGCTGTCCCAGCGCAGGTAGTCCTCCTTGACGAGCTGCTGGACGTGCTTGGGCGCGGAGCCGCCGGCGCCCGTCTCGAACAGACCGCCACCGTTCATCAGCGGCACGACTGAGAGCATCTTCGCGCTGGTGCCGAGTTCCAGGATCGGGAACAGGTCGGTGAGGTAGTCACGCAGCACGTTGCCGGTCACCGAGATGGTGTCCTCGCCGCGGCGGATGCGCTCCAGCGAGAAGGCGGTGGCCTTCTCCGGGGTCAGGATCTCGATCTGGAGACCGTCGGTGTCGTGGTCGGCCAGGTAGGTCTTGACCTTGGCGATGAGCTGCGCGTCGTGGGCGCGGTCCTCGTCGAGCCAGAACACGGCCGGGTTGCCGGTCGCGCGGGCGCGGGTGACGGCGAGCTTGACCCAGTCCTGGATCGGCAGGTCCTTGGTCTGGCACATCCGGAAGATGTCACCGGCGCCCACGGTCTGCTCCAGCACGGCGTTGCCGGCGGCGTCGAGGACCCGCACGGTGCCCGTGGCGGGGATCTCGAAGGTCTTGTCGTGGCTGCCGTACTCCTCGGCCTTCTGCGCCATCAGACCGACGTTGGGCACCGAGCCCATGGTCGACGGGTCGAAGGCGCCGTGCGCGCGGCAGTCGTCGATGACGACCTGGTAGACACCCGCGTAGCTGCTGTCCGGCAGGACGGCGATGGTGTCGGCCTCCTGGCCGTCCGGGCCCCACATGTGACCGGAGGTGCGGATCATGGCCGGCATGGAGGCGTCGACGATGACGTCGCTGGGGACGTGCAGGTTGGTGATGCCCTTGTCGGAGTCGACCATGGCCAGGGCGGGGCCCTCGGCGAGCTCGGCCTCGAAGGAAGCCTTGATCTCGGCGCCGATGTGGGGCACCGAGTCGAGACCCTTGAGGATCCCGCCGAGGCCGTCGTTCGGGGTGAGGCCGGCGGCGGCGAGGACGTCGCCGTACTTGGCGAAGGTGTTCGGGAAGAAGGCGCGGACCACGTGACCGAAGATGATCGGGTCGGAGACCTTCATCATCGTGGCCTTGAGGTGGACGGAGAACAGCACGTCCTCGGACTTGGCCCGGGCGATCTGAGCGGTGAAGAACTCACGCAGCGCCGCGACGCGCATGACGGCCGCGTCCACGACCTCGCCGGCGAGCACCGGTACGGACTCGCGCAGCACCGTGGTGGTGCCGTCGTCGCCCACGAGCTCGATGCGCAGCGTGCCGGGCTCGGCGATCACGGCGGACTTCTCGGTGGACCGGAAGTCGTCGACGCCCATGGTGGCGACGTTCGTCTTCGAGTCGGCGGTCCAGGCGCCCATGCGGTGCGGGTGGGTCTTGGCGTAGTTCTTGACCGACGCGGGGGCACGGCGGTCGGAGTTGCCCTCACGCAGGACGGGGTTGACCGCGCTGCCCTTGATCTTGTCGTAGCGGGCGCGGACGTCCTTGTCCTCGTCGCTCCGCGGGTCGTCCGGGTAGTCCGGAAGCGCGTAGCCCTGCCCCTGCAGCTCGGCGATCGCGGCCTTCAGCTGCGGGATCGAGGCCGAGACGTTCGGCAGCTTGATGATGTTCGCACCGGGAGTCGTGGCCAGCGCGCCGAGCTCGGCGAGAGCGTCGTCGATGCGCTGGTTCTCCTGGAGGTGGTCGGGGAAACTGGCGATGATCCGGCCCGCCAGGGAGATGTCACGGCTCTCCACGGTGACCCCGGCCTTCGAGGCATAGGCCTCGACCACGGGCAGGAACGAATACGTCGCCAGGGCCGGGGCCTCGTCGGTGTGTGTATAGATGATGGTCGAGTCAGTCACCCTGTGCTCCGCTCCACGTCTGCAACATTGCTTGACATCAAGATATCTCGTGATCGCCGCCGACTCGACAGGGCCCTGCCCCCATACGATTTTGCGGTGCGCCCGTCGGCCTGGCAGCGTGCGACAGCATGAACACCGACAGCGAGTACGAAGCGGTGGACGCACCCCTGGCACAGGCGCTGCGCCTGCGCGAGGAGAAGACTCCCCGGGCGCACGAGGAGCTGGTGAGCCTGGCGGCGCGCCATCCCCACGATGCCGCCATCGCCTATCAGACCGCCTGGTCGCACGATTCCCTCGGGTTCGAGGCTCAGGCCGTGCCGTACTACGAGCGCGCACTGAACGGCAGGGGGCTCGCGGCGCAGGACCGCCACGGCGCCTTCCTCGGACTCGGCAGCACACTGCGGGTACTGGGCCGCTACGCGGAGGCACGCGAGGTGCTCGGCCGGGGGCTGAGCGAGTTCGCGCAGGATGCCGCCCTGCGGACGTTCCTGGCCATGACGCTGTACAACCTGGGCGAGTCCCGCGAAGCCGTGCGGACACTGCTCCTCGTGTCGGCCGCCACCAGCAGGGATCCGCAGGTGCAGGCGTACCGTCCGGCGATCGAGTACTACGCCGATCGCCTGGACGAAACGGAGTAGGGCCGCTCAAGGCCGGTGCCGCGGGGGCACCCGTTCGCCTGCGGGTACCGGACCGGGAGGGGTGCCGTCACCGAACGGCCTGCCGCCGAGCTGCTCACGATGGTGCGGCGTCAGGAACCCGGACAGGTCGGGCCCGGCGGGCACGATGCCGGTGGGGTTGATGCCGGTGTGGACCCGGTAGTAGTGCTGCTTGATGTGGTGGAAGTCGACGGTGTCCCCGAATCCGGGGGTCTGGTAGAGGTCCCGGAGGTAGGCCCACAGGACCGGATCCTCGGCCAGTTTCGAGCGGTTGCACTTGAAGTGACCGTGGTAGACGGCGTCGAAGCGCACCAGTGTGGTGAAGAGGCGGATATCGGCCTCGGTGATCGTGTCGCCGACGAGGTAGCGCCGGTCCGCCAGCCGCTGCGACACCTGGTCCAGGCGGCGGAAGAGTGCCTCGTAGGCGCTCTCGTACGTGCCCTGGCCGTCGGCGAACCCGGCCCGGTACACGCCGTTGTTGATGTCGCGGTAGATCCCTTCCATCACCTCGTCGATCTCCTCGCGCAACGGCTCCGGGTAGAGGTCGGGTGCTCCGGGGCGGTGCAGGGCGGTCCACTCGGTGGCCAGATCCAGGGTGATCTGCTGGTAGTCGTTGGTGACGAGCCTGCCGCTGGGGACGTCGACGATCGCGGGGACGCTGACGCCGCCGGGGTAACCGCGCTCCCTCGCGTCGTACGCCTCGCTGAGATAGCGGATGCCGAGCACCGGGTCCCGGCCGTCCGGGTCCAGCGTGAAACGCCAGCTGCGGTCGTCCTGCAGCGGGTCCGCGACGGCGAGCGAGAGGGCGCTCTCCAGGCCCAGCAGCCTGCGGGAGACCAGGGCGCGGCTCGCCCACGGGCAGGCGCGGCTGACGACGAGGCGGTAGCGGTCCGCCACGACTGGCCAGCCGTCGCACCCGTCGGCGGTGATGCGGTCGGCGAAATGGCTGCGGGACCGCTTGAAGGGCTTGTGTCCGTACGAACGGTTGCCGTCCTGCGCCGCGCCGTCGGGGTCGTTCATCGCGTCTCCTTCGTGGTCGGCTCAGCGGTCCGCCGGTGAGGGTGCGGACTGCCGTGTACGGTCTCTTCCCCGCCGGGCCCCGCCCACATCGGCCAGCGCCACGACGAGTCCGGCGAGCACGAAGGCGACGGAGACGATGAGCCCGTGGTCGTAGGCGGTGGACCAGGCCGCTGAGCCCACCTGGGCGAAGAACACCGAGCCCACGGCGGCGATCCCGATCGCGGAGCCGACGCGCTGGCCGGTCTGCAGGGTGCCGCCGGCGCTTCCTGCCGTGGCGACCGGCACCTGCGACAGGGTCAGGGTCTGGTTGGGTGCGATGACCAGACCGCTGCCCAGTCCGGCCAGGAGCAGCGGGGCGGCCATCGCCCATCCCGCGCCTCTGCCGGGCACCAGGTGGACGGCGAGGGCGGTGGCGGCCAGTCCCACCGCGACGGTGGCCATGCCCAGGACGACGAGAGGGCGTCCGTACCGCCCCACAAGTCTGCCTCCCGGGCTCGCGGCGACGGCGGACCCGAGGGCGAACGGGGTGATCGCCAGGCCCGCCTGCAGGGCGGTGTAGTGCAGGCCGCTCTGCAGGTAGAGCGTGGTGATGAAGAAGATCGAGGTGAAGCCGGCGAAGTACAGCAGGATCAGCAGGCAGCCCAGCCAGTAGGAGCGGACCCGGAAGAGCCTGAGGTCGACGACCGGCTGGGTACCGCGGCGCCCGCACCGGGACTCCCAGCCGACGAACGCGGCGAGCAGAACGGCGGCGACCGCCAGGAGCAGCCACTTCCCGTTGCCCGGCCACTGATGGGCCTGAACGAACGGCAGCAGCAGAGCCAGCACCCCCGCGCCCAGCAGCAGGATCCCGAGGGGATCGAGGTCCCGCAGCCGTACCGGGCCGGCGGAAGGCGTGTCCGGCAGGAGCCGCCGAGCCAGCAGGAGGCAGACGAACCCGAGCGGCAGGTTGACGTAGAAGACCCAGCGCCAGCCCTCCTCGGCCCCGGCCGCCTGGATGAGCAGTCCGCCCAGCAGCGGGCCGACGGCGGTGGAGATGCCGACCACGGTGCCGAACATGCCGAAGGCCCTCCCGCGTTCCCGCCCGGAGAACATCTGCTGGATGAGGGCGGAGATCTGCGGCGAGAGGAGACCGCCCGACAGTCCCTGGACCAGTCGGGCGATCACCAGCCAGGTGCTGGACTGGGCTGCTCCGCAGGCCGCGGACGACAGGGTGAAGAGCACGAGCCCCGCCATGAAGACCTCGCGTCGCCCACGGGCGTCCCCCAGGCGCCCGGCGGGAATCAGGAAGAGGCCGAAGGCGAGCGCGTATCCCGAGAGCACCCACTGCAGATCGGACTCGGGGGTGTGCAGCCCCTCCCGGATGGAGGGCAGGGCCACATTGACGATGGACACGTCCAGAAGGGTCATGAAGCCCGCGACCAGGCAGACCGCGAGCGCCCGCCACCGCCGGGGGTCGGGGGTGTCCGGTCCGGCGGCGGAACCCGCATCCCGGCCCGCAGAATCCCGGTACCCCTCGCTCTCTGCCATGGCTCGCACCCTAGGCCGCACGCGCCGATTCCTCACCCCGGCAGAGCCACCCGGCCCACTGGCGAGGTACGGGACTCGCATCCACCAAGACTTCTGCACATATTGCTTGCATTTGCAAGTTTCTTCCTTCTAAGATGCGGCATATGCAGACCTACACCATCGGGCAGGCCGCCCGCCTGCTGGGCGTCAGCCCGGACACCGCGCGGCGCTGGGCGGATGCCGGCCGCGTCGCCACCCATCGCGAGGAGGGCGGCCGCCGCCTCATCGACGGCCGCGACCTGGCCGCGTTCTCCGTGGAGGTCGCACAGAACGGCACGGGCGAGGAGGAGGTCTCCTACACCTCCGCCCGCAACGCCTTCCCGGGCATCGTCACCGCGGTCAAGCTCGGGGACGTGGCGGCACAGGTGGAGATCCAGGCGGGTCCGCACCGGCTCGTGTCGCTGCTGACCCGGGAAGCCGTCGAGGAGCTCGGGCTGGAGGTCGGCATGACGGCGACCGCCCGCGTGAAGTCGACCAGCGTGCACATCGACCGCACCTGACCCGTCACCCCCGCTCCTCCGTTGCGGTGGGACCGGCGATCTGAATCAGAGCCGGCGCGGGAGCGGCACAGCAGCCACCGTCGTCGGCCTGCCCCGCGGCGGGTTCGCCGAAGAGGCCGGCGCCGCCGCACACCCCGGTCCCGGGGAGGGTGAGTTCGACGCGGTCGGATGTGTGCGTCACCATGTGCTGCGGCCACACCTGCCCCGTCTTCTCCGGCAAGTGCTACCTCGACCGGGAACCGGACGACCTGGCGGCCGGGGAGCCGGGGCCGTGCGCATCGTCCGCGACGAGATCAGGGGCGCTCGTCGAGGGTCCGATCGCCGGGCGCGCCCCGGACGGCAGGGCCTGACGGCCCGTCCGTCAGGCCGCGCCCTTCTTGGCCGCGGCGAGGATCTTCACCACGGTGTGGAAGAAGCGCGTCGTCGCGTCATGGCCCAGGACACGCTCCTGGAACCCCTTCGCGGCGGGCGCCTTGCCGTTGATCAGGTACCAGACGACGAAGGCGTCGTACCCGCTGATGCCGATGATCTCCATGTCCTTCTTCGGAGAGAGCATCGGCAGAGCAAGCTCCGGATCGATCCGCTCGGTCGTGAAGACAACGCAGCAGCGCAGATCGTCGGTGACCGTGACCTTCTTGAACGGGTCGAGCGCGATCAGCGCCTCCAGTTCCGGCACCGTACGCAGACAGACCGCGACCTCGTAGCCGAGTTCCTCGGTCAGCCGCTCACGGACACGGGCACCGAGCACGGCCCGGTCCGTCTCGTCCGACTCGAAGAAGACGTTTCCGCTCTGGATGTAGCTGCGTACGGAGTCGAACCCCATCTCCGTGAACAGACCGCGCAGATACTCCATCTTCACCGAGCGGCCCGGCACGTTCATGCCGCGCAGGAACGCGATGTACAGCAATCAGATCACCTGTCCGCAAGGAGATGTCCGCCGGAGGAGGAACCACGGCCGCGCCCGACAGCGTAGCCCGCGCGCCGTTCGACAGCGGGGCGGCAGGTCCGCGCGCTGCGGCGCGGACTCTTCGGCGGATCTCTCGCAGGAGCGGGGAGGCGCGGTTCTTCGCACGGGGCCTCCGGCGTCCTACGGTGGTGGTCCAGCGTCGACATCCTTCCTGGGAGATTCCGTTGCGCATGCTGATCAACGTCCCTGAAACCGTGGTCGCCGACGGGCTGCGCGGCATGGCCGCCGCTCATCCCGAACTGACCGTGGACGTCGAGAACCGTGTCGTCGTACGCCGCGACGCGCCCGTGGCCGGAAAGGTCGCCCTGGTCTCCGGTGGCGGGTCCGGTCATGAACCGCTCCATGCCGGGTTCGTCGGCCCCGGCATGCTCTCGGCCGCCTGCCCGGGCGAGGTGTTCACCTCACCCGTGCCGGATCAGATGGTGCGGGCCGCCGCCGCCGTCGACAGCGGCGCGGGTGTGCTGTTCGTCGTGAAGAACTACACCGGCGACGTGCTCAACTTCGAGATGGCCGCCGAACTCGCCGACGAGGAAGGCGTGCAGGTCGCCCAGGTACTCGTCAACGACGATGTGGCGGTGACCGACAGCCTCTTCACGGCCGGGCGCCGGGGCACCGGAGCGACCCTGTTCGTCGAGAAGATCGCCGGGGCCGCGGCGGAGGAGGGCGCGCCACTGGACCGGGTGGCGGCCCTCGCGCGGCAGGTCAACGAGGCGTCGCGGAGTTTCGGCGTGGCGCTGACCTCGGTCACCACGCCCGCCAAGGGCTCCCCCACTTTCGATCTCCCGCCCGGCGAACTCGAACTCGGGGTGGGCATCCACGGCGAGCCGGGGCGGGAGCGGCGCCCGATGATGACCTCGCGGGAGATCGCCGACTTCGCGGTCGACGCGGTGCTGGAGGACCTGCGGCCGCGGGGCCCGGTCATCGCGCTCGTCAACGGAATGGGCGCGACACCCCTGCTGGAGCTGTACGGATTCAACGCCGAGGTGCAGCGGGTGCTCTCCGAGCGCGGCGTGGTGGTGGCCCGTACCCTCGTGGGGAACTATGTGACCTCGCTCGACATGGCGGGCTGTTCGGTGACGCTCTGCCAGGTCGACGAGGAACTGGTACGGCTCTGGGACGCGCCGGTGCAGACACCCGCACTGCGCTGGGGCCGCTGACCCGCCCGCCCCCTCGCGGGGATGCCGATTCATCCGACGCACCGAGGAGCGCATGTGCTCGACGCCCGATTCTTCCACCGCTGGATGTCCACGACCGCTGCCTCGGTCGACCGTGAGGCGGCCCGTCTGACCGAGCTCGACTCCGCGATCGGGGACGCCGACCACGGCAGCAATCTGCAGCGCGGGTTCACCGCGGTCTCGGCCGCACTGGACAAGGAGCCGCCGCAGACCCCGGGCGCCGTACTGGTGCTGGCCGGGCGGCAGTTGATCTCGACCGTCGGTGGCGCGTCGGGCCCCCTGTACGGGACGTTGCTGCGGCGTACGGGAAAGGCACTGGGTGACGCGCCCGCCGTCACCGCCGGGGAACTGGCGCGCGCGCTCGGAGAGGGCGTGGCGGCGGTGGCCCAGCTGGGCGGGGCGCAGGCCGGTGACAAGACGATGCTCGACGCGCTGCTGCCGGCCGTCGAGGCGCTCGCGACGTCGTTCGAAGCGGGAGCGGACGCGGCGCGGGCAGGTGCGCTGGCGACCGTCCCCCTGCAGGCGCGCAAGGGCCGGGCCAGTTACCTGGGTGAGCGGAGTATCGGGCATCAGGATCCGGGGGCCACATCGGCCGCGCTGCTGATCGCAGCGCTCGCGGAGACGGCCGCCGCGGCGGGAGGCGACGCATGAGCGCGGACAAGCAGGTCGGGATCGTCCTGGTGTCGCACAGCGGCCCGGTGGCAGAGGCGGTCGCCGACCTTGCGAAGGGGCTCGCGGCCGGCGGTGCCACGGCGCCGGTCGCCGCGGCGGGCGGCACACCCGCGGGTGGGCTCGGGACCAGTGCGGAGCTCATCGCGGAGGCGGCCAGATCCGTGGACGGTGGTGCGGGTGTCGCGGTCCTCGTCGATCTGGGCAGTGCCGTGCTGACGGTGAAGGCGATGGTGGCCGAGGGCGACGAGCTCCCGGACGGGGCACGCCTGGTGGACGCGCCGTTCGTGGAGGGGGCGGTGGCCGCTGTGGTCACGGCGTCGGCCGGCGGCGACCTGGACGCGGTGGCGGCCGCGGCCTCGGAGGCGTACGGCTACCGCAAGGTCTAGGACGGCCTGTCGTCCGGGTGTTCACCGGCCGCCGTGCCCACACTTGACGGCATGACACCCCGCGATCCTGCCAGGCGCAGTGCCGGTCTCCTCCTGTTCCGCCACCGCGGCACCGGCTTCGAGATCCTCATCGGTCACATGGGTGGGCCGTTCTGGGCGCGCCGGGAGAGTGCGGCCTGGTCGGTGCCCAAGGGCGAGTACGGCCCGGATGAGGGAGCGGAGGCGGCGGCCCGGCGGGAGTTCGAGGAGGAGTTCGGGCATCCGGTGCCGGACGGCGCGTGGCTGTCGCTGGGTGAGTCGCGGCAGGCCGGTGGCAAGACCGTGACGGTGTGGGCCATGGAGGGCGACCTCGATCCGGCGGCGGCGGTCCCGGGAACGTTCACGATGGAGTGGCCCCGGGGTTCCGGTGTGCAGCGGGAGTTCCCTGAGATCGACCGGTTCGCCTGGTGTACGCCCGAGACGGCGGCCGAGCGGCTGGTGAAGGGGCAGCGGATCTTCGTGGACCGGCTGCGGGACCATCTGTCGGGCGGCTCAGGCCCCTCCGCGCCCGACGACGGGGCCTGAACGGGGCCCGAAAAGCCGCACCCGCCCCGTCGTCGTGCGTTGCCCGGTCAGGGGCGGGCGACGGGCCCGGCGTGGCCGTGTCAGGGGCGGGCGACGGGCCGGCCGGCGTGGAGCTCCAGCCGTTCGCCCGTGAAGCGGCTCCGGAAGCTGCGGTCGTGCGAGACGACCACGACGGCTCCCGCGTACGCCGCCAGCGCCGCCTCCAACTCCTCGACCAGGGCCAGGGTGATGTGGTTGGTCGGTTCGTCCAGCACCAGCAGGTCGGCGGGCCGGGTGACCAGCCGGGCCAGCGCCAGCCTGCGCTGCTGTCCGACGGAGAGCGCTGCCACCGGGACGGTCAGGTCCTCCGCGCGGAAGAGTCCGAGGTCGAGGAGCATGTCGGTGTACTCGTCCGCCTGACCGGGCCGCCCTGCCGCGAACGTCGCCAGCAGGGTGCGGCGGGTCGGCCGGGCGGGGAGTTCCTGAGGGAGGTAGCCGATCCGGGCCCGGCGGCGCACCGTCCCCGTGCCGGGGGCGAGGTCACCTGCGAGGACCCTGAGCAGAGTCGACTTTCCGGCCCCGTTGGGCCCGGTGACGAGCAGACGCTGCCCGCTGTCCACCCGCAGCGCGGGCACGTGGAGCCGGTCGCCCACCGCCACGGAAGCGAGCTCGACCAGTGGCCCTGGGTGCCCGTCTCCGCCGGAGGCCGGAGTCAGTCCGGCGGAGAACCGCAGCGGCTGGGGCGGTGCCGGTACGGGCTCCCTGCGCAGCCCCTCCAGCCGCGCTCTGGCCGCTCTGACCTGACCGGACAGCTTCGCCTCGTGCGAGCGGCGGTGCTTGCCCCAGCCCTCCCCCGGATCTTTGCCGGCGGCGGCGAGCCGCTGTCCCGCCGCGTTCACGAGTTCTTCGGTACGGGCCAGTTCGTCCACCCACTCCTGGTGGTCCCGCGCCCAGCGGCGGCGGGCGGCGGCCCTCGCCGTGCGGTAACCGTCCCAGCCGTCGCCGTACCGGACGACGCTGCGCAGATCCCGGTCGACCTCGACGATGACGGTGGTGGTCCGTTCCAGGAACGCGCGGTCGTGGGTGATCACGACGAGGGTGCCGCGGTGGGCGCGCAGCTGGTCCTCCAGCCAGGTGACGGCCCGGAGGTCGAGGTGGTTGGTCGGTTCGTCGAGGAGCAGCAGTTCGGGGCCGGACGCCAGGACGCAGGCGAGCGCGAGCCTGGACTGTTCGCCTCCGGAGAGGCTGCCGAGCGTGCGCTCCCGGGTGAGGTGCCCGAGTCCGAGGCCGTGCAGTGCGGCCTCGGTCCGGGCGTCGGCCCGGTATCCGTCGCGCTCCTCGTACTCCGTCAGCAGGTCTCCGTATGTGGCCAGTTGTGCGTCGTCGGCGCCGCCGGGGGCGGCGAGTGCCGTTTCGGCGGCGCGGATCCGCCGCTCCAGTGCGCGCAGTTCGGCGAGGGCCGCGTCGACGGCGTCCTGGACGGTGCGGGTGGGGTCGAGGTCGAGCGTCTGGGAGAGGTATCCGGTGCCGCCGTGGAAGCGGACGGTGATCTCGCCGCTGCCGGGCGTCTCGGCACCGGCGATCAGCCTCAGGAGGGTGGACTTCCCGGATCCGTTCTCGCCGATGACGCCGACGTGGTCGCCGGGGCGGACGGTGAGCGAGACCTGGTCGAGGACGGCGCGGTCTCCGTAGGACTTGGAGACGTCCTTGAGGGTCAGCTGGGCGCGGTCGTGCGGGAGGGGCATGATGGCGGTTCCCTGGAGTCACGTGCCTCGGCGGCCGGGAGGGGGCGCGGC
>NZ_JAELVH010000102.1 GCF_019399235.1 Streptomyces poriferorum | reverse complement strand
CGCCCCGCCCCTTCGGGCACGCGTCCGGATAGGGCAGTCTTGTCCCCGTGCCCCGACCCGATCCTGAGCAGCCCGCTGCGAACGCCGCCCATCTCCATGCCGCGACCCTGAAGCGGCTGGAGCAGTCCTCCGGCCGGCTGGCCGCGAACGCGATCGCCCGCATGGACGAGTCGCTGTCCTGGTACCGGGCGATGCCACCGGAGAACCGGTCCTGGATCGGCCTGGTGGCCCAGGCCGGTATCGCCGCGTTCACCGAGTGGTTCCGGCATCCGGAGACCCCGCAGGCCGACGAGGGCGCCGTGTCCCGGGCCGCCGCGCTCGGCTGGAACTCGCCCGAGCATGTGTGCGTGCTCCTCGGCACCGCCCCCGACGGGGACAGCGAGCTGACGGTGGAGGCGATCCGCCGGGCCGCCCGGCACGCCAAGCTCCAGGTCCTGACCGGGGTGCTGGGCAACCGCCTGGTCGTGATCGCCGGCGGCAGCGACAACCCGCTCCAGGTCGCGAAGGCGCTGATCGGCCCGTACGCGGCGGGCCCGGTCGTCGCCGGGCCCGTGGTGCCGGACCTCGGGCTCAAGGCGTGCGGTGCCTGGCAGGACGCCCCGCGGCCGGTCCTCGCGGACGATCTGCTGCCGGAGCGCGCGATGGCGGGCGACCCGGCCGCACGGGATCAGTTGGTGGAGGAGATCTACAGACCGCTGGAAGAAGCAGGTTCTGCCCTCCTGGAGACGCTGAGTGTGTATCTGGAACAGGCGAGCAGTCTCGAAGGCGCCGCCAGGATGCTCTTCGTCCACCCCAACACCGTGCGCTACCGGCTCCGACGTGTGACAGACGTCACCGGCTGGTCCCCGTCCGATGTCCGTTCGGCGTTCACTCTGCGGATCGCCCTGATCCTGGGGCGTCTGGCCGACAGGGATCTGCAGTCCTAGACTTTTGTCGGACATCAACAATTCCCCCTACGGTTCTTCGTCCCTGTCCCCACGGGCGTTCCGTACCGTTCACAAGAGAGAGTGTGAGGGTGCTCGTACTCGTCGCTCCCGGCCAAGGCGCTCAGACGCCCGGCTTCCTGACTCCCTGGCTCGACCTCCCCGGTGCCACCGACCGCATCGCGGCCTGGTCCGACGCCATCGGGCTCGACCTTGCCCACTACGGCACCAAGGCTGACGCGGACGAGATCCGCGACACCGCGGTGGCTCAGCCACTGCTGGTCGCCGCAGGTCTGTTGTCCGCCGCCGCACTGGATGCTTCACCGGCTGTCGTCGCAGGTCACAGCGTGGGTGAAATCACCGCAGCCGCTCTCGCCGGGGTCATCGGCGACGAGGCGGCGCTGCGTTTCGTCCGCACCCGTGGGCTCGGCATGGCCGAGGCCGCCGCGGTCACCGAGACCGGCATGGCGGCGCTGCTCGGCGGTGACCCCGAGGTCACCGTCGCGCACTTGGAGAAGCTCGGCCTGACGCCCGCGAACGTCAACGGGGCCGGTCAGATCGTCGCGGCCGGCACCGCCGCGCAGATCGCCGCGCTCGCCGAGGACAAGCCCGAGGGTGTGCGCCGGGTGGTCCCGCTCAAGGTCGCCGGCGCGTTCCACACGCACCACATGGCTCCCGCGGTCGAGCGTCTCCGTGAGGCCGCCGCGGCCCTGGAGATCTCCGACCCGGCCGTGACATATGTCTCGAACGCCGACGGGCAGACCGTCGCCACCGGCGCGGAGGTCATCTCCCGGCTGGTCGGCCAGGTCGCCAACCCGGTCCGCTGGGACCTGTGCATGGAGACGTTCAAGGCGCTGGGTGTCACCGCGATCGTCGAGGCCTGCCCCGGCGGCACGCTGACCGGTCTGGCCAAGCGTGCCCTGCCCGGCGTGCAGACCCTCGCGCTCAAGACCCCCGACGACCTCGACGCGGCCCGCGCGCTCATCGCTGAGCACGCAGGCGCCTAAGGAGCCCGAGAGCATGTCGAAGATCAAGCCCAGCCAGGGCGCCCCGTACGCACGGATCATGGGTGTCGGCGGCTACCGCCCGACCCGTGTCGTGCCCAACGAGGTGATCCTCGAGACGATCGACTCGTCCGACGAGTGGATCCGCTCCCGGTCCGGCATCGCCACCCGCCACTGGGCCTCCGAGCAGGAGACCGTGGCCGCGATGTCCGTCGAGGCGTCCGGCAAGGCCATCGCCGACGCCGGGATCACGCCGGAGCAGATCGGCGCGGTCATCGTCTCCACCGTCTCGCACTTCAAGCAGACCCCGGCCATCGCGACCGAGATCGCCCACAAGGTCGGTGCGGGCAAGCCCGCCGCCTTCGACATCTCGGCCGGCTGCGCGGGCTTCGGCTACGGCCTGACGCTCGCCAAGGGCATGATCGTCGAGGGTTCGGCCGAGTACGTGCTCGTCATCGGCGTGGAGCGGCTGAGCGACCTCACCGACCTGAGCGACCGCGCGACGGCGTTCCTGTTCGGTGACGGCGCCGGTGCGGTCATCGTCGGCCCCTCCAAGGTGCCCGCCATAGGCCCGACGGTCTGGGGCTCCGAGGGCGACAAGTCCGAGACGATCAAGCAGACCGTGGCGTGGGACACCTTCCACGCCGACCGTCCGGAGAAGTTCCCCGCCATCACGCAGGAGGGCCAGGCGGTCTTCCGCTGGGCCGTCTTCGAGATGGCGAAGGTCGCCCAGCAGGCGCTGGACGCGGCCGGGATCTCCCCGGAAGACCTGGACGTCTTCATTCCGCACCAGGCCAACATGCGGATCATCGACTCGATGGTGAAGACACTGAAGCTGCCGGAGCACGTCACGGTCGCCCGTGACGTGGAGACCACCGGCAACACCTCCGCCGCCTCGATTCCGCTCGCAATGGAGCGGCTCCTGGCGACCGGTCAGGCGAAGAGCGGCGACACCGCGCTCGTCATCGGCTTCGGGGCGGGTCTCGTCTACGCCGCGACGGTCGTTACCCTCCCCTAGGCACACCGGGTCTTTTCGCCCGGACGCCCGAACCCAGCAGATATACACCGAAGGAGCGCCAACATGGCCGCCACGCAGAAGGAGATCCTCGACGGTCTCGCCGAGATCGTCAACGAGATCGCCGGTATCCCGGTCGAGGACGTCGAGCTGGAGAAGTCCTTCACCGACGACCTGGACGTCGACTCGCTGTCCATGGTCGAGGTCGTCGTCGCCGCCGAGGAGCGCTTCGACGTCAAGATCCCCGACGAGGACGTCAAGAACCTCAAGACGGTGGGCGACGCCACCGAGTACATCCTCAAGCACCAGGGCTGATCCCAGCCCAGCTGTGTCGCCACCCGGCGGTGGCGCCGCTGATTCACGACCCTCTACACGTGGAGAAGATTTTCCAGTGAGCTCGACCAATCGCACCGTGGTCGTCACCGGTATCGGCGCAACCACTCCGCTGGGTGGCGATTCCGCATCGACCTGGGAAGGTCTGATGGCCGGCCGTTCCGGCGTCAAGCCTCTTGAGGGCGAACGTTTCGCCGAACTGCCTGTCCGGATCGCGGCCCTCGCGGCCGTCGACCCGGGCGACGTCCTGCCCCGGCCGCTCGCCCGCAAGCTGGACCGCTCGGCGCAGTTCGCGCTGATCGCGGCCCGTGAGGCATGGGCGGACGCGGGCTTCACCGGCCCGGCCGGTGAGGACGAGAAGATCCGCCCCGAGCGGCTGGGGTCGGTCATCGCCTCCGGTATCGGCGGCGTGATCACCCTGCTCGACCAGTACGACGTGCTGAAGGAGAAGGGCGTACGCCGCGTCTCCCCGCACACCGTGCCCATGCTCATGCCCAACGGCCCGGCCGCCAACGTGGGTATCGAGGTGAACGCCCAGGCGGGCGTCCACACCCCGGTTTCCGCCTGTGCGTCGGGTGCCGAGGC
Source organism: Streptomyces poriferorum (assembly GCF_019399235.1). GTDB lineage: Bacteria > Actinomycetota > Actinomycetes > Streptomycetales > Streptomycetaceae > Streptomyces > Streptomyces poriferorum. The sequence continues at coordinate 17,357 of NZ_JAELVH010000102.1, read as the reverse complement.
CATCGGGTACGCCGTCGAGATGATCCGTACCGGCCGTGCCGACGTGGTCCTCGCCGGTGGCACCGAGGCGGCGATCCACCCGCTGCCGATCGCCGCGTTCGCCAACATGATGGCGATGTCCAAGAGCAACGACGAGCCCGAGAAGGCCTCGCGTCCGTACGACACGGGCCGTGACGGCTTCGTCCTCGGCGAGGGTGCCGGTGTCGTCGTCCTGGAGTCCGCGGAGCACGCCGCCGCGCGCGGCGCCCGGGTCTACTGCGAGGTCCTGGGACAGGGTCTGTCCGCGGACGCCCACCACATCGCCCAGCCCGAACCGACCGGGCGCGGTATCGCCACGGCGATGCAGAACCTGCTGGACCAGACGGACCTCAAGCCGTCCGAGGTCGTGCACCTGAACGCGCACGCCACGTCCACGCCGCAGGGTGACATTGCGGAGCTGAAGGCACTGCGCAAGGTTCTGGGCGATGATCTGGACCATGTCGCGATCTCGGCGACGAAGTCGATGACGGGGCACCTGCTCGGCGGCGCGGGCGGTATCGAGACCGTGGCGACCGTGCTGGCCCTGCACCACCGGATGGCTCCGCCGACCATCAACGTCGAACACCTCGACGAGGCGGTCGAGGCGGACATCGTGCGGGACGCTCCGCGGGCGCTGCCGGAGGGGCCGATCGCGGCGATCAACAACTCGTTCGGATTCGGCGGCCACAACGTGGTGCTGGCGTTCCGTAGCGTGTGATCTTTCCGGCTGTACGCGTGAAGCCCGTCCCCCTCGTGCGAGGGAGGCGGGCTTCCTGCTTGCTTTCGAGCCCGCCGGCGATCGAGGAGCGGGGCGCGGGGCGGAGCCCCGGGTCACACCACCTGGTGCAGCCACCGCACCGGCGCGCCCTCGCCCGCGTGGCGGAAGGATTCCAGCTCGTCGTCCCACGGCTTGCCCAGGAGCTTGGCGATCTCGCCCTCCAGGTTGGTCTCGCCGCTCAACGACCGTGCCAGCGCGGCCCGCAGCCGGTCCTCGGGGACCAGGATGTCGCCGTGCATACCGGTGACTGCGTGGAAGATGCCGAGTCCGGGCGTGGAGCTGTAGCGCTCGCCCTCCGCGGTCGGCGAGGGTTCCGCCGTCACCTCGAAGCGCAGCAGATCCCAGCCGCGCAGCGCGGAGGCCAGCTTCGACGCCGTGCCCGGGCTGGCCTGCCAGGAGAATTCGGAACGCCAGGTGCCGGGTGCGGCCGGCTGTCTGATCCAGTCGAGCTGGACCCGCACGCCCAGTACGCCCCCCACCGCCCATTCCACATGGGGGCAGAGCGCGCGCGGGGCTGAGTGGACGTACAGGACTCCACGTGTCGTCACCGGGACCTCCAGTGTGGGACGAGGTTCGTCTTCCCCAGCGGCCTCGCGCCCGTACTGCCTCTTTTCGGCCGACTTCCCGAAGCTGTCATCAGTAAACAGTATCGGGAGTTAATGTCCGGAGAAGGGAGGGTATGTGACGTGATGTGATGTTCGAGGGCCACCCGAGTGAAGCCGGGCGGCCGAAGGAACCACTGGTTCGACGTGGAAAAGCTACCGTGCGGCGGCGTCCGAGGTGTGACGTACCGTCGGTCCCGGGCCCATGATTCGCTCAGCATTCACCCTGCGGAGCACACGGGCCCGCCGACCGGTGCCGCACGGGTGTGCCGGAGGCATGGGACAGGAACAGGAGGGGACGAGAGCAATGCCGGATCGCTCCGTACGGCACCGTTCGCGCACCGCACTGGCCGCACTGGCCGCCGTCACGCTCCTCGGCACTGCCGTGCTGACGGGCTGTGACTCCGGGCCCGACGGGACGACGAAGGGCGCGAAGGCGGACGCGGGCCGGAAGCCGGCCGCCGCGCCGCTCTGGGACCGCAGTCCGGAGTCGGTCGCCGCGGTCGGGGACTCCATCACCCGCGGCTTCGACGCCTGTTCGGTGCTGGCCGACTGCCCCGAGGCCTCCTGGGCCACCGGTACGGACAGCTCGGTGCGCAGCCTGGCGGTACGCCTCCTCGGCGCCTCGGGCGCCGCCGACCGCAGCTGGAACCACGCCGAGACGGGTGCCAGGATCGCCCAGCTGCCGGAGCAGATGGCGCTGGCCGCGCAGGAGGACCCCGATCTGGTGACGGTGATGATCGGTGCGAACGACGCCTGCCGGGACTCGGTGCGGACCATGACTCCGGTGGCGGACTTCCGGGCGTCGTTCGAGGCGTCGCTGCGCCGACTGCGCAGCGCGGCGCCGAAGACCCAGGTGTACGTGTCGAGCGTGCCGGACCTCAAACGGCTCTGGTCGACGGGCCGGGTCAATCAGCTGGGCAAGCAGATCTGGAAGCTGGGCATCTGCAAGTCGATGCTGGGCGACGCGGACAACATGGGGGCCTCCGCGGTGGCCCGGCGCACGGCGGTGCAGGACCGCGTCGTCGCGTACAACGAGGTGCTGCGCGAGGTGTGCGCGAAGGACCGGCGCTGCCGTTACGACGGCGGGGCCGTGTTCGACTACCGGTTCACCGGCAAGCAGCTCAGCCAGTGGGACTGGTTCCACCCGGGGCGCAACGGGCAGGCCCGGCTCGCCGAGATCGCCTACCGCAATGTCACGGCGGCACGGCCTCCGGGCTAAGGTTCGCGATCATGGACATGGGTTCGAACACGGTGATGCGTACGGAACACTTCGGCACCCTCGGGGACGGCACCGCCGTGGACCGCTGGACGCTGGAACGCGGTGGCACGCGGGTCCGGGTGCTGACGTACGGCGCCGTGGTGCAGTCGGTCGAGGTGCCGGACCGGGACGGCACACGGGCCGCAGTGGCGCTCGGGCTGCCGGATCTCGCCGCGTACCAGCAGTACACCGGGCCCTACTTCGGCGCGCTGGTCGGGCGGTATGCGAACCGGATCGGCGGGGCGGCGTTCGTGCTCGACGGGCGGACGTATCACGTCACGCGCAACGAGGGCCGCAACCATGTGCACGGCGGGACCGTCGGCTTCGACAAGCGCGTGTGGGACGCCCGCGAGATCGCCGGCGGGGTGGAGCTGTCCCTGGTCGCGGCGGACGGCGAAGAGGGCTTCCCGGGGCGGCTGGAGGTCTCGGTGGCGTACACCCTGGACGAGGACGGGGCGCTGCGGATCGCGTACCGGGCGACGACGGACGCGCCGACCGTGCTGAACCTGACCAACCACACGTACTGGAACCTGGCGGGCGCCGACTCCGGCAGCGCGCTCGGCCAGCTGCTGCGGATCGCGGCCGGGCGGATCACCCCGGCCGACGCGGAGTCCCTGCCGACGGGCGAGTTCCTGCCGGTGGACGGGACACGGTTCGACTTCCGGGAGCCGCAGCCGGTCTCCAAGGAGTACGACCACAACTTCGTGCTGGACGAGGGCGTGACGGGCCCGGTCGCCGAGCTGCACGACGAGGTGTCGGGACGGGTCCTGACCGTGACGACGACGGAGCCGGGCCTGCAGCTCTACACGGCGGACCACTTCGAGGGACGGCCGTTCGTCCCGTGTGCCGGGATCGCCCTGGAGACCCAGCACTTCCCGGACTCGCCGAACCGGCCGGAGTTCCCGAGCACGGTGCTGCGGCCGGGCGAGGAGTTCGTGTCGACGACGGTGTACGGCTTCTCGGTGCGCTGAGGCGAGGTGCGGGGGCGGGGTCGAGGGTCGCGAAGCCTGAGCTGACCTGCGGAGATACCGATATTACAAGATCGTTAAGCTCCACCTGCGGGTGATTCCGGATGATCTACGCGCGTCCGCGTAATGCGCCCCGTCCCGCGCCCCTCAGGGTGACCGCATGACTTCCAAGCCTGCCGAACCGACCTCCGGCCTGCCCTCGAGGCGCACCATGATCATGGGTGCCGCCGCCGGGGCCGCCGCTCTTGCCACCTCTGCTGTGACCAGGGCCGACGCCTCCTCACCTGGCTCTCTCACGGCCCCGGCCGCTGCTCCCGGCTCCGACTGGGACGCCTGCCTGACCGTCGCCCGCGCCATCCTCGTCCACGACGAGCAGGACAAGTCGCTGGTACCGCACTACCGTGACGTCCTGCTCTCCAAGGGGCTGCCGCGCAGCCGCAAGGCCCCGAAGAAGGTGCTGATCATCGGCGCGGGCCCGGCCGGGCTCACCGCCGCCCATCTGCTCCGCGAGGCCGGGCACACCGTCACCGTGATCGAGGCCAACGGCAACCGCGTCGGCGGCCGGATCAAGACCTTCCGCAACGGCGGCCACGAGAACGCGAAGTCGCCCTTCGCCGACCCGAAGCAGTACGCCGAGGCCGGGGCGATGCGGATCCCCGAAAGCCACCCGCTCGTCACCGGGCTCATGGACGGCTTCGAGCTGAAGCGCCGCCGGTTCTTCCTCGTCGACGTCGACGCCGCGGGCAAGCCCGTCAACCACACGTGGATCCACGTCAACGGCATCCGGGTCCGCAAGGCGGACTACGCGAAGAAGCCGCAGGCGGTCAACCGCTCCTTCGGGGTTCCCGCCGCGTTCGAGGACAAGACCGCCTCGGCCATCGTGCGGGAGGCCTTCGCCCCCGTACGCGAGGAGTTCGAGGGCAAGGAGGGCTCGGAGCTCGTCCAGGGCTGGGCCCGGGTCATCCAGCGGTACGGCCACTGGTCGATGTTCCGCTTCCTGACCGAGGCCGCCAAGCTGGACGAGCGCACCATCGACCTCATCGGCACGGTCGAGAACCTCACCTCGCGGCTCCCTCTCGCCTTTGTGCACAGCTTCATCGGGGCCTCCCTGATCAGCCCGGACACCGCGTTCTACGAGCTGCCCGACGGCACGGCGACGCTGGCCGATGCCATGTACGCGCGGGTGAAGGACCTGGTGCGGCTGGACCGCCGGGCCGCCAGGATCAGCTACTCGGAGAACGGGGTCCGGGTCGAGACGGTATCGGAGGGCCGTGACGGCAAGGTCGTACGGGAGACCTTCACCGGGGACCGGGCGATCGTCACCGTGCCGTTCTCCGGCCTGCGGCACGTCCCGGTCACGCCACCGCTCTCGTACGGCAAGCGACGCGCGATCACCGAGGTCCACTACGACACGGCCACCAAGGTGCTGCTCGAATTCAGCCGCCGCTGGTGGGAGTTCGAGGAGAAGGACTGGAAGGAGGAGCTGGAGAGGGTCCGGCCCGGTCTGTACGACGACTACCGCCTCGGCAAGGCTCCGGCCGACGGCTCGCTGCTGGGCGCGCACCCCTCCGTACCGTCCGGACACATTCCGCCCAACCAGCGCGTGCACTACGCGGCCTATCGCGCGACCGCCCGCAACCAGCCCGAGGCGGCCCATGTGATCGGCGGCGGATCGGTCACCGACAACGCCAACCGCTTCATGTACCAGCCCTCCCACCCGGTCGACGGGAGCAGGGGCGGGGTGCTCCTCGCCTCGTACAGCTGGGCCGACGACGCGCTGAAGTGGGACTCCCTGGACGACGACGAGCGCTACCCGCACGCCCTGGGCGGGGTCCAGGACGTGTACGGGCAGCGCGTCGAGGTCTTCTACACGGGGGCCGGTGCCACCCAGTCGTGGATGCGCGACCCGTACGCGTACGGCGAGGCGGCCGTCCTGCTGCCCGGCCAGCACACCGAACTGCTCGCCGATGTGCGGTCGGTCGAGGGGCCGCTGCACTTCGCGGGGTGCCACACGTCCGTCAAGCCCGCCTGGATCGAAGGGGCGTTGGAGTCCGCCGTACGCACCGCGCTGGAGGTGCACGGGAGCTGACCGCTCACGGGCGCGGGGGCGGCACCGTCCCCACGCTCTCCTCCCCGAGGAGATCGCGCGCCAGCAGCGTCGCCCCCGCGACGGCCCCCGGCATCAGGAACACGGCGACGAACGGGACCAGGAACGCGAGGCCGAGCGGGACGCCGAAGCCGAGGATCAGCAGCCGGCGGCCGCGCAGCAGGGCGAGCCGTTCCTTCAGCGCCATCCCGCGGCGCTGGAGCGCGACGGCGGTGAGTTCCTCGGCGAGGAAGTACCCCGTGACGCAGAACCCGAGGAGCGGGACGACGGTCTGGCCCGCGACCGGGACGAAGCCGAGGGCGAAGAGCAGGACGGCGTACAGCGCGACGCGCACCAGGATGCGCACGCTGTCGCGGGCGGAGATCCACAGCTCCCGCCACAGCGGCAGCCCGGACTCGGGGGCCTTGCCTCCCTCGGCGCGGTCCACCTCCTCGGAGAGCGACTCGTAGAAGGGCTGCCCGACGAGGAGGGTCACGGCCGTGAACGTGATGACGGCGAGGAAGAGGCCGAAGGCGAAGACCAGCACGGTCAGGGTGTTGCGGAGCAGGCCGAGCCAGGGCGAGGACCAGTCGTCGGCGAACGGGGTCGCCCAGTCCGCCAGGTCGTCGGCCCCGTAGCCCAGGCCGACGAGGGCGCCCGCGTACAGCACGAGGGTGATCAGGCCGGGCAGCAGCCCGAGGCCGAACCATCTGCCGTGCCGGACGACCCAGCGCTGTCCTTTGATCAGATGGCCGAGGCCCGCCCCGAGATCACGCATGACGTCAGCGTAACGGGACCGGGGCGGGACCCTGTGCGGAGGTCAGACCAGGCGGATCACGTTCCAGGACATCGGCTCCAGCGTGGCCCGCAGCACTCCCCCGTCGAGCACCGTGCCCTCGGCCGCGTGCGGGGCGACCCGGCCGGGTTCGGTGAGGGTGTTGCGGGCGTCCGGGTCGGCGTCGGCGAGGACCTGGTGCTCGGCGATCCCCGTCAGGTCGAAACCGTGCAGGGCGACTTCGAGCGGGAGGGCCGTGTCCTGGCCGCGGTTGACCGCGAAGACGGTGACCGCGCCGGTCTCCGGGTCGCGGACGGCGGTGGCGTGCAGCAGGTCCGTCTCGCCGTACCTGGCCGTGTCGTACGTGGGCGAGTCGACCCGTACGTCCAGGACCTGGCCCCGGCCGTACCGGGCGGCCTGGGCGAACGGGAAGAAGGTGGTCTGCCGCCAGGCGGGTCCGCCGGGCTCCGTCATGATCGGGGCGATCACGTTGACCAGCTGGGCCAGGCAGGCCACGGTCACCCGGTCGGCGTGACGCAGCAGGGCGATGAGCAGGGTGCCGAAGACGACGGCGTCGGTGACGGAGTAGTTGTCCTCCAGCAGGCGGGGCGCCTCGGGCCAGTCGAGGGGGTTCGCCTCGGCCTCCTGCTGGCTGCGGGCCATGTACCAGACGTTCCACTCGTCGAAGGAGAGGTTGATCTTCTTCGTGGACTTCAGCCGCGCCCCGACGTGGTCGCAGGTGGCGACGACGTCCTCGATGAAGGACTCCATGTCGACGGCGGAGGCGAGGAACGAGTCGCGGTCGCCGCCGAGTTCCTCGTAGTAGGCGTGCAGCGAGACGTAGTCGACGAGGTCGTACGTCTCGGCGAGGACCGTCGCCTCCCAGGCGGCGAACGTGGCCATGGACCGGCCCGAGGACCCGCAGGCGACGAGCTCGACGGACGGATCGATCTGCCGCATCGCGCGGGCCGTCTCGGCGGCGATCCGCCCGTACTCCTCGGCGGTCTTGTGGCCGGTCTGCCAGGGACCGTCCATCTCGTTGCCCAGGCACCACAGTCTGATGCCGAAGGGGTCCTTGTCGCCGTGGGAGATGCGGCGTTCGGAGAGTTCGGTGCCGGCCGGGTGGTTGGCGTACTCCTGGAGGTCGATGGCTTCCTGGACGCCCCGGGTGCCGAGGTTCAGGGCCATCATGGGCTCGGCCTGCGGGCCTATCTTCTTGCAGAAGGCGATGAACTCGGAGAGCCCGAAGCGGTTCGTCTCGGTGGAGCGCCAGGCGAGGTCGAGGCGGCGCGGCCGCTCGTCGGCGGGTCCGACGCTGTCCTCCCAGCGGTAGCCGGAGACGAAGTTGCCGCCGGGGTAGCGGATGGCGGTGACGCCGAGTTCACGGATCAGTTCCAGGACGTCCGTACGCAGGCCGGCTTCGTCGGCCGCGGGGTGGCCGGGCTCGTGGATGCCGTCGTAGACGCAGCGGCCGAGGTGTTCCACGAACGAGCCGAAGAGGCGGGGGTCGACATCGCCGACGGTGAAGGCCGGGTCGAGGGTGAAGCGGGCGGTGCGGGTCATGACTTCCTTCGGGGTGGTGTCGGTAGGTGTCTCGGTGGGGGTCACTGGCCTGCGAGGCCGGTGTGTGCGACGCCGCTGACGATCTGGCGCTGGAAGAAGACGAAGACGATGATCAGTGGCAGCCCCGCCATCAGCCCGCCGGCCATGAGCTGGGCCCACTGGATGCCGTAGGAGTTCATGACGGTCGCGATGCCGTTCGGCATGGTCATCAGATCGGGGTTGTTGGTCACCATGTACGGCCACAGGAAGTTGTTCCAGGACGCGATGAAGGTGAAGATGCCGACCGCGGAGAGGGAGGGGCGGGACAGCGGCACGATGATGGTGAAGAACACCCGCCAGCGGCCGGCGCCGTCGATGTACGCGGCCTCCTCCAGCTCCTTCGGGATGCTCTGGAAGAACTTGTAGAGGATGTAGACCATCGCGGCGGGTGCGCACTGCGGCAGGATCATGCCCCAGTAGGTGTCGACCATGCCCATCTGCTGGACGGTGGTGAACAGGGGGACGCCGAGGACGGCGGGCGAGACCATCAGGCCCGCCATCACCACGCCCATCAGGAACGCCTTGCCCCTGAACTCGGTGCGGGCGAAGCCGTATCCGGCGAGCGCGCTCACGAGCAGTACGACGGCTGTGACGCAGACGGAGACGACGAGCGAGTTCACGAACCAGTTGGTGATGTTGCCGGTCTCGAAGAGGGCCTTCCACGCCTGACCCGTCCAGTCCTCCGGCAGCCAGTGCGTCGGCACCTCGACGGCCTCGGTCTCCGACTTGAGGGAGGTGAACAGGGCCCAGGCGAGCGGTGCCAGGAAGACGGCGGAGACGGCGACGCCGATGAGGGTGAGCACGATCTGGCTCGGCGTCCAGGGCGTGCGGGTACGGGACTTGATACGTGTCTGCGCGGCGTCGACGGTCATCGGCCGCCCTCCTCACGGTTGCGCAGCAGCCACATCCGCGCGAGGGCGACGGCCGCGATGATCACGAAGAAGATGATGGAGATGGCGGAGGCGTAACCCACGCGGTAACTGGTGAAGCCCTCTTCGAGCGTGTACTGCACGAAGGTGCGGGTCGCTCCCTCCGGCCCCGGACCGAAGTCCTGCATCACGACGGCCTGGTCGAAGACCTGGAGCGAGGCGAGGATCTGCAGCGCGATCACAAGGCCCGTGATGTTGCGCAGCAGGGGCAGGGTGATGTGGACCATGCGGTGCCAGGCGTTCGCGCCGTCCAGCTTCGCGGCCTCGTAGAGGTGTGCGGGGATGCCCTGGAGGGCGGCGAGGTAGAGCAGGAAGCTGAAGCCGACCGTCCACCACAGGGTGGTGAGGACGACGGCGAGCATCGCGTACGACTTGTCGGTCAGCCAGGGCGTGTCGAGGCCGAAGACGTGGTTGACCATGCCCGAGCCGGGGTTGAAGAGCCACTGCCACAGGTTGCCCGCGACGGTCGACGGCAGCAGGAACGGGATGAAGAAGCACAGCCGCCACAGCCACTGGGCGCGCTCGATGTGGTGGGCGAGCATCGCGAGGAGGAAGGCGAGGACCGTGATGCACGGCACGACGAGCAGCGTGAAGTAGGCGCTGTGGCCCAGCGCGTCCCACATCAGCTGGTCGTGCAGGGCCTCGCGGTAGTTGTCGAGGCCGATGAAGCCCGCGCCGTCGCCGGAGATGTTGGCGTCGGTGAAGCTGAGGTAGATGCCGCGCAGCAGCGGCCAGATCACGAAGAGGGCGAACAGGACGAGGAACGGGGCGACGAACCATCCCCCGTGCTGGAGGCCCTGCTTGCGGCGGGCCGGGGCGCTGTCGGCGGCGCTCTTCGCGCGGGCGGGTGCGAGGACGGCCTGCGGTGTGGTCGTCGTCATGCGGCCGCACCTGCCTGCGCCGCGGTCCGGCCGTCCATGGGGTTCTTCGAGGCGAGCAGTTCGGTGAGCATGCCCTTCATGCCGCGGGCGGCGGCCTCCGGCTTGGCGGAGCCCAGCGTCGAGGACACGACGATCGGGCCGACGCGCTGGGCCAGGATGCCGGTGGAACCCGCGAACCACACCTTCGGCTCGGTCGCCTGGTGGTCCATCGCCGAGGCGTACTCGTTCTGCGGGCTGAGCTGCTGGTACGCGGCCGTGGACAGCGTCGGCGTGTAGGCGGGGATGTGCCCGCCGGCGGCCCATTGCTGTGCGTGCCGGACGACGTAGGCCGCGAGCCGGTGGGCGCCCTCGTTGGTGTCGCCGCCGCGCCCGGACTGGTGGGGCAGCACGAAGGCGTGCGATTCGGCGTGTGTGGCGGGCTTCCCGAAGACGGGCGGCAGCGGAGTCGCGCCGTACTCGACCTTCGCCCCGGAGAACACCGGCACCGACCAGTTGCCCTCCCAGCAGAAGGGGGAACCGTTGACGAACTGCTCGGCACCCGCCCCGCCCGCGAAGCCCGGGTCGGAGTACCCGTCGGTGATGTGCCGGCGCATGAACTCCAGGACCTGGGTGGCCTTGTCGGTGTCGAAGGTGACATCGGAGTTGGCGGCGTCGAACCAGGTGCCACCGAGCTGGGTGTAGAAGGCGACGAAGAACCACCACTGGAAGTTCTGGTCGCTGGCCCACATCCCGATGGTCTGGAGGCCCTTCTTCGTGGCCTTCTTCGCCTTCCTGAGCACGTCGAACCACTCGTCGGGGGACGTGACCGGCACGATCCGCCCGTCGTCGCCCAGCAGTCCGGCCCTGCCCAGGACGTCCTTGCGGTAGAAGCAGAGCTGGACGTGGATGTCGAGCGGGAGGGCGTACAGCTTGCCGTCGATGACGGCGCGCTTCCACAGCGCGGGGTTGAAGTCGGCCTCCTTCACTCCGTACTTGGCGAGCAGTCCGACGTCCCAGGAGTCCAGGAGGCGGCCGGGCGAGAACCCGGTGACCCGGCCCAGGTGCATCACGCCGAGGTCGGGTGCGCGGTTGCCCGCCGCCGCCATGGCGAGCTTGGTGTAGAAGGGGCTCCCCCACTGGAGGGTGGAGTCCTTCACGTCGATGTCGGGGTGCTCCTTACGGAACACGTCCAGCATCGCGATCATGTTGTAGCCGTCGCCGCCGCTGAAGAGGTTCCAGTAGCGGACACGGGTGGCCGCGCTCGACGCGAGGGCGTCCGCACCGCTTCCCAGCGCTGCGAAGCCGAAGCTGCCGGCGACGGCCGCGCCACCCAGCCCCGTGATCAGTTGCCTGCGATTCAGGCCAGGTCGTCCCATGCCCGCCCTCACTATTCGAAATATCGAATGCTGCCCGTAACTTCGAACGGACCGTAAAATCGAAGCGCTTGCGCGTCAATGGGTCGCGCAAGAATTCCGAACAATGTCCGGGATACCGAACAGCAGGTACGGGGCAAGGGCGCGCGAAACAGCCGAGGGCCGCACCCTCACGGGGTGCGGCCCTCGGCTGCGTACAGGCTGTGCGGACGGTCAGACGACCGAGAGCGCCACCTTGATGTTGCCGCGCGTGGCGTTCGAGTACGGGCAGACCTGATGGGCCTTCTCGATGAGCGCCTGCGCGGTCGCCGTGTCGACGTTCGGAATGGTCGCGGTGATCGCGACCTCCAGGCCGAAGCCACCGGCCTCGGTCTTGCCGATGGAGACCGCGGCGGTGACCGTGGAGCCGGTGATGTCGGCCTTCTCCTGGCGTGCCACGACGCCCAGCGCGCCCTGGAAGCAGGCACTGTAACCGGCTGCGAAGAGCTGCTCCGGATTGGTGCCCGCGCCGCTGCCGCCCATCTCCTTCGGCGGGTTGACGACTACGTCGAGCTTGCCGTCGTCCGAGGCGACCCGGCCGTCACGGCCGTTCTCTGCGGTGGCGACGGCGGTGTACGCGACGGCTATGTCCTGAATGGTCATGCTTGAGGATTCCTCCTGCTGATGCGCCGCGACTCGCGCCCACGATCGCGACGGCCTGGGACGAGCCTAACGGGTGCCCGGAGCGGCGGTTCAGCCGAGGGAGACGATCATCTTTCCGGTGTTCTCGCCGCGGAGCAGACCGAGGAACGCGTCGAAGCCGTTCTCGATGCCCTCGACGACCGTCTCGCGGTACTTCAGCTCACCCGAGGCCAGCCAGCCGGCCACTTCCTGGACGAACTGCCCCTGAAGATCGGTGTGGTCGTTGACGAGCATGCCCTGCAGGCGCAGCCGCTTGCCGATGACGAGGGCGAGGTTGCGCGGGCCGGGGGTCGGCTCCGTCGCGTTGTACTGGGCGATCATGCCGCAGATCGTCGCGCGGCCGTGCACGTTGAACGAGGAGATCGCGGCTTCGAGGTGCTCGCCGCCGACGTTGTCGAAGTAGACGTCGATGCCGTCGGGGGCGGCCTCGCGCAGCTGCTCCGCCACGGGGCCGTTCTTGTAGTTGAACGCGGCGTCGAAGCCGTACTCCTCGACGAGCAGCTTGACCTTCTCGTCCGAGCCGGCGGAGCCGATGACACGCGAGGCGCCCTTGAGCTTGGCCATCTGGCCGACCTGGCTGCCGACCGCACCGGCGGCTCCGGACACGAAGACCGCGTCGCCCTCCTTGAAGGAGGCCACGTCGAACAGGCCCGCGTAGGCGGTCAGGCCGGTCATGCCCAGCACGCCGAGGTAGGCGGAGAGCGGGGCGAGGGAGGCGTCGACCTTCACCGCGTGCTTGGCGGGGACGTCGGCGTACTCGCGCCAGCCGAGGCCGTGCAGCACGTGGTCTCCGACGGCGAAGCCCTCGGCGTTGGACGCGACGACCTCGCCGACCGCGCCACCCTCCATGGGGTGGTCCAGCTTGAACGGCGGGGTGTACGACTTCACGTCGTTCATGCGGCCGCGCATGTACGGGTCGACCGAGAAGTGCAGGTTGCGGACGAGGACCCGGCCCTCGGCGGGAGCGCTGACCGGAGCCTCACGCAGCGCGAAGTCCTCGGCCTTCGGCCAGCCGTGCGGCCGGGCTACGAGGTGCCATTCACGGCTGGACGTGGGAAGAGCTGCAGACATGGGCTCGGATCTCCTCGATGCCTAGAGGGTGGGGGAAGGGTGGTGCGGAAGCCGTTCGACCTGGTCGTACCGGACGAAAAAGCTTCATGATGTGAAACAACCATGCGCCTGGATATTTCACCTTGTCAAGTAACCGGCTATCCTGAGCCCTATGGCCACCACTCGTACGGACCCGCTGACCCTCGAAGTCGTCGAGCTGATCGGCGCGGTCGTGGCGCGCTATTACGAGGAGTACGAGCAGGCCGCCGCCGCCCACAGCCTCACCGGCGCCCAGGCCAGGGTCCTCGGCCTGCTCTCCCTGGACCCGCTGCCGATGCGCCGGATCGCCCAGAAGCTGAAGTGCGAGCCGTCCAACGTGACCGGCATAGTCGACCGGCTGGAGGCGCGCGGTCTGGTGGAGCGGCGGCCCGACCCGGCCGACCGCCGGGTGAAGCTGGCCGCCCCCACGGAGAAGGGGGCAAGCACGGCCCGCGAGCTCCGCGCATCCCTCGACTTCGCCCGCGAGCCCCTGGCCGGGCTCTCCGACACGGACCGCGCGGTGCTGCGGGACCTGCTGCGCCGGATGCTGGGCATGGACCCGGCCGGCCGGTCCTGACGACCGGCCGGTCCTGACGACCGGCCGGTCCTGACGACCGGCCGGTCCTGACGATCGGCCGGTCCTGCCCATGGCTCAGCTCTGGTCGTTGGCCTGTCCTGGCCGTTGGCCTGTCCTGGCCAACTGCATGGCCTGACCAGCTGCCCGCCCTGACCAACTGCCCCGCGCTGAAGGCTCTGGCCCTCAGCAGAACCAGGGGAACCAGCAGTCGTCGTCCGAAGGGGTCGGCGACGGTGTGGGTGTCGGCGTGGGGGTGGGCCGCGGCGGAGTCGCGGTCGGCGACGGGGCACTGCCCGTACCGCCCGGCTCGGACGGAACGCCGGTGGTGGGCGACGCGGGCGGCGACGGCGGTACGGAGGAGACCGGCGCCGGGGCCGCCGGCGCGGAGGTGGCTCCACCCGGACGCGCCTCGTCCGTGGCCCGGGAGGACCGGGTGGCGCCCGGGGAGCGCGTCACGGTGGCCGGGACGGCCGAGGGACCGCCCGAGGGACTCCTCACCGGCCCTGGCGGCTCGGCCGTGTCGCTCACCGTCGGCTCCGGTGCGGGAGCGGTGGTGGCGGACGTCGATTCGCGTACGTAGTCCGAGGCGCCGTCGCCACCGTCCGGTTCGGTCGCGAGCTCGGCCAGGCTCAGCGCGCCGGCCGCGAGGACCACCCCGAGCAGCGCCAGCAACACCGTACGGCCCCGGCGGCTGCGGCCGCGGCGGCCACGGCGCGGCCGCTCGGCGGGTGCCGTACGCCGGCGGCCCGGGCCGCGTCCGCCGTGCGTCCCGCCCCGCGTCCGGGCAGCATCGCGCTCCCGGCGGCGGTGCCCCCCGGACAGGGGCGGCGCGGCCTGCTCGTCCCGCGCTTCCGGCTCGTGGCCGAGGGGCGGGGACACGGCGTAGGGGCTCAGCGCCTGAGCGGGGGTTCCGCATCCGGCACAGGCCAGGGCGCCGTTCAGATGCCGCTGACAGGGCTGGCAGTAATCCATGGCGCCCGCAGGTTAGACGTCCACCGGACAACGGAGAAAGCCGCTCAGGTGAGGATCCTGTGTGGAACCGTTGATTCCATGACCACTGCCGCCCCCTTCGGCCCCCGTGAGTTCCAGCTCGTCCTGCTGCGCCGGATGGCCGACCACCAGCCCGGCCTCGTCGAGGACGCCCGGCACGAACTGAGTGCCACCCTCGCCGAGATGCGCGAGGCCAACCGCCGCTGGCAGGCCATGTCGCGGGCGCCGCGTGGACGGGGTGCGCTGCGCCGCTACCGGTCCGTGCTCGGGGAGCCCGAGTCGTCCCTGCGCCGCGCGGTCGGCGATCTGGAGTGCGACGCGCTGTTCTGGCCGGTCCCGCTCTGGCCCGGCCTGCGGTTCGAGGTGATGGTGGCGCCGGGCGGCGCGGTGTGGAACGAGTGGCTGGTCCGGGCCCCGGGCGCGGACTCCCCCGTGCTCGGCCGGCCCTCGGAGCTGCGGCCCTGGTCGTGCACCGTGAGCGAGGTGGCCCGGGCCTTCGCGCCGGCCCGTCCGATGGAGGGCAGCGCGCCGACCCGCTGGGCGCTCGCGATCACGGACCCGGCCACCGGCACCCCTTACGTCGCCGAGTTCACCTGGGGGCTGTTCCAGCGGCTGCTCCCCGGCCCGCCGGGAGCCTGAGCGGGGCGGGCCCGGAAACAGTCGCCGGACGGCCCGCCGGGCGCCTGGGACCCGCGTCGACGAGTCGTCAGCTCCGTCCCCCCTACGGCGTATCCCAGCGGGCGGCATGCCCCCGAACGGCGCACGATTCGAAGAGAACCGGCTGCCCGTCGGTCCCCGCCATCAGCGCTCTCGGGAGAACCTGCCGTGACCGTCAGCCTTGAGCAGTTGCGCCGTTGCCATGTCGCCGTCGACCTCGGGGCCGCCCGGACCCGGGTGTACATCAAGGGGCTCGGGCTCGTCGTGGACGAGCCGAGCGTCGCCGCCGTCAACACCCGTACGGGCTCGCTCATCGCCGTCGGCGCGCTCGCCGAACAGATGACGGGCCGCACCCCCGACTACATCCGGGTGGTCCGCCCCGTCTCCGGCGGAACCGTCGTCGACATCGAGATGGCCCAGCGCATGCTGCGCCATCTGCTCGGCGAGAAGCTCCGCCGCCAGCTGCGCCGCAAGCCGCGCCTGCGCGCCGCCGCCTGCATCCCGCACGAGAGCGATCCGCTCGCCCAGCGCGCCGCCGTCGAGACCCTGGTCGGACTCGGTGCGCGCCGCGTCGAGCTCGTCGACACCCTGATCGCGGCGGCCGTCGGCTGCGGACTGCCGGTCGAACAGCCGACCGCCACCATGATCATGGTGTGCGGGGCCGCGACCACCCAGATCGCGGTGCTCTCGCTCGGCTCGATCGTGACCGCCGTACGCATCCCGATCGGCGGCGACGCCATCGACCACGCGGTGATCCAGCATCTGCGCCAGTACCACGAGCTGGTGCTGCCCAGCCAGTCCGTGCGCCCGCTCCAACTGGCCCTCAGTGGTGCCGGACTGACCCCGCACGGGCCCTCCGTGACGGAGATCCACGGCCGGGATGTGGCGACCGGGCTGGCCCGCTCCGTCCAGGTCGACACCGCAGCCGTCCGGCAGGCGATCCACACCCCGCTGACCGCGGTCCTCGACGGGCTCGGCAAGATCCTGCGGGACTGCCCGCCCGACCTCGTCGCCGACCTCGCCGACTGCGGGATCATGATGGTCGGCGGCAGCGCGCTGCTGCCCGGCCTCGACCAGATGCTCCGCGACGCCACGGGCATGCCGGTGCACATCGCCGAGCGCCCCGACGTCTGCTCAGTCCTCGGGCTCGGCGCCATGCTGGACGGGAAGATCAGCCCGATGGTCCTCGACCCACTCGCCGGCTGAGTCCCCCGGGCACGGCGGATGAGCGACGAGCCGAGCGAACAGGCGCCCAGCCGCGGAGTCCCCCGGTCGCCGCGGCTGCCGGTGCTGCTGGAGGCGGTGCTGCGCGTCGGCACCGACCTCGAACTGCGGGCCACCCTGCAGCAGATCATCGACACCGCGACCGCGCTCACCGATGCCCGCTACGGCGCGCTCGGGGTCCTGGACGCCGGGACCGGCACGATCAGCGAGCTGTTCGTCACCGGGCTGAGCGACAGCGAGCAGGCGGCCATCGGCGACTTCCCCGACGGGCACACGGGCCTGCTCGGCGCGCTCATCGAACAGGGGGAGCCGCTGCGCTCCGACCACCTGGCCGACGATCCGCGCTCCTGCGGTGTGCCGCCCGGCCACCCCGTGATGCACTCGTTCCTCGGCGCCCCGATCCGCGTCCACCGCAAGGTGTTCGGGAACATCTACCTCGCGGAGAAGGAGACCGGGCACTTCACCGACACCGATATGACGCTGCTCCGCGTCCTCGCCTCGCAGGCCGGCATCGCGATCGGCAACGCCCGGCTGTACGAGAGCGCCCGGCAGCGCGAGCGCTGGATCGAGGGCGCGGCCGCGGTCACCAACACGCTGCTGACCGGCGAGAACGCCTCCGACGCCCTGATGACCGTGGCCGAACGGGCCAGGATGCTCAGCGACGCGTCGGCCGGGGTGATCCTCCAGCCCAACGAGGAGGGCGGCATGGAGATCGTCGTCGCGTCCACCCTGGAGGACC
This sequence comes from Streptomyces poriferorum, assembly GCF_019399235.1. Lineage (GTDB taxonomy): Bacteria > Actinomycetota > Actinomycetes > Streptomycetales > Streptomycetaceae > Streptomyces > Streptomyces poriferorum. The sequence continues at coordinate 148 of NZ_JAELVH010000102.1, read as the reverse complement.
CCGCCGGCCTGGTGGGCACGGCGATCGCCCCCGGCTCCCCCGTCCTCGTCCAGCTGCTGGGCGGCGAGGCCGTCTTCATCGAAGACTCGGCGACCGATCCGCGGATGACCACCCCGGTGCGCTCCCGCTTCGGCCCGAGCATGATGCT
>NZ_JAELVH010000101.1 GCF_019399235.1 Streptomyces poriferorum | reverse complement strand
ATCCTCCGGACGACCGGCCCCGGGTCCACCCGCCCCGGGGCCGTCCGGAGGATCCATGGACCGCCTGCTCGTCATGCACAGCTTCGTCACCGTCGCCCAGACGGGCAGCTTCAACGGAGCCGCCAAGAAACTGGGCTCGTCGGGCTCACTGGTGTCACGGCACGTGGCCGAACTGGAACGACAGGTAGGCGTACGCCTCGTCCATCGCACCGCGCGCTCGGTGAGCCTGACCGAGCAGGGGCAGAGATACGCGGATTTCTGCATACGCATTCTCGGGGAGATAGAGACCGAGGACGCGTCCATAGCCCACCTTCACGACCGCCCCGAAGGGGCGCTGAGTATCAGCTGCCCGAAATGGATAGGCAGCCTCGATCTGGGTGACGCCATTGCCGCATTCTCTGCGGCACATCCGAAGATCCAGGTGCGCTTCGAACTCGGTGGAATGTCCGACCGGACCTACGACTTCCTGGAGGGCGGCTTCGATGTCGCGTTCCACACCCGGGATCTGCGCGACTCCGGCGTACGCCTCAAGAAGATCGCATCCCTGCCCTTCATGCTGTGCGCCGCCCCTTCGTACCTGAAGCGCCACGGGACGCTGGCCGAGCCCAACGGCGTCGCCTCCCACGACTGCCTCGTACACGTCAACGACCCGGTCTGGCGCATCGGCCACGGACACGCCTCCACGCTGCACAAGATCCGCAACGTCGCGTTCTCGTCCAACTCCTACATCGCGCTGCAGAAAGCCGCCGTCCACGGCCGCGGCATCGGGCTGCTGCCCCAGCGGTCGGCCTACGACGACCTGCTGTCCGGGGCGCTGGAGATCCTCCTTCCCGAACGAGGCGTCCCCGACCGCCCGCTCTTCGCCATCTACGGACCCGGCCCGTCCACGCCCCGAAAAGTCGGAGTCTTCCTCGAATTCCTTACCGAATGGTTTTCCAAGAATCCCATTCCGCGCATTCCTGAAAACATGTGAGCACCAGGCCGCATGGCGTGCAATCAAGGATTGCAGAGCCTGCACGGCAGGACCGTTGAGGCATGCGCCCGGCAAATCTAGGATCGCCGGGAACGGGTATCGGTCCGCATGCACGCATCATCCGAAGTGAGGAATCCATGGGGATCCAGCGAATCGAATCCGTCACCTACAGTGTCGAGGTACTCGAGGAGTCTGTGCGGTTCTTCGAAGACTTCGGGCTCTTCCTGGTGGAACGGACCGACGAGCACGCGGTGTTCGAGACCCTCGCCGGCCAGACCGTCCACCTGGACACCTGCGCCGGACCGCTGCTCCCGCCCCCGGTCGAGGACGGCCCCACCCTCCGCGAGGTCGTGTGGGGCGTCGACACCGCCGAGGAGCTGGAGCGGATCGCGGACGCGGTGCGCGCGGACCGCCCCGTACACAGCACCCCCGACGGGATCCACCGCACCGTCGACATGTCCGGTTTCGGGGTGGGCCTCACTCTTGCCAGGCCCAGGCCCCTGCCGGACGGTTCCCGGGCCGCCAACGTCTCCGGTGACATCACCCGCTGGAACGCCCCGCTGGAGACGGTCGGACAGGTCCGGCCGCTGCGGATGTGCCACGTCGCCCTCAACATCGCCAAGGAGGGCCGGGAGCAGGCCGTCGCCTTCTACACCGGCCTCCTCGGCTTCCGGCCGACGGATGTCGTCGAGCCCATGGGCGTGTTCATGCAGGCGCCCGGCGACGACGACCAGCACACCTTCCTGCTGTGCCACCGCCCCGACCGGGCGGGCGTCAACCACGTCGCGTACGAGGTACCCGGATTCGACGACGTGGTCGAAGGCGGCAATCACATGATCGAGCGCGGCTGGCGCGAGGCCCGGAAGCTGGGCCGGCACACCATCGGCTCCAACGTCTTCCGGTTCCTGCACGCCCCGTGCGGAGGCCGCGTGGAGTACGCCTGCGACATGGACCGGGTCGACGACACCTTCGAGACCCGTGTCCACGCGACCGCGCCGCCGCACACCATCTGGTCGCTGCGCTCCAACCGGGACGACCGGCACACCCCGGCCTCCTGAACCGACACTTCCCCCCCGTTTTCCCGAGAGGCACCCACCCATGACCACCGAGCACGCTTACCCGCCCGTCCGCATGTTCATCGCGGGCGAGTGGTGCGAGGGCAGCACCGGACGGACCTTCCCCGTCGTCAACCCCGCGACCGAGCAGGTGATCGGCGAGGTTCCCCTGGCCGCACCCGCCGACCTGGACCGCGCCGCCGAGGCCGCCGACGACGGCTTCGAGATCTGGCGCAACACCCCGATCGCCCGCCGCACCGCGATCCTGCACGCCGCCGCCGGCCTGGCCACGGAACGCGCCGGGACCATCGGCCGCATCATGACCGTGGAACAGGGCAAACCGCTCGCCGAAGCCGCCGGTGAGGTATGCAGGGTCGCCGACTCACTGCGCTGGCACGCCGACGACGCCCGCCGCGCCTACGGTCGCATCATCCCTGCCGCCCCCGGCACCGTCCTCACGGTGCGGCGCGAGCCGATCGGCCCTGTCGCCGCCTTCGTGCCGTGGAACTTCCCCGCGGGCTCTCCGATGCGGAAGATCTCCGCCGCCCTCGCCGCGGGATGCTCGATCGTCATCAAGGCGTCGGAGGAAACCCCGGGGACGGCCTGCGCGCTGGTGCGCTGCTTCGAGGACGCCGGTGTCCCGGCAGGAGCCCTCAACCTCGTCTTCGGCGAGCCGGCGGAGGTCTCCGCGCGGCTCATCGCCCACCCGGTCATCCGGCTGGTCGCCTTCACCGGCTCGGTACCCGTCGGCAAGCTGCTCGCCGCCGACGCCGGTGCACGGATGAAGCCCTCGCTGATGGAACTCGGCGGGCACGCCCCGGTCATCGTCTGCGCCGACGCCGATCCGGCCGTCGCGGCCCGCCGCGCAGCCGGCGCGAAATTCGCCAACGCCGGGCAGGTGTGTACGTCGCCGAGCCGGTTCCTGGTCCACGAGAGCCTCGTCGAGGAGTTCACCGCGGCGTTCGTGAAGGCCGCCGAGGGCGTGCGGGTCGGTGACGGGCTCGACACGGCGACCACCATGGGGCCGCTCGCCAACGGACGCCGGCTGGCGGCGATGGAACGTCTCACCGCCGACGCCGTGACCCGCGGCGCGACCGTCGCCCTCGGCGGCGAGCGCGTCGAGGGACCGGGCTACTTCTACCCGCCCACCGTCCTGACCGACGTCCCCGCCGACGCACTCGTGATGACCGAGGAGCCGTTCGGCCCGATCGCCCCCATCGTCTCCTTCACCGAACTGGACGAGGCCCTGGCACAGGCCAACTCCCTTCCGTACGGACTCGCCGCCTACGGATTCACCGAGTCCGCGGCCACCGCCGAACGCCTGGCGGGCGGACTCCAGGCGGGCATCGTGTCGGTCAACCACTGCGGTGGCTCCGTCCACGAAGCCCCTTCCGGCGGAATGAAGGACAGCGGCTACGGGCGCGAGGGCGGCCCGGAGGGACTGGACGGCTACCTCGTCACCAAGCGGGTCTCCCACCTGCTCGCCGGCTGAACACCATGAGATACACACGTGTCGCGGCCGGCGGGATGGCGGTGTGGGGCCGCGTCCACGACGAACACGTCGAGCTGCTGTCCGAGTCACCGCTGGCCGGGCGGCCCACCGTCATCGGCACCGTGGCAACGGCCGACGCCGTGTGGCTGCCGCCCGTGGTCCCGCCCGTCTTCTACGCCGTCGGGCTGAACTACACCCGCCACATCGAGCACGCCCGCGCGCTGGGCAACACCGCCGCGGTCATGCCCGAGCGGCCGGAGATCGGATACCGGGCCAACAACGCGCTGACCGGCCACCTCTCGCCCATCGTGAAGCCGCGGGAGGTGACCGGCAGATTCGAGGCCGAACCCGAACTCGTCGCCGTGATAGGCCGCACCCTGCGTCACGCCACGCACGAGGAGGCCAGGGACGCCGTCTTCGGCTGGACGATCGGCAACGACGTCAGCGCCCGCACCTGGCAGCACGAGGACCGCACCTTCTGGCGCAGCAAGAACGCCGACTCCTTCAAACCGATGGGGCCGTGGATCGAGACGGACGTGGACGCACTCGCCCAGACAACGACCCTGCGGGTCGACGGCCGGGTGCGGGCCTCCTTCCCGACAGGCGGCATGGTGTTCGACCCGTACGACTACATCGTCGAGATGACCCGCTACCTCACCCTGCAGCCCGGCGACGTCCTGTGGATGGGCGCCGAGTCCACCTGCGGACTGGAACCGGGCAACACGGTCGAGGTCGAGATCAGCGGCATCGGCGTCCTGGCCAACCCCGTTCACGAGGAGGCGGCACCCCCGGTCCGCCACGCGCAGCCACCGAAAGGAAACGAGCCATGAGCAGGGAACCCCGCTACATCCACCACGTCAACTTCCCCACCACCGACCCCGACCGGACCGCGGAGTGGTACGCCAAGGTCTTCGGGATGAAGCGGATCATGCCCAAGTCCAACACCCGCGTGGTCCTCATGACCCGGGGCAACTTCGACCTGCACTTCACCCCGGTCGAGGAGATGGAGCGGATGGCGCCGTACCACTTCGCCGTCGAGGTCGACGACTGGGACGACTTCATGGCGCACCTGAAGGAACTGGGCATCCGGCACACCCGCCCGATCGAACGCCCGGAGAACCAGTCCAAGTTCTGCTACATCCACGACCCCGACCACACCATGATCGAGCTGGTCTTCCACGGCAAGCGCCCCAACTGACCGGTCCTTGCGAGGAGATGTCCCATGCCCCACGCCGATTCCGACGGCACCTCCATCTACTACGAACGCCACGGCAGCGGCCCCGCGATCCTCTTCGTGCACGGATCGGGCGGCCATCACGCCGCCTGGTGGCAGCAAGTGGCCGCACTCCGTGACGAGTTCACGGTCGTCACCGTCGACCTGCGCGGTTTCGGCAAATCCGACTCGTCCATGCCCGAGTTCGACGGGCAGGACTTCCCCGGCGACGTCGTCGCCGTCCTGGAGGCCGAGCAGCTGACCGACGTCATGGTCGTCGGCCAGTCCATCGGCTCCGTCGCCGCCCTGCGCGGCGCCCTCCAGCGCCCCGACCGGGTGTCCGCCGCCGTGCTCGGCCACTCCCTGGGCGGCATCAGCCACCCGGAACTCACCGAGCTGGCCGCCGCCGACCGCGCCGAGGCCGTCAAACTGCCCGTCATCGACCGGCTGCTCACGAAGAGGTTCCAGCAGGAACGGGCCGATCTCACCTTCCTGTTCCAGCAGATGGGCACCTTCAACGTCGCGAAGATGGCGGACCTGCGCAACCTCGACACCGACGGACCGAGCCTGGACGACATCCGGGACTCCGGCGTGAAGGTGGCCTTCCTGGCCGGCGAGAAGGACGCGGTCCTCAGCGTGAAGACCGTCACCCGCGCCCACGAACTGCTCCCCGGCTCCCACCTGGAGATCGTCCCCGGCGCCCCGCACTCCATGTACTGGGAGACGCCCGCGCAGTACAACGCGGCCGTCGCCCATCTGCGCCGCACCCTCACCGCACCGAAGGAATCAGCATGACCAGCCCGAAGGAAGCAGCATGAGCAGCCTCAGCCTCGACGCCGCCGATGCGATCGCCGACGCCGTCATCGAGCGCGCCCGGGCGCTCGGGAAGGCCGTGAGCGTCGCCGTCGTGGACGCCGGCGGGTTCCCGGTCACCATCCGCCGCTCGGACGGCGCCAGGCCGCTCACTCCTGACATCGCCCGGGCCAAGGCGTACACCGCGGCCGTGATGCAGCGGCCGGGAAAGATGCTGAAGAAGTGGCAGGAGAGCCAGCCGGTCTTCTTCTCCCAGCTCTCCCAGCTGCCCGGCGCGGCCATGCCGATCATGGCCGCCGACGGCAGCGTCACCGTCAAGAAGGACGGTGTGATCATCGGCGGCCTCGGCATCGCCGGCGGCACCGCCGACGAGGACCAGCAGATCGCCGACGAGATCCTCGAAACCCTCGGCTACGAACTGGAGTTCCCCGCCTGGGGCGTCCCCGGCAAGCCCACCGGTAAGGAGTGAGTCATGGCGGACACGTTCAACTACCGCATCGACCACCACGGCAGCCTGGTCCGCCCCGCGGCCCTGCTGACCGCCCGCGAACAGTACGCACGGGGTGAGACCGGGGCCGACGCACTCCAGGAGGCCGAGCGAGCGGCGGTCGAGGAAGCGGTGACGTTCCAGCGCAGGCTGCGCACCACCGTGGTCACCGACGGCGACTTCCCGCGCGAGGACTTCCGCAGCGTCGTGCTCGACCGCGTCTCCGGATTCCGGCGCACCGGCGAGGAGACCGACGGCCTGGCCCGCTGGGTGGCGGAGGCCCCTCCGAAGGCAGACGGTCCGCCGATGGCCGACGGCGCGGCGCGGTTCGCCGAGCTGACGGTGATCGCGCCCAAGGTGTCGCTGCCCTCACCGGCCTATCTCGCCGCCACGTGCTTCGACCCGGGCCTCGCCGGCGCCGGCGGCCCCGCCTCGGCCCGGGAGCTCGGTGAGGCGCTGGCCGAGATCATCCACCGCGAGATCGCTCTGCTGGTCGCCCGCGGGGTGAAGCTCATCCAGCTCAACAACCCGCTGCTGCTTGCCCACACCTCGACCGGGGCCGCCGCACCCACCGCGCTCTCCTTCGAGGACGCACTGGCCGTGGAGGCCCTGGCGGTAGCGCCAGGTGAGCGTCCCGAAGGCGTACGGGTGGGCATCTGCCCGGGCTGGACCGCCCCCGAACAGGTGGACCGGGCCGGGGCCGCGCGCCTCTACACGGCTGTGCCGGCGGACCGCTGGGTGCTGCCGTTCGACCGGGGCACGGCGGGCGAACTCGACCTCCTGGCCGCACTGCCCGAGGACCGGGACGCCTGTCTGGGCGTCGTCGACCCCCGGGTCGCCGCGATCGAGGAACTGGACACGGTGCTGACGCGCATCGACGCGGCCGCCGAGGTCAAGGACCTGGAGGACATGGCCCTTTCGCCCTCCCGCGGCTTCGCCGACACCGCCGGCAGCCCCCTGCTGACCATGGAGGAGCAGCGCCGCAAGCTGGTCCTGGTCGAGACGCTGGCCCGCTACTGCTGGGGCAACGAGTTCTGACCGTACGCCGTGAGGGCCGGGAAGCACCGCAGCGCTTCCCGGCCCTCACGGCACCGCTCGCTCAGAGACGCTCGGCGAACGTCACCGTCCGGTCCGTCAGCAGCGGACGCACCGTCTCGACGATGAGCTCCGCGAAATGGTCCGTGGCGGCGTGCGCGTCGAAACCCGCCCGGTCCGCGTACACCTCGTACAGCACGAAGCCGCCCGGCACGTCCTCCTGCGCGTGCACCTCGTACTCCCGGTTCGCGGGCTCGTCGCGGGTGTGCTCGCGCATCTTCAGCAGCGCGTCCCGCACCGTCGCCTCGTCGGCGGGCTCGCAGCGGTAGTGGGCGAAGACGGCGTACGCCATGGGTGTCTCTCCTCGGGTCCTGCGGGGTGCGCGACTGCGCTCCGGCCAGCCGATTCCAGCACGGATCACGCAGGCCGCGGCCCTCACGGCGCGCAACCAATGACTGCCGCCCCGGCTCTGTCCGTGCCGCCCTCCGATGGTGTGTCGTACATCCGGTTCCCCGAAACCGGATCCGCGACCGCGACGACCGCATCGCGGCGAACGAGAGAAGTGATTGTGATGCGAACCGTGGAAACCCTCCTGGGCGGTCAGTGGGAGGCCTCCGGCGAGTGGATCGACGTGCACGACCCCGCCGACCTGCGCGCCCCCGCGTTCCGCGTCCCCGCGCTGCGTCCCGAGGACGTCACCCGCGCCTACGACGCCGCGGAGGCGGGCGCCGTCCTGTGGCGGCGCACCAGCCCCCTGGAGCGGAGCACGGTGCTGGGCCGCGCGGCCGGGCTGCTGCGGGAGCGCGTCGAGGAGATCGCCGCCGACATCACCACCGAGAACGGCAAGACCCGCGCCGAAGCGCGCGGCGAGGCACTCAAGGCCGCCGACTTCCTGGAGTACTACGGACTGCTCGTGGGCCGCGGCGGCTACGGCACGCTCCTCCACGACGTCCGGCCGGACACCCGCACCAGCGCCCACCAGGAGCCGCTCGGGGTCGTCCTGGCCATCACCCCGTGGAACGACCCGCTGATCACCCCGGCCCGCAAGCTGGCGCCCGCACTGGCCGCCGGCAACGCGGCCGTCCTCAAGCCCGCGACCGAGACCCCCGTCTCCGGACTCCACCTGGCCCGCGCCCTGCACGACGCGGGGCTGCCCGCGGGCGTACTGAACGTCATCACCGGCCGTACCGCCGAGATCAGCGAGGCGCTCCTGGGCGACCCGCGCATCGCCGCGGTCACCTTCACCGGCGGCAACGCGGTCGGCGACCGGCTGCGTGAGCGGTTCGCCGTCCGCAACATCCGCTTCCAGGGCGAACTGGGCGGCAAGAACGCCTCGGTCGTCCTCTCCGACGCCGACCTGCCCAAGGCCGCGAGGACCGTCGCCGCGGCCTCCTTCGGCCAGGCCGGCCAGCGGTGCACCGCCACCAGCCGTGTGATCGTGCAGCGGGAGGTGTACCTGGAGTTCACGAAGCTGCTTCTCGACGAGGTCGCCGCCCTGCGCACCGGCCCCGGCCTCGACGACGGGACGACGATGGCTCCGCTGTCCGGTGCCCGTCAGCGCGACGCCGTGCTCGCGGCAGTCGCGGGAGCGGTCGAGCAGGGCGCGACCGTGATCGCCGGAGCGAAGGGCGCGGGGGAGGAACTGCCCGAACACGGCTGCTTCGTGCGCCCCACGGTCCTCGCGGACGTCACGCCCGCCATGGACATCTGGCGCGACGAGGTGTTCGGCCCGGTTCTCGCGCTGCGCGCCGTCGACTCGTTCGACGAGGCCGTCGACGCGGTGAACGACTCCGCGTTCGGGCTCGCCGCCGCCCTCTTCACCCGGGACCTGGGCGCCGCGCATCGCTTCGCGGACCGGGCCGAGTGCGGGCAGATCGCCGTCAACCTCACGACTCCGGGCTGGGACGTCCACCACCCCTTCGGTGGGTTCCGGGACTCCGGCTCGCCCTTCAAGGAGCAGGGAGCCGAAGCCCTGCGCTTCTACACCCGCGTCAAGACCGTCGCGATCCACTTCGGCGCATGACGTCCGAACCGCCCGCACGTCCGAACAGAATGAGGAGGGGCCGATGGCTGACGAGACGATCGGCGTAGTAGGCGCAGGCATCGTGGGCCTTGCCACCGCCCGGGAGATCGCCCTGCGCCGCCCCGGCACCCGCGTCGTGGTCCTGGAGAAGGAAGCCGGCGTAGCCGCCCACCAGACCGGCCACAACTCCGGGGTCGTCCACGCCGGGATCTACTACACGCCGGGCAGCCTCAAGGCCCGGCTCTGCACTCGCGGTGCCACGCTGCTGCGCGAGTACTGCCAGGACAGATCGCTGCCCTACGAGGAGTCCGGCAAGCTCGTCGTCGCCGTCGGTGACGACGAACTGACCCGCCTGGACGACCTCTACGCCAACGCCCGGGCGAACGACGTGCCCGGCGTGCGCAAGGTGACGGCCGGCGAGATCCGCGACATCGAACCGCACGCGGTGGGCAGGGCCGCGATCCACTCCCCGCGCACCGCGGTCACCGACTACGTCGCCATCGCCCGCGCCTTCGCCGACGACATCGTCGCGGCCGGCGGCGAGGTACGTCTCGGCTTCCCCGTCACCCGCGTCACCCGCCTCGACCGCGGCGGCCTGGAAGTGGCGTCCGGCGACGACATCGTCACCGTGGACCGCCTGGTGCTCTGCGCCGGACTGCACAGCGACACCGTCGCCGAACTCGCCGACGACGGGGCCGAACCCCGGATCATCCCGTTCCGCGGCGAGTACATGACGGTGAGCCCCGGCAAGGCACACATGGTGCGCGGGCTGATCTATCCCGTACCCGATCCGCGCTACCCGTTCCTCGGTGTCCACTTCACCCGGCGGGTCACCGGCGAGGTGGAGGTCGGCCCCAACGCAGTCCTCGCCCTCGCCCGCGAGGGATACCGCCGCACCCAGGTAGACGTCCGCGAACTCCTGCGCATCGCCGCCTTCCCCGGCACCTGGCACCTGGCCCGGCAGCACTGGCGCACCGGCATCAAGGAGATGCGCGGCTCGCTGTCGTCCCGCGCCTACATGACGGCGGCGAAGCGGTACGTACCGGGCATCGGCGCCGGGGACGTCCGGCGCGGCGGCGCCGGAGTGCGGGCCCAGGCGCTGGGCCGCGACGGGTCGCTCGTCGACGACTTCCGCATCCACCGGGTCGGCGCGGTGACCGTCGTGCGCAACGCGCCGTCGCCCGCGGCGACGTCCTCGATGGCGATCGCCGAACACATCACGGACCACGTTCTCGGTGCCGGTTCCGCAGCCTGAACTCGCGTCTGTACTGCGGCTATTCATGCAACAACAGCTTGCGCGCGTGGATATCGGCAGAGCCGCTCCGGCCGCCTAACGTCTCATCCGTAGCACCCCACCACCCCTCGGAACGAAAGAGGCAACGCCATGTTCGTCGTCGACACCCAGATCCACATCTGGAAGGAAGAGACCCCGGACCGCCCCTGGGTCCCAGGAGCCCGCGAGCGTATCCGCCTCAACGGCCACCGTGAGGAGGCCTTCAGCTATGAGGAGGCCCTCGAGCTGATGGACGAGGCCGGCGTCAACCGGGCACTGATCCTCCCACCGTCCTGGGAGGGCGACCGGATCGACTACGCCCTGGAGGCGTGCGAGGCCCACCCGGACCGCTTCGGGATCATGGCCCGCATCCCGCAGAACAAGCCCGAAGAGGGCACGGCCATGCTGAAGGACTTCGCCCAGAACCCGCACATCAAGGGAACGCGGCTCACCTTCCACCGGCCGCAGGACCGCAACTGGATGATCGACGGCACCAACGACTGGTACTGGCCGGTCGCCGAAGAGCTGAAGACCCCCACGATGGTGCATGCTCCGATCTGGAAGAAGGAGCTCGGCGAGATCGCCGGCCGGCACCCCGACCTGAAGATCATCATCGACCACATGGGCATCATGGCCCGCTGCGTCGACGACGCCATCGGGTACTGGGTCCAGGAGACCGCAGACCTGCACCAGCACCCGAACATCTACGTCAAGCTCTCCGCGCTGCCGGGCTACTCGACGCAGCCCTTCCCGAACGGCAACATCGAGCAGTACGTGCGCGCGATGGTCGACCGGATGGGACCGCAGCGCTGCTTCTACGGCACGGACATCACCCGCCTCCTCGGCCACGGCATCAGCTACACCGACACGATCGAGCAGTTCACCAAGCACTGGGACTTCACGCCCGAGGAGCTTGAATGGATGATGGGCCGCGGCATCGCCGAGGTCCTCGACTGGCCGATCGAGGGCTGAGGACACACCGAGATGACGGACACCATGAACACGCCAGGCGCCGACGGCGGGGATGCCTTCGTCTCGGCCTGTACCGCCGTCGGCGCCGACTACATCTTCTGCTCATCGGGGTCCGAATGGGCCCCGGTGTGGGAGTCCCTGGCCCGCCGCCACCGCGACGGAATCGCCTGCCCCCACTACCTCGACCTCACCCACGAGACCGTGGCGGTCGGCATGGCCACCGGATACGGCCTCGTCAAGCGGCGGCCGCAGGCCGTGCTGCTGCACGCGGCCCCCGGCCTCCTCCAGGGATCGATGGCCGTCCACGGGGCACTGCTCGCCGGGGTCCCGATGGTGGTCAGCTCCTCGGAGTCGACCACGTACGGGGACGGGGCGGGCCAGGACCCCGGTGGCCAGTGGTACCGCAATCTGTCGATCGTGGGCGGACCGCACACCGTGGCCCAGCCGTTCACCAAGTGGTCCAACGAGGCCGCCAGCGTGCACACCCTGCCCACGATGATCACCCGGGCCGCCGAGCTCGCCCGGCGGACCCCCGCCGGCCCCGCCTACCTCAACATCCCGCTGGAAGTGCTGCTGGAGGAGTGGGACGGGCGCGAGGCCAAGCCAGTCGTCCCGCCGGGCTCGACGCACAGCTCGCCGGAAGAGATCGATCCGGTCGCGCAGATGATCCGCGAGGCGGTCAGCCCCGTGATCGTCACCGAGACCGCGGGACGCGAGGAGGGCGGATTCGAGGCGCTCCTGTCCTTCGCCGAGGCATGGAACATCCCGGTCGTGGAACCCGACTCCGCGGTCTGCGCCAACTTCCCCCGCACCCATCCGCTGCACGCCGGCAGTGACATCGGGCCGTGGATGGACGAGGCCGACCTCATCCTGCTGGTCAACTGCCGGGTCCCGTTCTACCCGCCGAGCCGCCGCCCGTCGAAGGCGGAGATCGTCGTGATCGACGAGGTGCCGCAGCGCCCGCACGTCGTCTATCAGGTGCTCTTCGCCGACCGCTACCTGGAAGGCAACGTGACGAACACGTTGCGCCAGCTCACCAGGAGGGCGAAGGACCTCGACGAGCCGGCCGTCGCGGCGCGACGCGCGGCCCAGGACGAGCGCCACGCCGCCGAGCGGACTGCGGTGGCCCTCGCCGAGAGCAGGGCGAAGGACGCCGAAGGGATCGATCCGGTGCTGGTGGCGGCGACCCTGCGCACCCTGCTCGACGGCCGCGACGCGGTCGTCGTCGACGAGACCATCACCCACAGCCGCACCGTCAGGCGCCATCTGCTCACCGACGCCCCCGACTCGTACTTCTATGTGCAGGGCGGGCTCGGCCAGGGCATGGCGGTCGCGCTGGGCGTCAAACTCGCCGCCCCCGACCGGCCCGTCGTCCTCACCATCGGCGACGGCGCCTTCACCTACAACCCGGTCATCCCGTCGTACGACGCCTCGAAGGCATACGACGTGCCCGTGCTGATCGTGGTGTTCAACAACCGTGTCTACAAGTCGATGAACCTCAACCACCGCCGGTTCTACCCCGAGGGCGCCGCCGCGGAGACCGGCGAGTGGCTGGGCACCGATCTGCACCGGCTGCCCCGGCTCGCCGCCTTCGCCGAACCGTTCGGCATGCACACCGAGACCGTCGACACACCCGACGCACTCGGCCCCGCCCTCGAACGGGCCCTCAAGGCCGTGGCCGACGGCACCACCGCCGTCGTCGACGTCCTCGTCACCCGCTGACTCCCCAGGAGAACCACCCATGACCGAAACAGCGACCACCGGGACGGGGAAGCCCCTGGTTCCCGCCGAGGACCTGCGCACCTTCTGTGCCGCTCTCCTGGAGACCGGCGGCCTCGGCCCCGAGCACGCCCGTACCACCGCTGACGTGTTCGTCTGGGCCGCGCAGCGCGGCGTCGACTCCCACGGCATCGCCCGCGTCCCCGCCTACCTGGAGCTCCTGGCCAAGGGCGTCGCCAACGCCCGGCCCGAGCCGAGCGTCGAGTCCACCACACCGGGCGCCGCCGTCCTGGACGCGGACCGTGCCCCCGGACCGGTCGCCCTCACCGCCGCGGCCGAGGAAGCCGTGAACCGGGCCCGGACCACCGGCATCGCCTCCGTCGGCGTGCGCAACACCGTGCACACCGGAGCCATCGGCTACTACGTGTCCAAGATCGCCGAACAGGGCCTGGTCGGAATCGGCTTCGTCTCCGGGATGCCCAACATGGGCTACACCGGGGTCAAGGGCGCAGCCGTGGCCACCAGCCCCCTCGCCATCGCCGTACCCGCGGCCGACCGCGCCCCGCTGCTCCTCGACATGGCCACTGCCACCATCGCGCTGGGCAAGATCCGCCAGGCGAAGGCGAGCGGCACGCCCCTGCCCGAAGGAGCGGCGGCCACCGCCGACGGCACGCCCACCACCGACCCGGCCGAGGCCGTCATGCCGCTGCCGCTCGGCGGTGCCAAGGGCTCCGGCATGTCCCTCGCGTTCGAGCTGATCACCAGCGTGCTCGTCGGCGCGCCGATCTTCTCGGCCTTCCACTCGGACGACCCCCAGGGCCGCAAGCACCGGCAGAACGCGCTCCTGGTGGCGATCGACCCGGCGGCCTTCGGTGACCCGGAGGCCTTCCTCGCCTCGGTGGACACCACCCTGGGCACCCTCAAGGAACTGCCGCCGGCGGACGGAGCGGACGGGGTCTTCTACCCCGGCGAACGCAGCGCCGCCACGGCCGCCCTGCGCGGTGAGCACGGAATCGCGGTCGCTCCCAAGGTCTGGCAGCAGCTGTCCGCGGCCGCCGACGCGGCCGGCATCACGGTGCCCGCCGTGCTCTGAACGCCCCGCCCGCACGACACCGCCCCCTGCCGGTTCTCCGGCAGGGGGCGGGTCCGTTGGGATTCCCGGGTCCTGGCCCCGTCACCGCGTCAGGACGGCGGCGGGGCCAGGACGGCGGGGTCAGGGCGCGGTGCCCCAGGCGAGCGCGCCGGTGATGTACAGGCCGACCTTCGACGCGTCGGCGTAGCTCGTCACGGTCGAACGGCTGTAGTCGTCCGCCTCGTTGAAGTTGGACCAGTCGCTCTTGTTCAGCCGCAGCTGCATCTCGCCCGTGGACGCGCCCGCCGCCAGGGTGCCGCTGCCGAAGCCGACCTCCAGGTAGTGGCTGGCGCCGGCCGCCGAACCGGCGGTCTTCACGCTGTGCGTCAGGGTGCCGCAGCCGATGACCGCCCAGTCGCACGAGGTACCGAAGGTGGAGGCCCCGGCCTCGGGAGTGAACCAGTAGCGCAGCTTCACCGTGGACAGGTCCACCGCGGTGCTGCCGGTGTTGACCAGCTGCAGACCCATCCGGATCTGGTTGTCGGTCGCGGAGGAGTCGGTGTTCTTGTACTGGACCTTGAGCGTGCCGGTTCCGGTGCCGCCGCCCGCGGACGTGGTGGCGGACAGTGCGGAGGAGGCCGCCGAGACGTTACCGGCCGCGTCCTTTGCCTTGACCGTGTAGGTGTACGCGGTCGACGCCGACAGACCCGAGTCCGTGTACGAGGTCGTGGTGGTCGAGCCCACCTTCACACCGTTGCGGAACACGTCGTAGCCGGTCACTCCGGTGTTGTCGGTGGACGCCGTCCAGGACAGCGAGACGCTGCCACTGGTCTTCGCCGTCGCGGTCACACCGGTCGGCGCGGTCGGCGCCTGGGTGTCGCCGCCGCCGCCCGGGTTGCCACTGCCGTCGATCGGCGGGTAGGCGTTCTTCACGAGCTCCTGGAACTGCGCGGAGAACCAGTGACCCGCGAGCGGGGAGTTCGCCAGGGCGCCGGTCATGCTGTTGCCGTTGCGGCCGTTACCTTCGTACGTGGGGTCGCACATCCGGTCGAAGCCCTTGCCCTCATCGTTCTCGACGGGGGCGCTGTTGCCGTCCGACTCGCCCGGGGGCTTGGCCCACACGTACGCGTCGATCCCGGCCTCGGGGGCCGCGGTGGGACGCTCGCCGATTCCGGCGCCGGACTGGTTGCACCAGTTTCCGGCGTGGATCCGACGGTCGACCCGGCCGCCGTTCACGTAGGCGTCCACGCTGGTCAGCGGGCCTGCGGAGGTGGGTCGTGCGGAGCCGCCCCAGCCGTTGCGGGCGGTGTCGATCAGCATGCCGATGTTGGAGTTGAAGCCCTGGCTCACCAGCAGGGTGCGCAGCGCCTGGGCGAACGTCAGCTCATCGGTGTAATAGTTCCAGTCGACCCACTTCGACTGGCGCACGGTGGTGCCGTTCACCGAATCGGTGATCTTGAAGTTCGGCTCCTTGAGAGCCGAGTAGTTGGCCGTGTTCACGATGAAGCCGGCCACGTCGTTGACCGTGGCGCCTTCGGAAGTGGCGGCCTTCTTGAACTCCGTGGCGGCGGGACCCATGTTGCTGTCCCAGCCGAGCCAGCCGTGGTGGGCGGCGTCGATGTAGTTGTAGACGTTGGGAATGGCGCCGAGGGTGTGCAGGGCGTAGCCGACACCCTTCTCGTAGTTCCCGTTCGCCTTCATCGTCGCGCAGGCATCCGTGGAACCGGCGGTGCCGCCCGCGTTGGTGACGATGTTGGGCAGCGAGTCCGGCTCGATGATGGTGACGATGCGCAGGCTCGCGTACGCCGGGTCGGCGAGGATCTCGGAAATCGGGTCGATGTACTCGTTCTTGTAGCGGTCGAGCTCGGTGGGACCGAGCTCACCGTTGGACGCCAGCGCGGCGCAGTCGCGGCCCGGCAGGTCGTAGATGACGACCTGGAACAGGTCCGCGCCCTGGTCCAGCGCGGTGTCCAGGTGCTCGCGCAGGCTCATCGCGGAGGCCGAACCCTCGATGGCCGCGATGCGGTCCATCCAGACGAAGGCCGGCGTGTCTGCGATGGCGGCGCCACCCGGTTCGGCGTTCGCCTTGGCGGACCAGTCCGGGTTCACGTATGCCGTGGCGCCCACATAGGGGTTGTCGACCCGCGCGGCTGCGGAGGCGGGGGTGGGTATCGCCACCATCAGTGCTGCGCCCATGGCCAGGGCGGAGGTTGCGGCAAGCCTCCGGCGTAGCCCGTGCATGATCGTGCCTCTGGTACTCATTGCGGCTCCGTATTCCTCTCGTACGTCTGCGGAAACTCCCGCAGACGGCTTGTGGGGGTGTCGCTCCGGGACGCCGTCTGCGGAGACGGTGAGCCGGGTGGAGCGTCGGTGAGGACGCTGGTGGTTCCCCGATGGCGGGCACAGCGGGGTGAATGGATAGCCCGCCATCGGGAGTTCGTCGGGTGGCCGGCCGTTCAACGGCCGGTCACGGGGCAGTGCCCGCGGTCAGGGCGCCGTTGAGGTACACCCCGACCTTCGAGGCGTCGGCGAAGGCCGTGTTGGCGGCCCTGCTGTAGTCGTCGGTCTCGTCGAAGGAGGACCAGTCGGCCTTGTTGAACCGGAGCTGCATCTCCCCGGTGGAGGCTCCGGGGGCCAGGCTGCCGCCGGTGAAACCGACCTCCAGGTAGTGGTCCGCGCCGGTTGCCGCCGCACCGGACTGTGCCACGCGGTGAGTGACCGCGCCGCAGCCGATGACCGCGTAGTCGCACGAGGTGCCGTACGAGGCGGAGCCGGACTCACCGCTGAACCAGTAGCGCAGGGAGACCTTGCTCAGGTCCACCGCCGTGGTGCCGGTGTTGACCAGCCGGAGGCCGGGCCTGATCTGGTTGTCGCCGGGCGACGCGTCGTTGTTCTTGTACTGCACCTTGAGCGCACCGGTGCTCCCGCCGCCCCCTGCCGCGGTGGTGGCGCCGACCGCGGCCGAGGCCGCGGAGACGTTCCCGGCCGCGTCCCTGGCCCGCACGGTGTAGCTGTGCGAGGACGAGGGGGTGAGACCGCTGTCGCTGAACGAGGTGGACGCGGTGGAGCCCGCCTTCACCCCGTCGCGGTAGACGTCGTACCCGCTGACGCCGGTGTTGTCCGTCGCCGGAGTCCAGGACAGCGAGACCGAACTGGCGGTCGTACCGGTCACGGTCACCCCGGCCGGCACCGTCGGCGCCTGGGTGTCGCCCCCGCCGCCACCGGGCTCCGTGCTCGCCTCGAAGGAGAACCCGTTCATTCCGAGGCCCTGTCCGCCCTGCCAGATCTCGAACCCGGCCTCGGCGTCGATGAGATAGTGCGCCGGGTTGATCGACCCGCGGCCCACGCCGTCGTCGATCAGGCCCTTCACATCGAAGTCGGCGAGCTCGGTGGCGCCGCCCTGAAGGACGTACGAGATCACCTTCCAGCCCGAGGCGCCGGGGCCGGTCCACACGTCCCAGTTCCGGCCGTCGAGCTGGACCGTCGCGGTGCGTGACCCGATCGGCTGGACGCCCCCGCGGTGGTTCATCCAGATCATCACCTCGGTGCCGTCCGGCTGGTCGTCGGTGACCGGCGCCGAGTTGAACCAGATGTCCATCGAGACGTTGTACGCGCCGGAGTCGACCTGGGTGGTCGACCAGTCGGTCGTCACGCTGCCCAGCTCGTCGACGCGCAGCGGAAGCCCGCTGTCCGTCGTGCACGCCCCCCAGTGGCAGCCCTTGTAACTGGAGGGGTACGTGGCCGGGGCGCCGTTCGTCGGGAGGGAGAACGAGGACTTGGTGACGCTCCAGGCGCCCGTGTCCGGGTCGACGCTGACGCACTGCTCGGCCTCGGAGTTCCACTCGTTCTGCTGGTAGAGGTACTCCCCGCCCCGCAGTTCGGTGGTGCCCCACTGGGTGCAGTCGGTCACCGGCGCCGCCGATGCGACGGGAGCTCCGGTGAGCATCGAAGCGGCGGCGAGTACGAGGGCCGCGGCCGCCCCCGCCAGCGCCGGCAGTCTCGGGCCGGTCACGGCTCCACGCCCCAGGCGAGGGTGCCGGCGACGTAGGCCCCGACCTTGGAGGAGTCGGCGTACGCGGTGTTGGTGGCCCGGCTGTAGTCGTTGGCCTCGTTGAAGTTGGACCAGTCGCTCTTGTTGAGCCGCAGCTGGAGCTCGCCCGTCGACGCACCCGCGGCCAGTGTGCCGGCACCGCCGGTGAAGCCGACCTCCAGATAGCGGTCGGCACCCGTCTTCGGGCTGGAGACGGCGACCACCGAGTGCGTGATGTTGGACGAGCCGAGTGCGGCGTAGTCGCAGTACGTGCCGAAGGTGCTCGGCCCGCCGTCGGAGGTGAACCAGTAGCGCACCTTCACCGTCGACAGGTCGATCGGGGCGCTGCCCGTGTTCAGTACCTGTAGCCCCAGCCGGATCTGGTTGTCGGTCGTGGACGAGTCGGCGTTCTTGTACTGGATCTTCACCGCGCCGGTGCCGGTCGAGCCGCCCGACTTCGTGGTGGCGGTGACCGCGGCCGACAGCGTCGAGGTGTTGCCGCCGGCGTCCCGTGCCGCGACCGCGTAGCTGTACCCGGTCGCGGCGGCGAGGCCCGTGTCGGTGAACGTCCGGGTGGTGGCGTTGCCTGCCAGGACCCCGTTGCGGTAGACGTCGTAGCCGGTCACGGCGACGTTGTCGGTGGAGGCGGACCAGGAGAGCGACACGCTGTTGCTCGTCGTCGCCGTCACGGCCAGCCCGGCCGGAGCCGTCGGCGGCTCGGTGTCGCCGCCCGGCTCGCCGCCGCCCTCCACCAGCAGCTCCGCGTAGATCGCGAAGGCCAGCGCGAGCGCCGCCTGCGCCCAGAACCGGTGGTACGTGAAGGTGGGGGCCGCGCCGCCGTCCAGGTAGGCCTGCACCTTCGGCCAGTCCGGGTCGTCCCTGTACCAGCTGCGGATGTCGATGAAGGTCGAACCCGGCTCGATGGTGTCGCCGTTCGGCATCGTGCCCGACCAGCCGGCCGGGATGTACACCTCGTCGTTGAAGCGGTTGTAGTCCTTCCTGGTCTCCGGCACCGAGATGCCCTTGTCCGTGGCGTTCAGCGCCATCGCGTCCAGCAGCGCCTTGGCCAGCGCCCCGGCGTCCTCGTCGCCCGACTTGGCGGCGTAGTACGTGAGCGTCTTGACGTACGCGGCGCCCACACCGACGTCGTTGGCGTAGTCCACGACCGAGACGTGCAGACCCGCGTTGTCCCCGGGCGAGGCCGGGTCCCAGGTGTCGGGCTGACCCGTCCACTTGAGCGTGGACGGGAAGCGGAAGCTGCCGTCGGCGCCCACCGTCGTCTCGGACGAGGCCCACGCCACCCACTTGGACAGCACTGCCTCGGCGGACGCGTTGCCCGTCTCGTGGTAGTACGCGGCGAGGCGCTCCATGCCCCAGGCCTGGAAGCCGAACCAGTTGTTGCTCGGCGGGTCGTGGTAGACGGGCTGCCAGTCGTACGCCATACCGTAGAAGGTGGGCGTGCCGGCCGGCGGCTTGCTGTAGCTGCCCTCCCAGCTGTTGGTGCAGCCGCCCGCGAACGCGCCCTCGCTCGACTGCAGCCAGGTCAGGAACTCCAGCTGCCGGGTCAGGCTCTTGGACCAGTCGGACCTGGCCGTCGCGGACTTGGGGGTCAGCGACGGTACGTTGGACAGGGCCCAGGCCGCGAGCGGGTTCTGGTAGCCCTGGTGGGAGGCGCCGTCACCGATGCGCCAGGCCCAGCCGCCGCCGCTGCCGCCCGCCGCACCGCCCCAGGCGTAGTACCAGGACAGCAGGTAGTGCTGGGAGTCCCGGCCCGTGGCGGCGGGGCAGGAGGTGGGGTCGGTGCAGTCGCCGACCCGCTTGAAGTACTTGTCGAACATGGCGTAGCGGAGGTAGTCGCCCATCTTGGCGGCCTTCGCGACCGAGGCCGAGACCTGGCTCGCCTTGCCCTGGGCCGAGGCCCATTGGAACGCCCAGTAGGCGGCCTGCACCGCGCGGGCGTCGGCGTCCGGCGCGTTGGTGTACTTCCACTGCTTGGCGTAGCTGGCGTCACCGACGAAGAGGTCGAGGTACCCGTTGGGGCCGCCGTAGTTGAAGAGGTCGGTGGTGGGCTGCGGGACGGTCTCCCACACCGACTCCTGCGCGCCGCGCTGGTAGGTGTTGATGTAGGAGGCCCCGGCGCCCGGCCCGGACTCCCCGCCGGTGCCCGGCTTGTTGCCGTAGCCGTACACGTTGTCCAGGTCCATCAGCCAGTGCATGCCGTAGACGTCCATCGTCCCGTAGGACGAGGCGAGTTCGGTGGCGAGCGGGTCCGTGCCGACCTTGACCGCGGGGTCCAGCGCGGAGGGGTAGCCGCTGGGCAGCGGGTGCTCCGGGGCGTAGGTCGCGGGGGCCGACGGGTTGTAGGCGTCGGCGGTGGACTGGTCGGCGTGCTGGGGGATGATGGTCTTCTCGGCCACCGCCCAGGCCGCGTTGAAGGGCGCCCAGTCACCGGTCACCCGTCCGTACGCGGCCTCCAGCCACATCCAGAAGCTGACGGCCTCCGACGTGGTCTGGTGACCGTGGTCGGGCGCCTCGACCATCAGGGTCTCGACCGAGTGGTACGGCAGGCCGTCCGGGCTGAAGTAGCCGTTGGCGGACGCCTTGATCTTGCCGTACTGGGTGAGGAAGGCCTGGGTGTACGGGTCGTCGGCCGCGGCCGACGACCCGTACACCCAGG
>NZ_JAELVH010000100.1 GCF_019399235.1 Streptomyces poriferorum | reverse complement strand
GGCGGCCGGCTGGGCCGGGGCGGAACAGCTGCACGGCGCCGCCCGCCAGATCCTGCTGGCCGGCGCACTCGCCGTCCGCGGCCGGGCCGGTTACCACGGCGCCCGCCACCGCCGCCGCGCCCTGGCGACGCTCGGCTCCATCCTCATCGGCCCCGCACCCGGTGGCCGCGACCTCACGGCCTTCCTCCCCGTCCAGGCGGGCCGCCCCCTCGCCGTACGGCTCTACCACGCGCTGCACGCCGCCCGGGAGGCCGTCGACTACCAACGGGCGACCGGCGGCATGGAGGCCTTCGACTCCGCGGTCGAGGCGGGCGTCAGCCGGGAACTGACCGAGGCGGTCATCGCGCTCGTCCGGGGCTCGGAGGGGGCCGGCATCGCGCTGGACTGGGCGCCCTCCGCCGGAGCCCCCGACGGCTGTCCGGCACGCCCCGAACCGGTCGAGTTCTCCCCGGGCGACCTCCCTGCCCTGCGCCGGGCCGGGGCCCGCTACCTCCGGGACGAGCCCGCGGTGACGGTGCGGATCACCGGCGCCGTCGTGCGCCTGCGCCGCTCGGGGCCGCGCGGAGCCGGAATCGTACGGCTACGGGTCCTGGCGGGTGCCGAGGTGCCGCACGTACGGCTGGAGCTCGACGAGGAGGCGTACCGGATCGCAGGCCAGGCCCACCTGGTGGGGCTTCCCGTGCGGGTCGAGGGAAGGCTGGAGAGCCGGGGCGGCTTCCGGCGTCTGACCAGGGCCTCGCAGGTGGTACCGGTCCAGGTCGACGAGGAGGAACGGGACAGGCTGATGAAGTCGCTCCAGGAGAACGTCGACTACTTCGAGGAGGCATGCACGGGGGAGTAGCGGGGCGCAGGCGGCCCATTTCGCTATGGGGGCCGTCGGCTCGGTACGATTCCCCTTGCGTCCGCCATGGGAATGCGGGTGCGCCCCCTCAGTCAGGAGAGACCGGTGTCAGACGTCCGTGTGACCATCCAACGCGATTCCGAGCGGGAAGAGCGCGTGGTGACGACGGGCACTACGGCAGCCGAGCTCTTCCCCGGTGAGCGCACCGTCGTCGCCGCCCGCATCGCCGGTGAACTGAAGGACCTCGCGTACGTCGTCGCCGACGGCGAGACCGTCGAGCCCGTCCTGATCTCCTCCGAGGACGGCCTCAACATCCTGCGGCACTCCACCGCACACGTGATGGCCCAGGCCGTCCAGGAGCTGCACCCCGAGGCCAAGCTCGGCATCGGCCCGCCGGTCAAGGACGGCTTCTACTACGACTTCGACGTCGAGACGCCGTTCACGCCCGAGGACCTCAAGGCCATCGAGAAGAAGATGCAGGAGATCCAGAAGCGGGGCCAGAAGTTCTCCCGCCGGGTCGTGACGGACGAGGCGGCCCGCGAGGAGCTCGCCGACGAGCCGTACAAGCTGGAGCTCATCGGCATCAAGGGCTCCGCCTCCACGGACGACGGCGCGGACGTCGAGGTGGGCGGCGGCGAGCTGACCATCTACGACAACCTCGACCCGAAGACCGGCGAGCTGTGCTGGAAGGACCTCTGCCGGGGTCCCCACCTGCCGACCACCCGGTTCATCCCGGCGTTCAAGCTCATGCGCAACGCCGCGGCCTACTGGCGCGGCAGCGAGAAGAACCCGATGCTCCAGCGCATCTACGGGACCGCCTGGCCGACCAAGGACGAGCTGAAGGCGCACCTGGAGTTCCTGGAGGAGGCCGCCAAGCGCGACCACCGCAAGCTCGGCAACGAGCTGGACCTCTTCTCCTTCCCCGACGAGATCGGCCCCGGCCTCGCCGTCTTCCACCCCAAGGGCGGCGTCATCCGCCGGGCCATGGAGGACTACTCGCGGCGCCGCCACGAGGAGGAGGGCTACGAGTTCGTCTACTCGCCGCACGCCACCAAGGGCAAGCTCTTCGAGAAGTCCGGCCACCTGGACTGGTACGCCGACGGCATGTACCCGCCCATGCAGCTCGACGACGGGGTGGACTACTACCTCAAGCCGATGAACTGCCCGATGCACAACCTGATCTTCGACGCGCGCGGCCGCTCGTACCGTGAACTGCCGCTGCGCCTCTTCGAGTTCGGCACGGTGTACCGGTACGAGAAGTCGGGCGTGGTGCACGGCCTGACCCGCTCGCGCGGCTTCACGCAGGACGACGCGCACATCTACTGCACCAAGGAGCAGATGGCGGAGGAGCTCGACCGGACACTCACGTTCGTCCTGAACCTGCTCCGCGACTACGGCCTGACCGACTTCTACCTGGAGCTCTCCACCAAGGACCCGGAGAAGTTCGTCGGCAGCGACGAGGTCTGGGAAGAGGCCACCGAGACGCTGCGTCTGGTCGCCGAGAAGCAGGGCCTGCCGCTGGTCCCGGACCCGGGCGGCGCCGCGTTCTACGGCCCGAAGATCTCGGTGCAGTGCAAGGACGCCATCGGCCGGACCTGGCAGATGTCGACCGTGCAGCTCGACTTCAACCTGCCGGAGCGCTTCGACCTGGAGTACACCGGCCCCGACGGCACCAAGCAGCGCCCGGTCATGATCCACCGCGCCCTGTTCGGCTCCATCGAGCGCTTCTTCGCCGTGCTCCTCGAGCACTACGCGGGTGCGTTCCCGGTGTGGCTGGCGCCCGTCCAGGCGGTCGGCATCCCGATCGGCGACGCGCACATCCCCTACCTCCAGGAGTTCGCCGCCAAGGCCCGCAAGCAGGGGCTGCGGGTCGACGTGGACGCCTCGTCGGACCGGATGCAGAAGAAGATCCGCAACCAGCAGAAGGCCAAGGTGCCCTTCATGATCATCGCTGGTGACGAGGACATGGCCAACGGTGCCGTCTCCTTCCGCTACCGCGACGGTTCGCAGGAGAACGGCATCCCGGTCGAGGACGCCATCGCCAAGATCGCCAAGGCCGTGGAGGACCGCGTCCAGGTCTGATCCGTGCCCGGCAGGGGCCCCCGGCGAGCTACCCGCTCACCGGGGGCCCCTTCTCGTCCTCCCGCCGGAACACCTGGATCAGCCACGACGAGAACGAACCCGTCACCGCCCCCAGCAGCGCCAGCCCGCAGGCCATCAGGAAGGCCGCGACGACCCGGCCCCACGGCGTCACCGGCACGGCATCCCCGTACCCCACCGTCGTGAGTGTCGCGCACGCCCACCAGACCGAGTCGCCGAAGGTCCTGATCGAGGCGCCCGGCGCGTCGTGCTCCTGGTGGTAGACCGCGAGAGCCGCCGAGAAGCCGAGCAGCAGGGCCGCCAGGCCGGCGTACGACATGACCCGCGCGTACAGGCTCAGCCTCGGTTCGTCGTGACGCTTCTGGATGGCCGTATAGACCTTGACCAGCCGCAACGGGCGCAGCAGTGGCAGCAGGAGCACGAGCGTGTCGAGCCAGCGGACTCGGAGGAAGCGGTGGCCCAGGCCGCTGAGACGGATCCGTACGGCGTAGTCGATGACGAAGAGGAGCCAGGTGGCGGCGACCAGGGCGAGGGCGAGGTCGTGCCACGGCTCGGCGTCGTCCGGGGCGAGGACGCGGACCGCGTAGCCGAGCAGGAACAGCAGGGAGGCGGCGAAGAGCGGTACCTCGGTGCGCTGCTCCCAGAGGGCGAGAGCGGGTGAGGGCAGGGCCGGGGTGCTGTCGCGCATCGGGCCAGCATCGCGCCGATCGGACGGGATCGGCCCCGGCGACACGCTTCGCGTGGGGTACGCAATATGCTGATCGGCATGACGAGTGAGCCGGAGCAGCAGATCGGAGTGGGGACGCCCGATGCGTTCCAGCGCCTGTGGACGCCCCACCGGATGGCGTACATCCAGGGCGAGAACAAGCCGACCGGCCCGGAGGCCGGCGACGGCTGTCCGTTCTGTGAGATCCCCTCGAAGTCGGACGAGGACGGGCTCGTCGTCGCGCGCGGCGAGAAGGTCTACGCGGTGCTCAATCTGTATCCGTACAACGGTGGGCATCTGATGGTGGTGCCGTACCGGCACGTCGCGGACTACACCGAGCTGGACGGTCCGGAGACGGTGGAGCTCGCCGATTTCACCAAGCGTGCGATGACCGCGCTGCGTGGGGCGTCGGGGGCGCACGGTTTCAATATCGGGATGAACCAGGGCGCGGTGGCCGGTGCGGGTATCGCCGCGCATCTGCACCAGCACCTGGTGCCGCGATGGGGCGGCGACACCAACTTCATGCCGGTGGTGGGCCACACCAAGGTGCTGCCGCAGTTGCTGGCGGACACCCGCGCGATGCTGGCCGACGCCTGGCCGCGCGGCGTCTGACTGCCGCCTTCTTCTTGTACCGAGAGGGGCGCCCCGGTCTTCCGGGGCGCCCCTCTCGCTGTCTCTAGGCGTCGTAGAGGTCGGCCTTGCGCGGGGTGGGGTCCTGGACCAGTCCGCTCAGTATCGACGAGCGGTTGTCGAAGCGGTCCGTGTCGACGCCGTTCTCCTCCAGGACCTTCATGGCGGCACTGTGCACGACGCGCAGGACGGGTGTGGCGGCCCGCATCGCGTCGTCGGCCATGAAGCGGTGGCGCCACGGCTTCTCGGCCCAGGCGTGCCGCAGCCCGAAGGGCTCCGGCAGGGCGATCTTGCCGCCGAGGTAGTCCAGGAGCGGCGGGTACCAGGTGAAGGGGGCGCGCAGGGCGAGGCGGACGACCTCCTTCGACTCGACCAGGGCCAGTGCGATGTCGCGGGTCTCCCAGAACTTGACGGTCTTGTTGACCGTCTTCTTCTTGGCCGCGGGCTTGCTGGTGAACAGGGAGTGGACGGGGCCGAGGGCGTGCCCGGTGACTTCGATGCGCAGGGTCTCGAAGAGCACCGTGACGGTGATCATCATGGTGATGACCAGCTGGCCGTCCCAGAGGGTGAACTGGACGCCCAGGTAGTGGCGGTCGCCGCCGCCGAACTGCTGGTGGTTGCAGATCCGCTGTATCTCGTGGGGTTTGACCTGGAACGTGGCGACGTCCTCGCCCGCGGGGCGTGACACCTCGTCGGTGTTCTCCCCGACCGGCGACACGATCCAGTGGGTGACGGACGGGGTGGGGAATCCGCCGGTGTTCAGGGGGCCGCGCTCCAGCATCTTGAGCTGGTCGTGGATGACGCGTATCAGGTCCCAGCTGCGGAACTGGTGGAACTCCTTGGCGGGGTCCTTGGCGACGAGGTCTTCGGCGAGCTGCCAGCTGCCCCAGCGGGTGCCCATGCCGAGGATGCCCTTGGGGCCTGCGTAGAAGACGGAGTTGGACTGCTGTTCGGCGGAGAGCTTCTCCAGGCCCTGGCGGAGCGCCTCGCGGGCGGTCTCGTTGGGGTTCTTCGGCACCGCTTCCGGGATCTTCGCGATGACGCCGCCGCCGGAGAGGAGCCCTTCCCAGCGGGCGCGCATGTCCTGGGCGGACTTCTCGGCGATCCGTTTGGCGATCAGCCAGCCGATGACGGGCGCCACGATCATCGCGCGGAGGTACAGCGCCAGCAGCCCGTTGAGGGGCATGGCGACCAGGAGGAACAGCGCTCCGATGCCGATGATGGGCAGCAGCGCGTTGCCGATGGCGGCGAGGCCCTTGTCCTTGGTGTTGGCGAGGCCGTCGCGCAGACGGAACGCGATGACCCACAGCAGCATTCCGGGCAGGAAGACGAAGCCGAACAGGGCGGTCACCGCGGTGAGTTTGGTGTCGCGGGCCTTGCGCAGGCGGGTCGCGGAGAGGCAGTGCTCGACGACGGTCTGGGGGTCGCTGCCGAAGGACTGGATGAGGGCTTTCCGCGCGCCGCCCAGCGTGCGTTCCTGGACGGCGCGGGAGAAGGCCTCGCCGAGGTCGGGTTTGAAGTAGTCGGACTTGAAGAGCTTGGAACGCCCTGCCTTGACTTCCGACTTGTGCCATTCGCTGTTGGCTTTGAGGATGTCCTCCACCGGGCTGTCCCGGTACGCGGCAGAGGCGAGGGCGTTGGTCGCCACCGCCGCGCCTGCCGCACCCTGGAGCGGAATCTGCGCTCCGGGAGAGAAATCGAATCCGTTGCTGGCCACTGTCGCCCCCACTCGCCACCGAGGAACCGCTCCTGCGGCTGTTTCCCAACTGCCGGGCCCGGCACACTTTCTGACCTGGCAGCACAGCGTATCGTCCGGATCGGTACCCCGTCCGGCCCTGTGGACAACACTGTGGACGACGGCGAGCAGTCAAGGGATTTATGTCCCTTTGGTGCCGTTCTCCTGCTGTTCGTGGAGACGGTCGGCAAGCTGTGGGGGCATGGCCTCGTGGCGGGCGTAGCAGCGGTCGAACCGGCCGGTTCCGTGGGACAGGGAGCGCAGGTCGACCGCGTAGCGTCCGATCTCCAGCTCCGGGACCTCGGCCCGTACGAGGGTGCGTCCGGTGCCGGACTGCTCGGTGCCGGTCACGCGGCCGCGGCGGCCGGAGAGGTCGCTCATCACCGGGCCGACGTAGTCGTCGGGGATCAGGACGCGGACCTCGGCGACGGGCTCCAGGAGCTGGATGCGGGCGTCGCCCGCGGCCTCGCGGAGAGCCAGGGCGCCCGCGGTCTGGAAGGCGGCGTCCGAGGAGTCCACGGAGTGCGACTTGCCGTCCCGCAGGGTGACGCGGACGTCGACCAAGGGATGTCCGGTGGTCAGGCCGCGGGCGGCCTGGGCGCGGACGCCCTTCTCGACGGAGGGGATGAACTGGCGGGGTACCGATCCGCCGGCCACCTTGTCGACGAATTCGATGCCTGAGCCGGTGGGCAGCGGCTCGACGTCGATCTCGCAGATGGCGTACTGGCCGTGGCCGCCGGACTGTTTGACGTGGCGGCCGCGTCCGGTGGACGGCCCGGCGAACGTCTCGCGCAGGGCGACACGGTGGGGGACTGCGTCGACCTGGACGCCGTAGCGGGTGCGCAGCCGGTCCAGCGCCACGTCCAGGTGGGCTTCCCCGAGGCACCACAGGACGACCTGGCGGGTGTCCTGGTTCTGTTCCAGGCGCATGGTCGGGTCCTCGGCGACGAGGCGTGCGAGGCCCTGGGAGAGTTTGTCCTCGTCGGCTTTGCTGTGTGCCTCGATGGCGAGCGGCAGCAGGGGGTCGGGCATCGTCCACGGCCGCATCAGCAGGGGCCGGCCGGGGGCGGACAACGTGTCGCCGGTCTCCGCGCTGTCCAGCCGGGCGACGCAGACGAGATCACCGGCGATACAGGCGGTGACGGGCCGCTGCTGTTTGCCGAAGGGGGAGGACAGGGCGCCGACGCGGATCTCGGTCTCGTGGAGGGGCCGGGCCTCGTGGCCGGGGTCATCGAGTCCATGGCCGGAAATGTGCACCGTGTCGTCGGGGCGCAGGGTGCCGGAGAAGACGCGTACGAGCGAGAGCCGGCCGATGTAGGGGTCGGAGTCGGTCTTGACGACCTCGGCGGCCAGGGAGCCCCGCGGGTCGCAGTCCAGGGCGGGGAGCGAGGCGCCGTGCAGGGTGGTGACGGCGGGCAGCGGGCGTTCGAGAGGTGTGGGGAAGCCGCCGGTGATCAGGTTGAGGAGCTCGACGGTGCCGATCCCCTGGTGGGCGCCGTCGGCGGCGGGGGCGGCGGTGAGGACGGGGTGGAAGGTGCCGCGCGCGACAGCGCGTTCGAGGTCGTCGACGAGTGTCTTGATGTCGATGCCGTCGCCGCCGAGGTAGCGGTCCATCAGGGTCTCGTCCTCGCTCTCGGCGATGATCCCTTCGATCAGCCGGTTGCGGGCATCCGCCAGGGGCGCCTGCTGGGACTCGGCCGGCGGGTGCTCCCGCCGCTCGCCGGCCGAGTAGTCGAAGATCCGCTGCGAGAGCAGTCCCGTGAGCCCGGTCAGCGGTGCGTGTCCGTCCGCGGCCTCGGGTCCGTGCACCGGCAGGTAGAGCGGAAGTACGGCGTCGGGGTCGTCGCCGCCGAAGATCTCGCCACAGATTCGGGTCATCGCGTCGAAGGAGGTGCGGGCGGTGTCCAGGTGGGTGACGACGATGGCGCGCGGCATGCCGACAGCCGCGCACTCCTCCCACACGGCGCGGGTGGTGCCGGCGACGGCGTCCTCCTCCTGGGCGGCCGAGACGACGAAGAGGGCCGCGTCCGCCGCGCGCAGACCGGCCCTGAGCTCCCCGACGAAGTCGGCGTATCCGGGAGTGTCCAGCAGGTTGATCCTGACTCCGTCCCATTCGACGGGGACGAGGGTGAGTGATATCGAGCGTTGCCGGCGCTGTTCGATCCCGTCGTGGTCGGAGACCGTGGTGCCGTCCTCGACCCGGCCGGCCCGGTTGACCGCGCCCGCGGTCTGTGCGAGGGCCTCTACGAGAGTGGTCTTGCCTGATCCGCTGTGGCCGACCAGCACCACGTTCCTGATGGCGGAGGGGTGGTCGGCCGTGGCTGCTCTTCCGGCGGCTCCGGTGTGCGTGCGTGCCTTGTCGCCCATGACGCGTGCCTCCCGGGTGATGGCGCCGGGCGGGGGGACCGCCGGCGCGGGATGGGGAGTGGCCGCGCGGGCACGAAGGAGAGCCGCCGCGGCGGCTACGACGACGCCCGCGGTAGTTCCGAGCTTGGCACTGTGTCCGGGTTGCGTCCATACGCCGTACACCGTCGTACGGAACCGGGAGTCATCCGCCGGCGGGTCGGCGGCGTCTCCCAGGGTGCCCGGACAGTGGATCCCCTTGGTCGTGACTACGATGGGCCAGCCGGTGGCCGATGGGGCCATGCGGCCCACCGACCCTCGGGAAGGCCATGCTGAACAAGTACGCGCGTGCATTTTTTACGCGTGTCCTCACGCCGTTCGCCGCACTGCTGCTGCGTCTGGGCGTGAGCCCTGACGCGGTCACTCTGATCGGCACGGCCGGGGTGATGGCAGGTGCGCTGGTCTTCTTCCCGATGGGGGAGTTCTTCTGGGGCACGATCGTCATCACGATCTTCGTCTTCTCCGACCTCGTCGACGGCAACATGGCGCGGCAGGCGGGTATCTCCAGCCGCTGGGGGGCGTTCCTCGACTCGACGCTCGACCGTGTCGCCGACGGGGCGATCTTCGCCGGTTTCGCGCTCTGGTACGCGGGCAGCGGCGACGACAACGTCCTGTGCGCGGTCGCGATCTTCTGCCTGGCGAGCGGCCAGGTGGTCTCGTACACCAAGGCGCGCGGCGAGTCGATCGGGCTGCCGGTCGCGGTCAACGGACTCGTGGAGCGTGCCGAGCGCCTGGTGATCTCGCTGGTCGCCGCCGGTCTGGCGGGTCTGCACGCGTTCGGTGTGCCGGGGATCGACATCCTGCTCCCGATCGCCCTGTGGATCGTCGCCGTCGGCAGCCTGGTGACGCTGGTGCAGCGGGTCGTGACCGTGCGCCGTGAGTCCGCCGAGGCCGACGCGGCCGCCGCGGTACCGGCTGCGGGGGACCGGGGGAGCGAGGCGGCGCAGTGAGCGGCGCGCCCGGGGACACGAAGCCCGGTGCCGGCGAGCGGCTGAGCGACGGCCTGTACGGGCTGGGCTGGGCCGCGGTCAAGAAGCTGCCCGAACCGGCCGCGCGGGCGCTGTTCCGCACCATCGCCGACCAGGTGTGGAAGCGGCGCGGCAAGAGTGTGCTGCGGCTGGAGTCGAACCTGGCGCGGGTCGTGCCTGACGCGAGCCCGGCCTGGCTCGCGGCACTCTCCAAGGCCGGCATGCGCTCGTACATGCGCTACTGGATGGAGTCGTTCCGGCTGCCCACCTGGACGCCTGAGCGGATCAAGGCGTCCATCGACGTGACGGACGCGCACCGGCTGACCGAAGGGCTCGACGCGGGGCGCGGGGTCGTCCTCGCCCTGCCGCACCTGGGGAACTGGGACCTGGCGGGTGCGTGGGTCACCACGGACCTGAAGGTTCCGTTCACCACGGTCGCCGAGCGGCTCAAGCCCGAGTCGCTGTACGACCGGTTCGTGGCGTACCGCGAGGGCCTGGGCATGGAGGTGCTCGCGCACAACGGCGGGACCGCGTTCGGGACGCTGGCGCGCCGGCTGCGCGAGGGCGGGCTCGTCTGTCTGGTGGCCGACCGCGACCTGTCGGCCTCGGGCGTCGAGGTGACGTTCTTCGGCGGTACGGCCCGGATGCCCGCAGGCCCGGCGCTGCTGGCCCAGCAGACCGGTGCCCTGCTGCTGCCGGTCACCCTCTCGTACGACGACACGCCGGTGATGAAGGCGCGGATCCATCCGCCCGTCGAGGTACCCGGCTCAGGTGACCGCGGCGAGAAGACGTCCTCGATGACACAGGCCCTGGCCGACGCGTTCGCCGTGGGTATCGCCGAGCACCCGGAGGACTGGCACATGCTGCAACGGCTCTGGCTCTCCGACCTCGAACCCCGCGGAGAATAGGGCCTTCCGTGCGGGGCATGCCGGGCTCGCGGGGGCCGGCCCGCGCGTCTGCCGCATGGGTGCCGGTCGCCCATGCTCCCCAGCGACTCCCTCCGCCGCCGTGCAGCCGCACACACCGGACCCCGTTCCTGATCCGGCCCGACCCGAACGAAAGGCCCCAGCAGTGAAGATCGGCATCGTCTGCCCGTACTCCTGGGACGTTCCGGGCGGCGTCCAGTTCCACATCCGTGATCTGGCCGAGCATCTGATCCGGCTCGGCCACCAGGTCTCCGTGCTGGCCCCGGCCGACGACGAGACGCCGCTGCCGCCCTACGTGGTGTCCGCGGGCCGGGCCGTGCCCGTCCCGTACAACGGCTCCGTCGCCCGGCTGAACTTTGGCTTCCTGTCCGCTGCCCGGGTGCGGCGGTGGCTGCACGACGGCACGTTCGACGTGATCCACATCCATGAGCCGACCTCGCCCTCGCTGGGGCTCCTGACCTGCTGGGCGGCGCAGGGGCCGATCGTCGCCACGTTCCACACGTCCAATCCGCGCTCGCGGGCGATGATCGCCGCCTATCCGATCCTCCAGCCGGCGCTGGAGAAGATCAGCGCGCGCATCGCGGTCAGCGAGTACGCGCGCCGGACCCTGGTCGAGCACCTGGGCGGCGACGCGGTCGTCATCCCCAACGGGGTGGACGTCGGGTTCTTCGCGGCGGCCGAGCCCAGGCCCGAGTGGCAGGGCGGCACGATCGGCTTCATCGGGCGCATCGACGAGCCCCGAAAGGGCCTGCCCGTCCTGATGCGTGCGCTGCCCGCGATCCTCGCGGCCCGCCCGGACACCCGGCTGCTCGTGGCGGGCCGGGGCGACGAGGAGGAGGCCGTGGCCTCGCTCCCGAAGGAGATGCGCGCACGCGTCGAGTTCCTCGGCATGGTGAGTGACGAGGACAAGGCGCGGCTGCTGCGAAGCGTCGACGTGTACGTCGCGCCCAACACGGGCGGCGAGAGCTTCGGCATCATCCTGGTCGAGGCGATGTCGGCGGGCGCACCGGTCCTGGCCAGCGACCTGGACGCGTTCGCCCAGGTCCTGGACCTGGGGGCGGCGGGGGAACTGTTCGCCAACGAGGACGCGGACGCCCTGGCCGCTTCGGCGATCCGGCTGCTGGGCGACCCGGAACGGCGTGCGGAACTGCGCGAGCGGGGCAGCGCGCACGTGCGGCGCTTCGACTGGTCGACGGTCGGGGCGGACATCCTCGCGGTGTACGAGACGGTGGCGGACGGGGCCGCGTCGGTGGCGACGGACGAACGCACGGGCCTGCGGGCGCGGTTCGGGCTGGCCCGGGACTGAGCGCCGCCCGGGACGGCACCCGCGCCGCCCGGGGCGGCTGTCCGGCGCCCGCTCACCGGTAGCCTTTGCGCCCGTGACCGAAACCCTCATCTGGACCGCCGTCGTGCTCATCGCGATCGGCCTGTACCTCAGCTGGACCGCGGGCCGTCTCGACCGGCTGCACACCCGGATCGACGCGGCCCGGGCCGCCCTCGACGCCCAACTCCTGCGCCGCGCCTCGGTCACCCAGGAACTCGCCACGTCCGGTGTCCTCGACCCGGCGGCCTCCATCGTGCTGTACGAGGCCGCGCACGCCGCCCGGCAGTCCGAGGAGGAGCACCGTGAGGTCGCCGAGAGCGAGCTCAGCACCGCCCTGCGCGCGGTGTTCGGCGAGCGGGCACAGGTCGACGCGGTGAAGGAGATCCCGGGCGGCGAGGAGGCCGCCTCCGAGCTGGCCGCGGCCGTGCGCCGGGTCCCGATGGCGCGCAGGTTCCACAACGACGCGGTGCGGGCGGCGCGGGCGCTGCGCCGTCACCGCACCGTGCGCTGGTTCCGGCTGGCCGGACACGCCCCGTTCCCGCTGGCCTTCGAGATGGACGACGAGCCGCCGGTCGCCCTCGCGGACCGCCCGGTCAGCTGACGACGGCAGTCGCGGGGCGTGCTCGGCACGGCCGCGCCTGCCACCACGCCGGACCGAACCGATACAGCAGGCCAAAAACCGATTTCCCGTGCCCAAAAACGGTCCACCGGGCCAAAACGATCCACCGGCCTCCCATTGGCCCTTGCTGTGGACTGGTGCCGGAGAGTTTGCTCAGCAGTGCATCAGCCCCGCACATTCAGCAGCTCCTTCTCCCAGTGAGGTCGATCCGTGTCCACGAATCCCGCCACCCCGCAGTCCGCCGACGCCCCCGCCACCGGCACCGCCCGCGTCAAGCGCGGCATGGCCGAGCAGCTCAAGGGCGGCGTGATCATGGACGTCGTCAACGCCGAGCAGGCGAAGATCGCCGAGGACGCGGGCGCCGTGGCCGTCATGGCCCTGGAGCGGGTTCCGGCCGACATCCGCAAGGACGGCGGCGTGGCCCGGATGTCGGACCCGACCATGATCGAGGAGATCATCGAGTCCGTCTCCATCCCGGTGATGGCCAAGTCCCGCATCGGTCACTTCGTCGAGGCCCAGGTGCTGCAGTCCCTCGGCGTCGACTACATCGACGAGTCCGAGGTCCTCACCCCGGCCGACGAGGTCAACCACAGCGACAAGTTCGCGTTCACCACCCCGTTCGTCTGCGGTGCCACCAACCTGGGCGAGGCCCTGCGCCGCATCGCCGAGGGCGCGGCCATGATCCGCTCGAAGGGCGAGGCCGGCACCGGCAACGTCGTCGAGGCCGTCCGCCACCTGCGCCAGATCAAGAACGAGATCGCCCGACTGCGCGGCTACGACAACAACGAGCTGTACGCGGCCGCCAAGGACCTCCGTGCCCCGTACGAGCTGGTCAAGGAAGTCGCCGAGCTCGGCAAGCTGCCCGTCGTCCTGTTCTCCGCGGGTGGCGTCGCCACCCCGGCCGACGCCGCGCTGATGCGCCAGCTCGGCGCCGAGGGCGTCTTCGTCGGCTCCGGCATCTTCAAGTCCGGCGACCCGGCCAAGCGCGCCGCCGCCATCGTGAAGGCCACCACCTTCTACGACGACCCGAAGATCATCGCGGACGCCTCCCGCAACCTGGGCGAGGCCATGGTCGGCATCAACTGCGACACGCTGCCCGAGGCCGAGCGCTACGCCAACCGCGGCTGGTAGTCACTGATGAGCGACACCCCTGTGATCGGAGTCCTGGCTCTCCAGGGCGACGTACGGGAACACCTGATCGCCCTGGCCTCGGCGGACGCCCTGGCCAGGCCGGTCCGGCGCCCCGAGGAACTCGCCGAGGTCGACGGCCTGGTCATTCCGGGCGGCGAGTCCACCACGATGTCCAAACTGGCCGCCCTGTTCGGCATGCTGGAACCGCTCCGCGAGCGGGTACGGGCCGGGATGCCGGTCTACGGCACCTGCGCCGGGATGATCCTGCTCGCCGACAAGATCCTCGACCCGCGCTCGGGCCAGGAGACCCTCGGTGGCATCGACATGATCGTGCGGCGTAACGCTTTCGGGCGGCAGAACGAGTCGTTCGAGGCGGCCGTCGAGGTCGCCGGGATCGAGGGCGGCCCCGTCGAGGGCGTCTTCATCCGGGCCCCGTGGGTCGAGTCCGTGGGCGCGCAGGCCAAGGTGGTGGCCGAGCACGGCGGGCACATCGTGGCGGTACGGCAGGGAAACGCCCTTGCCACGTCATTCCACCCGGAACTGACCGGGGACCACCGGGTTCACGCCTACTTCGTCGACATGGTGCGCGCAGTCAGCTGACTCGACCCCGGTAGGATCTCTCGGGTTCGTACGGAATTTGGTGACGCGAAGGAGAAGGCAGATGTCCGGCCACTCTAAATGGGCTACGACGAAGCACAAGAAGGCCGTGATTGACGCCAAGCGCGGCAAGCTCTTCGCGAAGCTGATCAAGAACATCGAGGTCGCGGCCCGCACCGGCGGTGTGGACCCCGAGGGCAACCCGACCCTTGTGGACGCGATCCAGAAGGCGAAGAAGAGCTCGGTCCCGAACAAGAACATCGACTCCGCGGTCAAGCGCGGTGGCGGTCTCGAAGCGGGCGGCGTCGACTATCAGACGATCATGTACGAGGGCTACGGCCCGAACGGTGTCGCGGTGCTCATCGAGTGCCTCACCGACAACCGCAACCGTGCCGCCTCCGACGTACGCGTCGCCATGACGCGCAACGGCGGCTCGATGGCCGACCCGGGTTCGGTCTCGTACCTGTTCAACCGCAAGGGCGTCGTCATCGTCCCCAAGGGTGAACTGTCCGAGGACGACGTCCTGGGCGCGGTGCTCGACGCCGGCGCCGAGGAGGTCAACGACCTCGGTGAGAGCTACGAGGTCGTCAGCGAGGCCACCGACATGGTCGCGGTCCGCACCGCGCTCCAGGAGGCGGGCATCGACTACGACTCGGCCGAGGCCAACTTCCTGCCCACCATGCAGGTCGACCTCGACGAAGAGGGCGCGCGCAAGATCTTCAAGCTCATCGACGCGCTGGAGGACAGCGACGACGTGCAGAACGTCTTCGCCAACTTCGACGTCTCCGACGAGGTCATGGAGAAGGTCGACGCCTGAACGGCTGCCGGGCGACCGGCACAGCATTCCGTGGACGGGCCGACGGGGACACACCCCGTCGGCCCGTCGCATTGTCAGTGCGAGCCGATAGCCTGCGGGAACAGTTGACCGATCGGCAGGGAGGGGGCGAATCGTGCGGGTACTCGGCGTGGACCCCGGGCTCACCCGGTGCGGCGTCGGAGTCGTCGAGGGCGTCGCGGGCCGGCCCCTGACGATGATCGGGGTGGGCGTCGTGCGCACCGCGGCCGACGCGGAGCTCGGCCACAGACTGGTGGCCATCGAGCGCGGCATCGAGGAGTGGCTCGACGAGCACCGCCCCGAATTCGTCGCCGTGGAGCGGGTGTTCGCCCAGCACAACGTCCGTACGGTGATGGGCACCGCCCAGGCCAGTGCGGTCGCCATGCTCTGCGCCTCCCGCCGCGGCATCCCGGTCGCCCTGCACACGCCCAGCGAGGTCAAGGCCGCCGTCACCGGCAGCGGGCGCGCGGACAAGGCGCAGGTCGGCGCCATGGTCACCCGGCTCCTGCGCCTGGACGCCCCACCGAAACCGGCGGACGCCGCCGACGCCCTCGCCCTCGCCATCTGCCACATCTGGCGCGCCCCCGCGCTCAACCGCCTCCAGCAGGCGCACGCGGCGGCCGCAGCGGCTGCCCGCACCCCGCGCGTCCCGCGCACCGCAGCAGCCCCCGTCCGGAAGGTCCCCCGATGATCGCCTTCGTCAGCGGCCCCGTCGCCGCGCTCAGTCCGACCACGGCCGTGATCGAGGTCGGCGGCATCGGCATGGCCGTCCAGTGCGCACCGAACACCCTCGCCGGCCTCCGCACCGGCAAGGAGGCCAAGCTCGCCACCTCCCTCGTCGTACGGGAGGACTCGCTGACGCTCTACGGCTTCGCCGACGACGACGAACGGCAGGTCTTCGAGCTTTTGCAGACCGCCAGCGGAGTCGGACCCCGGCTCGCCCAGGCCATGCTCGCCACACACAGCCCGGACGCTCTGCGCATCGCCGTGGCCACCGGCGACGAGAAGGCGCTCACCGCCGTCTCCGGCATCGGCAAGAAGGGCGCCCAGAAACTCCTGCTCGAACTGAAGGACAGACTCGGCGAGCCCGTCGGCGCCCACATCGGCCAGCAGGGCATCGGCACCGCGGTCACCTCCTCCTGGCGCGACCAGCTCCAGGCCGCCCTGATCGGTCTCGGCTACGCCACCCGCGAGGCGGACGAAGCGGTGTCCGCCGTGGCACCGCAGGCGGAGGCTGCCCTCGCGGAGGGCGCCCAGCCGCCCGTGCCGCAGCTGCTGCGCGCCGCCCTCCAGACCCTCAACCGCGCGCGCTGAGCGGATCCGGGCACCACCCTGACGCCCGGCCTGGCATCCCACGGCACGGCACCGAAACACCCGAGGCGGGACTGACGAGATGAACTGGGACGAGACCGGACCCGACACCGACGAGCTCCTCGACGAGCGGCTCGTCGACGCCGGAGCGGACGGCGAGGACACCGCGGTCGAGGCGGCGCTGCGCCCCAAGGACCTCGACGAGTTCGTCGGCCAGGAGAAGGTGCGCGAACAGCTCGACCTGGTCCTCAAGGCGGCCCGCGCCCGCGGCGCCACCGCCGACCACGTGCTGCTCTCCGGCGCCCCCGGTCTGGGCAAGACCACCCTCTCCATGATCATCGCAGCGGAGATGAACGCACCGATCCGGATCACCTCCGGCCCCGCCATCCAGCACGCGGGGGACCTGGCCGCGATCCTGTCCTCGCTCCAGGAGGGCGAGGTCCTCTTCCTCGACGAGATCCACCGCATGTCCCGGCCCGCCGAGGAGATGCTCTACATGGCCATGGAGGACTTCCGGGTCGACGTGATCGTCGGCAAGGGGCCCGGGGCCACCGCCATCCCGCTGGAGCTGCCGCCCTTCACCCTGGTCGGCGCGACGACCCGGGCCGGACTGCTGCCGCCCCCGCTGCGCGACCGCTTCGGTTTCACCGGTCACATGGAGTTCTACGCCCCCACCGAACTGGAACGGGTGATTCACCGCTCGGCGGGCCTCCTGGACGTCGCGATAGACGTCGAGGGCGCTGCCGAGATCGCCGGCCGCTCCCGAGGCACGCCCCGCATCGCCAACCGGCTGCTGCGCCGCGTCCGGGACTACGCCCAGGTCAAGGCCGAAGGCAGGATCGACCGAGAGATCGCCGCCGCGGCCCTCAAGGTGTACGAGGTCGACGCCAGGGGCCTGGACCGGCTGGACCGGGCGGTGCTCGGCGCCCTGCTGAAGCTCTTCGGCGGCGGCCCGGTGGGCCTGTCCACCCTCGCCGTCGCCGTGGGTGAGGAGCGCGAAACGGTCGAGGAGGTCGCGGAGCCCTTCCTCGTACGGGAAGGGCTGCTGGCCAGGACGCCTCGGGGCCGTGTGGCCACCCCGGCGGCCTGGGCTCATCTCGGACTGGTCCCTCCGCAGCACGGCGGAAAGGGACAACAGGGCCTGTTCGGGGCGTGATGCATCACAGGTTGACCCACAGAGGAACCACGGTGCCATGCTGGGCGTTGTTCCATCGATGCGGACTCGCTTAGACTCCGCCGATGCCGCCCTTAAAGGTCGGTGTACCCACCCCCGTAGACCAGGCCGCCTTCCAGCGCGGTCGTGCGAAGGAAAATCGTCCCGTGAATCCCGTGACTCTCCTCCCCTTCATCGTGCTCATCGGGGCCATGTTCCTGATGACGCGGTCCGCCAAGAAGAAGCAGGCGGCGGCTGCGAACATGCGCAATGAAATGCAGCCCGGCACCGGCGTCCGGACGATCGGGGGCATGTACGCCACCGTCAAGGAGCTTCACGACGACACGGTTCTCCTTGAGGTCGCCCCCGGCGTCCACGCGATCTACGCGAAGAACGCCATCGGCGCCGTCCTCGACGACGCGGAGTACAACCGCATCGTCCACGGCGACACCGAGGAGCTCGACGTCGACGGCACGGTCGTGCCGGACGACGCCTCCTCGCTGACCGAGACCGATGAGGCCGCCGGCGACGACGACGCGAAGACCGACCTGGTCAAGAAGACCGAGGCGGACGACGCGGAGCCGGCCGACGACAAGGCCGACAAGAAGTCCGATGGCAAGGCCGACGGCGAGGCCGACGCGAAGTAGCACACGACCCGGGGATGCCGTGAGCCCACAGGCATCCGGCCATCCCCGGACCGTGCGGTCTTCTGCGGGGGCGGGTCCCCACTAAACTTCGTGGCCGCTCGGGCGCGTACCCGGCGCGGGGCGGTTGGACAGGGAGAAACGAGAAGGTGGCAGCACCGAAGAAGGGCCGAGGACCGGCCGGCGGTCAGGGCAGGCCGGGGCGTTCCCTGGCTCTGATCCTGATCGCCATGGTCGCTCTCACCGGCGGGATGTTCCTTGCCGACCAGCCGACGCCGCGACTCGGCATCGACCTGGCCGGTGGCACGTCCATCACGCTGGAGGCGAAGGCCGAGCCCGGCCAGGAGTCGGCGATCAACAAGACCAACATGGACACGGCGGTCCAGATCATGGAACGCCGCGTCAACGGTCTTGGTGTCTCCGAGGCCGAGGTCCAGACCCAGGGCGAGAGCAACATCATCGTCAACATCCCCAAGGGCACGAACTCCGCCCAGGCCCGTGAGCAGGTCGGTACGACCGCCAAGCTCTACTTCCGGCCGGTGCTGACCGTCGCCCAGGGAACGCCGACGCCCGCGCCGAGCGCCTCGTCCACGGACAAGGCCAGCCCGTCCGCCGAGCCGAGCGCCAAGGCCTCGGACAAGGCGAGCTCGTCCGCGAAGCCCAGCAGCACCGCCACCACCCAGGGCCGCGCGGTCACCGGCGCCCTGAAGGCGGACCCCACGCCCTCGCCGAAGGCCAGCACCACGCCGGAGGCGAGCGCCACCCCGACCGCCTCCGCCGAGGAGCAGGCGGCCGCCGCGGACCTGCAGAAGAAGTTCGAGGCGCTGGACTGCTCCAGCAAGGCCTCCCGCTCCAAGGCGAGCCAGGGCACCAAGGCCACCGACACGGTCGTCGCCTGTGAGCAGGACGGCAGCGCCAAGTACGTCCTCGGCCCGGCCGAAGTCGACGGCACGGACGTGGACAGCGCCAAGGCTGCGATCAACCAGCAGACCGGTCAGTGGATCGTCCAGATGGAGTTCACCGACGGCGGCGCGAAGAAGTTCAACAAGACCACGGGCAAGCTCGCCCAGCAGCAGCAGCCGCAGAACCAGTTCGCCATCGCGCTCGACGGCGAGGTCGTCTCGGCACCTTCTGTGAGCCAGGCACTGAGCGCCAACGCCGAGATCTCCGGCAGCTTCACCCAGCAGTCCGCCGAGGATCTGGCCAACGTGCTCTCGTACGGTGCGCTGCCGCTCTCCTTCGAGGAGCAGAGCGTCACCACCGTCACCGCCGCCCTCGGCGGCGAGCAGCTCCGAGCGGGCCTCATCGCCGGTGCCATCGGCCTGGCCCTGGTGGTCATCTACCTGGTGGCCTACTACCGCGGACTGGCGTTCATCGCGCTGCTCAGCCTCCTGGTCTCCGGCATCCTGACCTACACGATCATGTCGCTGCTCGGCCCGGCCATCGGCTTCGCGCTGAACCTGCCCGCGGTCTGTGGCGCCATCGTCGCGATCGGTATCACCGCGGACTCGTTCATCGTGTACTTCGAACGCATCCGGGACGAGATCCGCGAGGGCCGCACACTCCGCCCGGCCGTCGAGCGTGCCTGGCCGCGTGCCCGGCGCACCATCCTCGTCTCCGACTTCGTGTCGTTCCTGGCGGCGGCTGTCCTGTTCGTGGTCACCGTCGGCAAGGTCCAGGGCTTCGCGTTCACGCTGGGTCTCACCACCCTGCTCGACGTGGTCGTGGTCTTCCTCTTCACGAAGCCCGTCATGACGATCATGGCCCGCACGAAGTTCTTCGCGAGTGGTCACCCGTGGTCCGGACTGGACCCGAAGCGGCTCGGCGCCAAGCCCCCGCTCCGCCGTTCGCGCCGTGTCAACGCCCCCACCGACCCGAAGGAGGCGTGAGATGTCGCGACTCGGCAATCTCGGCGCCCGTCTCTACCGCGGCGAGGTCGGCTACGACTTCATCGGCAACCGCAAGATCTGGTACGGCATCTCGATCCTGATCACCATCACGGCCATCGTCGGCCTGGCGGTCAGCGGCCTCAACATGGGCATCGAGTTCAAGGGCGGCGCCGTCTTCACCACCCCGAAGACGAGCGTGTCCGTCTCCGAGGCGGAGGACGTGGCGACCGAGGCATCGGGTCACCAGGCCATCGTCCAGAAGCTGGGCAACGGCGGTCTGCGCATCCAGATCACCGAGGTCGACACCGCGAAGTCCGACCAGATCAAGGGCGAACTCTCCAAGAGCCTCGACGTTCCGGAAGAGAAGATCGCCGCCGACCTGGTCGGCCCCAGCTGGGGTGAGCAGATCGCCAACAAGGCCTGGACCGGCCTCGGCGTCTTCATGGTCCTCGTCGTGATCTACCTGGCGATCGCCTTCGAATGGCGGATGGCCATCGCGGCCCTCGTCGCGCTGATCCACGACATCACCATCACGGTCGGCATCTACGCCCTGGTCGGCTTCGAGGTCACCCCGGGCACCGTGATCGGTCTGCTGACGATCCTCGGTTACTCCCTCTACGACACGGTCGTCGTCTTCGACAGCCTCAAGGAGGGCACGAAGGGGATCACCAAGCAGACCCGCTGGACGTACAGCGAGATCGCCAACCGTTCCATCAACGGCACGCTGGTGCGTTCGATCAACACCACGGTCGTCGCCCTGCTGCCGGTCGCCGGTCTGCTGTTCATCGGTGGCGGTGTCCTCGGCGCCGGCATGCTGAACGACATCTCGCTGGCACTCTTCGTCGGTCTCGCCGCCGGTGCGTACTCCTCGATCTTCATCGCCACTCCGCTCGTCGCCGACCTCAAGGAACGCGAACCGCAGATGAAGGCGCTGAAGAAGCGGATCCTCGCCAAGCGTGCCGCAGCCGCGGCCAAGGGCGAGCTCAACGAGGCCGAGCAGGCGGAGCAGGCGGACGAGCAGTACCCCGAGGACGCCGCGCCCGCCGGTGCGGTCGTCGGTCAGCGCCAGGAGCCCCCGAGGGGCCACGGCCGGACTCCGGGGAAGCGTCGATGACCAGCACCGCCGAGAGCACCAGGGAACTGCTGCTCAGCCGGATCCGTGATGTGGCGGACTACCCGAAGCCGGGCGTGATGTTCAAGGACATCACGCCGCTGCTGGCGGACCCGGTCGCGTTCACGGCTCTCACCGACGCCCTCGCGGAACTGTGCGTACGGCACGGCGCCACGAAGATCGTCGGTCTGGAGGCCCGCGGCTTCATCCTGGCCGCACCGGTCGCGGTACGGGCCGGCCTCGGCTTCATCCCCGTCCGCAAGGCCGGGAAGCTGCCGGGAGCCACGCTCGGCCAGGCGTACGAGCTCGAGTACGGCACCGCGGAGATCGAGGTCCACGCGGAGGACCTGTCGGCCGACGACCGCGTCATGGTCATCGACGACGTCCTGGCCACCGGCGGTACCGCCGGGGCCTCACTGGAGCTGATCCGTCGGGCCGGAGCCTCGGTCGCCGGCGTCAGCGTCCTCATGGAGCTGGGTTTCCTGGCAGGCCGGGAAGCCCTGGCACCGCACCTGCGGGGCGCCCCGCTGGAGGCCCTGATCACGGTCTAGAGCGGCCGCCGGACGGCAGTCGGCACAACCGACCGCACCACGCGACGGGCACCCGGGAACAACCGGGTGCCCGTTCCGCGTTGTGAGGGCTCTCACCGTCCCCGGGGGAGCTCCGGCCGCAGGGTCGATACGATGGCCTTTCCGGGTGTCCGGATCCGCACGAGGAGCGCTCTTGCCAGACGAGGCCCAGCCAGTCGCCGCCCCGCAGCCCGACAAGCCCGCGGCGGCCCCAGCCACGCCCGCGAAGGAGCAGCCCGCGGAGAAGCCGAAGCCCCCCGCGCCCGAGCCCGGCACGGGCCCGGCCCCCGCAGAGGCGAACGGGCCCGTGC